>JAEYTP010000094.1 GCA_023433945.1 Bacillota bacterium | reverse complement strand
ATACGCCATCCTCAAGAGAAATAATAGGATACTTGTTTGCAAGGTCAGCCCAATAGTCAACCATTTCTTCTCTAGTCTTTCTGATATTGGTTTTCCAGAAGAAGTAGGTTCCATCTTCTTGATACATTTCTGTTGCTGCAGCATCAATAGCAATTCTGAAATCGTCAGAAGGCTTATATCCAGCCTTTTGAACAGCTTCAAGAATAACCTGTATTGCTTGTTCATCTGTTTCAAGATTTGGTGCAAAACCACCCTCATCTCCTACAGCAGTACTCAGCCCCTTTGACGATAGTACCTTCTTTAAATTGTGGAATACTTCTGCACACATGCGAAGGGCTTCTCTAAAGCTCTTTGCACCAACTGGCATTATCATAAATTCCTGTATATTAACACTGTTGTCAGCATGCTTTCCACCATTAATAATGTTCATCATTGGAACAGGGAGAGTTTTTGCGTTAACTCCACCAATGTACTGATACAAGCCAAGCCCTAATGCTTCAGCTGCAGCCTTTGCAGTTGCAAGCGACACACCCAGTATGGCATTTGCACCTAATTTTTCTTTATTTGGAGTACCATCTAGTTCAATCATGAGAGTATCAATTGCAGCCTGGTCAAAAACATTCATGCCTTCAACCTCAGGAGCAATAATATCATTTACGTTATTAACTGCATTTTGAACCCCTTTACCAAGGTAACGCTCCTTGTCGCCATCTCTTAGCTCTATAGCCTCAAATGCTCCGGTAGAAGCTCCTGATGGAACGGAAGCTCGTCCTATATAACCACCTTCTGCTATTACCTCTACTTCAACAGTTGGATTCCCCCTGGAATCTATAATTTCGCGTGCAAAAACACTTTCAATAGCAATGTATTGCTTCATAATAAATCTCCTTTCTTGTATATCAGCATTCATTTCTAGAATATTATAGAAAAAAGCAATTGTAAATTTATTTCCAATGCATAATATTCTAAAATACTATGCATTAACTTTTATATTACCCCAAAATAAACTGCCCTACACAAGATTTAGATAATTTTTTTCAGAAATAAAGAAAGTTAAAGCCGTGGATATGCTCATATAAACACCTCCACGGCTATTTTAAACAATAAATATTTATACTACTCTTCTTTTATTTAACCAAAAGACTTTCCCCGCTCATCTCCTCAGGCTTTTCAATGCCAAGTATATCAAGCATTGTAGGAGCAAGGTCAGCTAGCTTGCCGCCCTTTAGCTTTGCATCCCCTAAGCCTATTCCTATCAAAGGAACGTCATAGGTAGTATGTGCAGTAAATGCTCCACCATTTTCATAGTCAACCATCTGCTCAGCATTACCATGGTCAGCGGTGATTAGCACCACGCCATTTTGAGCTTTAACAGCTTCAACTACCTTGCCAGCACATTCATCCACTGCTTCAACAGCTGCCTTTGCAGCATCGAACACGCCTGTATGACCAACCATGTCACAGTTTGCAAAGTTGAGTATTATTACATCATATTGCTTTGAGTCTATTCTCTTAACAGCTTCTTCAGCAACTTCATATGCGCTCATTTCTGGTTTAAGATCGTATGTTGCAACCTTTGGTGAAGGAATAAGTGCTCTGTCTTCACCCTCATACTGGGTTTCAACTCCACCGTTGAAGAAGAAGGTTACATGAGCATACTTTTCTGTCTCAGCAATTCGAAGCTGTCTCAGGCCTTTTCTGCTGATATATTCACCAAATGTATTTTCTAGGGATTGAGGCTTAAATGCAACCACTACGTTTGGCATAGTCTTGTCATACTGTGTCATACATACAAAATAGAGTGGGAAGAAACCATTTCCTCTTTCAAAGCCCTTAAAGTCAGGGTCTACAAAAGTTCTAGTTATTTCTCTTGCTCTATCTGGTCTGAAGTTGAAGAAAATAACTGAGTCGTTTGCACCAATTGTAGCTACCGGCTTACCATCCTCTACAATAACTGTAGGCTTTACAAATTCATCATACTCTGATTTTGCAAAGGATTCTTCAACAGCCTTAACTGCGCAGCATGCTGTAAGCCCCTTGCCAAGTACCATTGCATCATATGCCTGCTGAACTCTTTCCCAACGGTTATCTCTATCCATTGAGTAATATCTTCCCATAACAGATGCTATTTTGCCGACACCAATTTCCTTCAGTTTAGCTTCCAGTTCTTCAGTGTATATCTTTGAGCTATCGGGTGGAACGTCTCTTCCGTCATAGAAGCAATGAATAAATACATCCTTTAATCCATTTTTCTTTGCCATTTCAATAAGCCCATATAAATGTGTATTGTGGCTATGAACTCCGCCATCTGACAAAAGTCCAAATAAGTGAAGCTTTGTTCCGTGCTTTTTGCAGTTTTCAACCGCTGCCAAAAACTCTTCTTTGTTGAAGAAGTCACCATCTTCAATAGATTTTGTTATACGGGTAAGCTCCTGATACACAATTCTACCGGCTCCAATGTTGGTATGTCCAACCTCTGAATTTCCCATCTGTCCTGTAGGCAGGCCAACTGCCATACCACTTGTATGAATAAGAGTATTTGTATAGTTAGCCATGTAGCTGTCAAGGTTTGGAGTATTTGCAGCCTCTATTGCATTTCCCTCTATCTTAGGATTTTTGCCATAGCCATCTAGAATCATTAATGTAACAAGTTTCTTTTCCATCATTTACCTCCTTAATCAATGCGAACTATTTAAAAACTGACCCCCCAGAACTAACCGGAGGGTCAGAATAAACTACTATATTGAGTTCAGCATTATCAATTAATTGTCCGTATATGCCAGATTAATCGATAATCTGTATATGCTTGATATCTTACAATAAATATGCTTAACATACTTAACATCTTACTATAAATATGCTTTACATACTTAATATCTTATCAACAGTATACTTTATGTGCTAGATATAAATTATGCTTTTGCAATTACTGCAAAATCATCAGACTTAAGGCTAGCTCCACCAACAAGTCCTCCATCAATATCGGACATTGCAAATAAATCTGCTGCATTTGCAGCATTTACGCTACCGCCGTACTGAATTCTAACGTGTTGAGCAACTTCTTCGCCATATAATTCCTGAACAAGCTCTCTAATAATTGTGCAAACTTCGTTTGCCTGTTCGTTTGTAGCAGTCTTGCCAGTTCCGATAGCCCAGATTGGCTCATATGCTATAACAGACTTCTTAACCTGTTCATCGCTTAAGCCAAGAAGAGCAACCTTTATCTGATATCTGATATGATCAGCAGTTACGCCCTGTTCTCTCTGAGTGAGAGTTTCACCACAGCAGATAATAGGAGTCATGCCATACTTGAATATTGCATGAGCCTTCTTATTAATCATTTCATTTGTTTCGCCAAAATATTCTCTTCTCTCTGAGTGACCGATGATTACATAGTCAACTCCAAGATCAGCGAGCATTGGGCCTGAAACTTCACCAGTATAAGCACCCTTTTCTTCCCAGTGCATATTCTGTGCAGCAACCTTTATATTTGAACCCTTACAAGCTTCAACAACTGCAGGTAAACAAATAAATGGAACACCAACTACTACTTCATTCTCAGCGTCAGCTACCTTTGGCTTGAGTTCATTGATGAAAGCAACAGCTTCTGTTGCAGTCTTGTTCATCTTCCAGTTTCCAGCTGCAATTGTCTTTCTTGGGTTCTTGTCCATTAGACAAGCTATACCTGGGAGAATCTTTCCTTCTAGGTATTCAAGGGAAGCTCCACCACCAGTTGATATATGCGTAATCTTGTCAGCGTATCCGAGTTGTTCAACTGCAGCAGCTGAATCTCCACCACCAACTATTGAAAGAGCGCCTGACTCAGCAACTGCTCTAGCAATTTCCTTTGTTCCTGTAGCGAAGTTAGGGAATTCAAATACTCCCATAGGTCCGTTCCAGATAACTGTCTTTGCCTTTCTAATCTCCTTTGAGAACTTTTCTATAGTTAATGAACCGATATCCATACCCATCCATCCATCTGGCATGTCATCAGAAGGAACATACTTGATTTCAGTATCATTCTTGAATTCCTGAGCAACCATACTTCCGATAGGAAGCATTAACTTAACGCCCTTAGCCTCAGCCTTGTCCATGAGTGTCTTTGCAAGCTCTATCTTGTCGTCCTCGCAGATTGAATTTCCAATATGATAGCCTTTAGCCTTTAAGAAGGTATAAGCCATTCCACCACCGATTATAAGTGAATCAACCTTTTCAATGAGGTTTTCAATAACTGCGATCTTGTCTGATACCTTCGCACCACCAAGAATTGCAACGAAAGGTCTTTCTGGGTTAGCAAGTGCCTTGCCCATGAATTCGATTTCTTTCTTTATAAGGTAACCGCAAACTGCTGGTAAGTAATCAGCAAGTCCTGCAGTTGAAGCGTGTGCTCTATGTGCAGTACCAAATGCGTCATTTACGAAAATTTCTGCCATGCTTGCAAGTTCCTTTGCAAACTCTGGGTTGTTCTTTGTTTCTTCTTTATGGAATCTTACGTTCTCAAGCATAAGAACTTCGCCATCCTTGAGTGCAGCAGCCTTTGCTTTTGCATCTTCTCCGATAACGTCCTTAGCCATTATTACTTCTTTGCCAAGCAATTCGCCAAGTCTAACAGCTGTTGGCTTCATGCTATACTTTTCCTCTGGACCTTCCTTTGGTCTTCCAAGGTGTGATACCAATATAGTTTTAGCACCCTTTTCCACAAGGTATTTAATTGTAGGAAGAGCTCCAACTATTCTCTTGTCGTCTGTAATGTTTTTGTCAGCATCCAATGGCACATTAAAGTCAACTCTAACGATGACTTTTTTACCAGCAACATCGATATCCTCGATTGTTTTTTTGTTCATCATGCCCATGAAGTTCACGCTCCTAAATCTAAAATTTATTTATAAAATGGTTTAGTCTATAATTTTGGAAAAAAGGGTAACTAAAGCTCGTCTATATAAATCCATTTTTCCCTCTATTTAACCATCTGTTATTTTACCTCTTTTTTTATTTGATTTCAATAGTTTGTGAGTAATTTAACGATAGCTTAATCATTTGATATGCTAGATGTTTTTGGTTTTGAATAAAATGCGCCTATTACCATTACCACTGCAAATATGATTAAGTATGCCACAACTGCCATTTTGTGTGAAAAACAAGCGGCAATTATCATAAATATGCAGCCCAAGATTGCTAATACTGGCATAATAAATCTCTTAAAGGTATTCAAATCCTTTTCTTTCTTCATCAGCATAAAAAATACTGGTATATACATTGCATAGATTGTTACAATAGGCAACTCTGATGAGTCAAAACTGAAGAATCCGAACCACGATTCGGTAAGATTTGCACCATAGAAAAATATTAACCACACAGCACATAATAATAGCCCAAATATTGATGAATTTGTTGGCATATTTGTTGCCTTGTCAACCTGGTTGAACATTTCAGGCTTAGGTCCAACATTTCTAGCCGAAAGTGAGTATATTCCTCTTGTACAACCAAGCATTAGACCATTTAAAGTACCTAGACAGGATATTATTACGAAAACAAATATTAATGTTCCACCGGCAGTAGAAAAAATATTTTCAAAAGCGAGCTTTGCACCAGCTTCTCCTCCTGCCATCATTGTTTCATTTGATACGGCACCAGCTAGACCTACATAGTACAAAATATATATAAGCATTATCGCAAAGGTTCCCCCAACTAACGCCTTTGGAAGGTTTTTCTTTGCATCCTTAAGCTCTGCATTTATACTTGTAGCAATTACCCAACCCTCATAAGCAAAGGCAGTAGCAACTACTGCAGTAAATAGAGCAGTGAAGGTATCAACTTCTTTAACTACTGTTGTAAAGTTATCAACAATCATTCCCGATCTTATTCCAACAATTGTCCCCACAATAGCCATCAGCAGTAGCGGTATCAATTTGATAACTGTTGTGCTAACCTGAAACTTTCCTGCTATTACAGGGGATAAAGCATTCATTGTAAAGCTTGCTATTAAGTACAGGCATGCAATGGTCATACACTCTCCACCGGTAATAGAGAATCCAAACAGAACACATGTATATCTTGCAGATACCCAAGCCAACACAGAGGTTAATGTTGGGTAATAGATAAGAGCCATAAACCAACCAACATAATATGCATACTTTTTACCCAGAGCTGCTTCTGCGTAATCAACAACTCCATTTACGTACTCATACTTTGTTGCCATTACTGCAAAGGTGTAAGCACAAGCTATCATAATTATTCCGCCAATCACCCATGCCAATATACCAAGCGGAAGATTACCTCCTGTAGCAGTGAGTACCTTTTCCGCCTTAAAAAACACACCACTGCCAATAACAATTCCTATAACCATTGCTATTGCAGTAAATAAACCATACTTCTTGTGCAACTTATTATCCATATATTCTCCCTTTCTTTCTTTATTTAGTTCAACATTATAATATTATGTAAAAGAAAAAATTTCAACTAATTATATCTATTAATTTTACTGTGAAGTTATAAGTACTCTATAAAAACTTTATTGAAGTATTATATCCCGATTAATCACCCTTGTTATTTTAAGTACTCTATGTTACTTATTATTAATTGTATATTGCAAATATCGAAAATCACTGCTCTTCCCTTAGAGATTAGTTCTACCCTAATGAAATATAGACAATCCATGCTATTATCTGTTATGATTTACAATAACTAATCAGCTATATTCTGTTGGTAACAATTAAAGAATACTTTTAGTTAATTTAAGGATAAACAGGAGAAAACACCATGACAAATACTGAAATTTTAGCTACAGTCGGAACACAAAATATTACAAAGTCAGACCTAGAGGCGATTATCAAGGCTCTTCCACCTCAGACTGCTGCACAGTTCAACTCACCAGAAGGTATAAAGAGACTTCTCGATGAAGTTATTCAGCAGGAGCTTATTTATTTGGATGCTGTTGAAAATGGATTGGATAAAGAGCCTTCTTACCTTGAAGAGGTTGAAAGAGCAAAGTCTGGCATACTTAAGCAGCATGCACTAAATGCACTTATAAAATCAGTAACCGTTACTAAAGAAGAGGTAAAAGATTACTATGAAGCAAACAAAGAAAGTTTTGTTTCTGGTGGTGAAATAAAAGCAAGCCATATACTTGTAAATGAACTTGCTGAAGCATTTGAAATAAAGAGTGCTATAGAAGAGGGTCAAAGCTTTGAAGATGCTGCAAAACAGTACTCAAACTGCCCATCCGGAGAAGCAGGTGGTGATCTAGGATATTTCTCAAGGGGTATGATGGTTCCTGAATTTGACCAAGCTGCATTCAGCCTTGATGTGGGAGTATTATCAGAGCCTGTTAAGACACAATTTGGTTATCACCTAATACAGGTTACAGATAAGAAGGCTAGTGGTATCAAGGAGTTTGACGAAGTACGTGATAAAATTACTTCTGAATTAATGACAAAGAAGCAGCATGATGCTTTTGATTCAAAAATTGCTGAGCTTAAAGGTAAATATGAAATAAAGAAAACTATATAATATATAGAACGTTTAACTGACTTGTCTAATATATTATGACTTACACACAAACATAATAAGTGAAAAGTGGCTGTAGTATATATCCATAAGATGAGGTATTAAATTGCCTATCCTCAGAGTATATTGCTACAGCCACTATTTTTTATCTTGATTAGAGCACTATTTATCTTAATTTTATGAAGTGCACATTTGACTTCCCAAACTCACTTCTCATAACCTTTTGGGTGATTCTTGTGCCAATTCCATGCAGTCTCTACGATTTTACTTAGATCTGCGAATTCAGGCTTCCATCCGAGAACATTCATGGCCTTTTCTGAAGATGCAACCAATGTAGCTGGGTCACCGGGCCTTCTTGGTGCATCAACAGCCTTAATTGGCTTACCTGTTACTTCTCTAGCAACCTCAACAACTTGTCTGTTTGAAAAGCCTTTGCCATTACCAAGGTTGAATATATCGCTTTGAGCCCCATTTCTCAGGTGCTTAAGCGCTAAAACGTGAGCCTGTGCTAAGTCCGATACATGTACATAATCTCTGACACATGTCCCATCAAAGGTATCGTAATCGCTACCAAACAGCTTGATTTCATCCCTTTTACCCTGTGCAACCTGTAGTATGATTGGGATAAGGTGGGATTCCGGCGAATGGGCTTCTCCTATCGCACCACTGATATGTGCACCACATGCGTTAAAGTACCTTAGCACTGCATGCTTAATCCCGTATGCATTATCTACCCATTTGAGTATTTTCTCCACAGCAAGCTTAGTTTCTCCATATGGGTTGATTGGTACTGTCTTGTCAGTCTCCTTTATAGGAATACTTTCTGGAATCCCATATGTTGCTGCTGTTGATGAAAACACTATCATTTTTACACCATTCTCTTGCATTACAGTCAAAAGATTAAGGGAAGATATTACGTTATTGTTGTAATACTTCAATGGATCAGCAACACTTTCGCCCACCTCAATATACGCTGCGAAATGGATTACCGCTTCAATATTATTTTCTCTGAATACCTCTCTCACCTGCTCAATGCTTCTTAAGTCTGCCTGAACAAACTTTCCCCCAAGCACTGCTTCCTTGTGCCCCTTCTCAAGATTATCCAGGATTATTACATCCTCTCCCTGTTTAAGCAATTCCGCCACTGTATGGCTTCCAATATATCCTGCACCGCCTGTCACTAATACTGCCATTTCAACGCCTCCTTATGCACAAAAGACTTACAAAATCTCTCTTGCTCCATCACTTATTTCACTTACATAAAATGCAGGTGTAATACCAGTCTGCTCCTTGTAGTTTTTACCTACCTGCTCAATAAATAAGTCTACCCTATCCTCTGGTACAATATTAACTGTACAGCCACCAAAGCCTGCCCCAGTCATTCTAGCACCTATGACACCAGGCACCTTCATTGCCTCCGCTGTCATTATATCCAATTCTCTTCCTGTAACCTCATAGAGGTCACGAATGGAATCATTAGCTTCAACCAATAATCTCCCTAGTTCTTTTATATCATTTCTCTTGAGAGCCTCAACTGCTGCGAGTACCCTCTCGTTTTCATATATAACATGAGTTACTCTTTTTCTCACTATTTCATCCACTATTTTATCCTTGTACTGCTCAAACTCTGCAATTGAAATGCTGCAAAGGTTCTCTTTTTCAGGCATGTATTGCTTTAATATATTTAGTCCTTGTTGGCATTCTGAGACTCTCTCATTATATTTTGATTCACCCAGCGCCCTCTTTTTCTTTGTGTTGCCCAGCACTATTTTATAGCCATCAAGCTTAAGCGGCAGATACTGATATTTGAGTGTGGCACAGTCCAGCAATATGGCATGATCCTTTTTCCCCATTGCAGAAGCAAATTGATCCATTATTCCACAGCTGACATTACAGAAATTATTTTCTGTGTACTGTCCTACTACTGCCATTTCAACCATGTCAATGGGCTTATCAATGCTATGAGCTTCATTCCCTAGTGTTACTAAAGCCACTGCTGTTGCCATCTCGATAGCAGCAGATGAAGAGAGTCCTGAACCTAGCGGAACAGTATCATGGAAGAGCATATCCACTCCAACCAGTTTATATCCTCTATTTTGCAGCTCAAGTGCCATTCCTGCCTGATAATTTCCCCATCTAAGCGTTCTTGCACTTTCAAGATTATCCATTGCAACGGCAACTCTGTCCGGTAAATCTGTAGCAGTAAGTCTTAACATATTGTCCCCATTTACTCTGGCAATTACTGTAGATTGCAAACTTAACGCAGCTGGAAAAACATATCCCCCACAATAATCTATGTGTTCACCTATTAGATTAACCCTTCCCGGCCCTGCAAATACTCTGAGATCATCGGTGGTTCCACCGTATATCTCGCAAAATTTGGCTTTGAGTTCCTCATAGCTAAAATCCATTTTTATCCCCTCCACTTTAATTTGTTTATTATATAATAAGGTAGTTAAGTACTTTATCTTTTAAATATTTAAACCATTTTACATTTGAGCATTTTAATAAAGTATTACAATGATTCGTATACTTATTGGCATTTCCCTACTAAGTTTCTATTTGAAGCCAAGCTTACTCATAAATCGCTCAAAAGCCTTTAGACCACTTTCATTTTGCTTAAATACTCCGGTATGCTCCAAGCAGGTCTCAAACTTTTTGCCTATCTCAGACTTAATAATATTGTCTGACTGCTCTATAGCGTTTGCTGTCCCGTATTCTGCTACAAGCAATTCAATCCATTCTTTGTGCTTAAAAAGTATATTTTCCTCTGATGCTATCCCTTCAGTACTTTTGGTACCACACAAAATACTTTGAACCTGCTCCATCTCTGCCTTAAGCCTTCCAGGTAATATGGCTAGGCCCATTACTTCAATAAGCCCTATGTTTTCTTTCTTTATATGATGTATTTCCTTGTGAGGATGAAAAAATCCGTCCGGGTACTGTTCTGTTGTTCTATTGTTTCTCAAAACAAGGTCCATTTCATATAGGCCCTGTTCATTTACTCGGGCTATAGGTGTTATTGTATTGTGAGGTATCGGGCCATTATCTCCGTCGGAGAAGGCTAACACATCGACAGAAGAATCGCTGTATTGTCTCCACTCATTCAAAACATAATCGCTAAAATCAACCAGCTCTCCTAAATCGCTGCTTGCAGCACGAATAACCGAAAGAGGCCATTTGACAATACCAATTGATACTCCAGTAAAACGTTCGCTCTTATAATTGCGTATTACCTGTGCTTTTTGCATAGGAAATAGATAATTTCCACCCTGAAAGTGATTATGGCTTAATATTGAGCCTCCAACAATAGGCAAATCTGCGTTTGAACCACATAGATAGTGTGGGAACTGACTTACAAAGCTCAGTATATATTCAAATGTTTTTTTATTGATAGTCATGGGCACATGCATTTCACTAAAAACAATGCAATGCTCGTTATAATAAACGTAAGGCGAATACTGCAAGAACCAATTTTCATCGCATAGAGTAACTGGAACTACTCTATGTGTCTGTCTTGCAGGAAAGTTTATCCTTCCCACATAGCCAATGTTGTCTACGCACAGCATGCATTTCGGGTAATTACTCTGTGGCTGCAGCCTTTCCACAGCTATAGTTTTGGGATCCTTTTCGGGCTTCGTAAGATTGATAGTAATCTCTAATGGTCCATACTTTGAATCAGCTTCCCATTTTATGTTTTTTGCTATTTGAGCAGTCCTTATGTAATTTGAGGCAGTACATAAATGATAAAAATAGTCTGTCGCTGCTTTTACTGACTCATGTGATACAAGATATTCAAATTCTTTTATGACCTCTGATTGTCTGGGCATCATTAATCCCATAAGCTTTGTATCAAATAACTCTCGCATAACATATATATCTTTATCAAAAATGCCATTCTCACCAGCATAATCCGTTATTTTAGATATTATTTCAGTAGGGTACTCCATATTCTCATCAGGAATTTCCCCAATATACGGTTCTTTTATTCCAAGTAGGTCTAGCATCCCGTTTCTTGCTACAATTTTATCTAGATCACCTATCAAGTTGTGTTTCTGACCAAATTGAAGTAACCTTTCTATTTCATAAGCAGCGTTTAGCATATGGTATTCTCCTCCTTCAGAATTTTATATATTTGGGGGAAATAATAATACTTTTTTACTGATAATTATCAATAAGTGTTTAGCTCTATATTAATTATTATAGAGTTAAACACATGCAAATTCTCTGATTATTTTATTAAAATATAATGTTATTTTACGATTTGTACCATGCTATTTATTTAATAAGCAAAGTAGCTTATAACCTATTTAACACAAGAAGCATTTGTAGTAATATGATTAGTATAGTGTTACATTATTTTTTCTTTGGAGGATATGCTAATCCTATGGCAACATCAAAGGTATATAAGCCCAAAACGTTTCCTGTAGACTTTCCATTCAGAATCAAGTTTACTGATATGGAGCCCTATTATTGCATGAACAATACATTTCACTGGCATAACTACCTTGAGATTGCCTTTGTAAAGCAAGGTAAGGGGATTTATTATGTTGAAAACAGAGCATATGAAATGAACGAGGGGGATATTGTTGTAATAAACAATATAGAGCCACATTACATGGAGGTTCTTCCACCTGATAATATGATTATGCCAGTACTTATGTTTGAGCCTTCTCTTGTTTGGTCGTCAGAAAGCCAGCTTGATTATCAATACCTGCAGCCGTTTTTCGAAAGAAGTTCCAATTTTAATAACAAGATTGATAGTAAAAGCGAAATTGGCAAGGAGTTATTCAGATTACTCACTGAAATAGAGAACGAATACGTAGATCAGCCAACGGGCTATAAGCTTATGATTAAGGCTAAATTATTGCACATTATTACTTATCTCATAAGACATTATCAAGATGAGAGCAAGCCTAGTGAAAACCTAAGGAGTAAAAGCCGAAAGCTTGAAAAGCTTGAAAAGGTGTTTGAGTACATAAATCAGCACTTTAATGAAAGAATCGAGCTTAATACCTTGGCGGAATTAGTATACATGTCCCCCAACTATTTCTCTGCATTCTTCAAGCAGTGCACTGGTTTCTCGCCAATAGAATACCTAAATAAAATGCGAGTATCAAAGGCTATTCAGTTATTGAAATCCGAGGATAGTTGTATATCCGAGATTGCTCTTGATTGTGGTTTCAATAATCTTGCCAACTTCAACAAAATATTCAGGCATTTTACTGGCACTACTCCGAGCACCCTTAGAAAGGGACTTTAGAGGCTGGGTATCTTTATATCAATCTCAACATCCGCGTCATAATCTACCTCGTCAAACTCAAACCCAAATAAGTGGAAGAAATCAGCCCTATACCCATCGACATCGCTAATATCAGATACATTCTGTGAAGTAACAATATCCCAATTATCTGATACAAAGCTTTGATTGTCACTTTGCATTTCCAAGTCATCCATGCAAATTCTTCCATTTTGGTCGAGCTTAATGTCATTTCCATATACTCTGTCTTTTAGCATACGATACATCTGTTCTATACAGCCCTCGTGTGTGCCGTTCTCCTTCATAACCTTAAACAACAGACTTACATACAATGATATAACCGGAATGGCAGCACTTGCCTGAGTCACAACTGCCTTATTTATAGAAACATAGGCCTTGCCACCAATATCCTTAAGCCTGTCGGTGATCTCTGTTGCCGTTGCTTCTAGATGGTCCTTTGCCCTACCTATTGTACCTTCTCTATACACTGCATGTGTTAGTTTAGGTCCTACATAGGTATAAGCCAAAGTGATTGCTCCTTCTGAAAGCACATTTTCCTGCTTCAGTGCTTCCATCCACATCAGCCAATCCTCACCACCCATAACAGCAACTGTTTGCCTGATATCCTCATCGTTTGCCGGTTCTATAGTAATATCTGTTACTTCCCTTGTATGAAAGTCAACCGTTTTAGAGGTATATGCACTGCCTATAGGCTTTAAGACAGAATTGAAGGTTTCACCAGTAACAGGATGAGTCCTTCTAGGAGAAGCCAAACTATATATAACCAAATCAACTGTACCTAAATCCTTTTTTATAAGGTCTATTGTCTTTTGTTTAATTTCATTGGAAAAAGCATCTCCGTTTATACTTTTTGCATAAAGCCCCTCTTCTAAAGCGAACTTCTCAAAAGCTGCAGAATTATACCAGCCTGCGGATGCTGTTTTATTTCCACTTGCTGCCCTTTCATAAAATACACCAATAGTTGCAGCATCACCACCAAAGGCAGCTGCAATTCTTGAAGCTAATCCATAGCCTGTTGATGCACCTATAACCAATACCCTTTTTGGGCCTTTTAATTTCCCCTGTCTTTTTACGTATTCAATCTGGCTTTTTACGTTATATTCACAACCAATAGGATGTGATGTAGTACATATAAATCCACGGAACTTTGGCTTTACTACCATAATACTCATTCCCTTCTTTATTGCTTTTCTGATTTGACGGTGTGCAAACATTATATCAGTAAACAAATGTATGCAATTACAAAATTATTATATACTATTTTTTTTAATAATTCAAACTAGATATTAGTATCAGGTAATAATTTGAGTTAGGCCTTGCAATATCCATTACTATGCTAAATTTAATACCTATAAAAAATAGTTTTAACTTAGTGTCAAAATATATTGATTTATGTAATATTTGCTACTATTATATACTTTGGAACATACATAATAATCTATTTAATTTTGGAAGGATAGTACATATGTCATCTATAATCAAATTTTGGCCGTTTTTGTTGCTCGTAATTTCAAACATATTTATGACCTTTGCATGGTACGGAAATCTTCGCTTTAAGGATACTTCAACCTCTCTCCCCATCATTATCTTGATTAGCTGGGGAATTGCATTCTTTGAGTACTGCTTCATGATACCTGCAAATAGAATTGCTTCAAGAGATTTTGATACTGCTCAGCTAAAAATAATTCAAGAGGCCATAACATTAGTAGTTTTCGGATTCTTTTCGGTATTTTATTTAAAAGAAGGCTTCAAGCTTAATTACTTGCTATCGTTTGTTTGTATTCTTGGGGCAGTATTTTTTGCATTTAAGAAGTTTTAATAATAATTTGTGCAATTTATCCAAATTACAGTTCATTTTTCTTCCATAAATATACAATTGAGTTCATTGTTGATACCACAATTTACCTTTATAATAGTATTCATAGTACAAATTAAACACTATTCAAAAAAGATGACGAGGGAGTCGTAAATAAATTATCACTAAGACGTGAGATTTCTTTATGGCTCTTTTTTGTTTTACCTTTTTTAAGAAAGGATGTGGATTTTATGAGACAGGTAGCGATTTATGGAAAAGGTGGTATAGGCAAATCTACTACAACACAAAACCTAACTGCAGGCTTGGGTGAAATGGGCAAAAAAATAATGGTAGTAGGCTGCGACCCAAAGGCAGATTCAACGAGGTTATTATTAGGTGGCCTTGCACAGCAAACGGTACTAGACACTCTGAGAGAAGAGGGTGAAGACATCGAACTGGATTTGGTTATGAAAAAGGGCTTTGCAGGTATCAAATGCGTTGAATCAGGCGGTCCTGAACCAGGCGTAGGCTGTGCAGGACGAGGAATTATCACATCGATTGGTTTGTTGGAACGTTTGGGAGCCTATGAAAAGGAACTCGATTATGTATTCTATGATGTACTTGGTGACGTTGTATGCGGTGGTTTTGCAATGCCAATTCGAGAAGGAAAGGCACAAGAAATCTATATTGTTGCAAGTGGTGAAATGATGGCATTATATGCAGCAAATAACATTGCAAAGGGCATACAGAAGTATGCAAGTACCGGTGGAGTTCGTTTAGGCGGAATTATCTGTAATTCCAGAAAAGTTGACGGTGAAAAAGAATTGGTAGAAGCATTTGCTAAAGAACTTGGAAGCCAGATGATTCATTTCGTACCAAGAGACAATATGGTTCAGAGAGCTGAGATAAACAAGAAAACCGTTATTGACTTTGATGCTAGTGCAACTCAAGCAAATGAATACAGACAGCTTGCAAGAGCGATTGACGGAAATGATATGTTTGTGGTTCCAAAGCCTATGAAACAGGATAGGCTTGAAGAAATACTGATGGAACACGGAATACTTGATCTTTAATTTTGTTCATATTGAAGGGAGTGATTTTATGGTAATGATTAGAGCAATAATCAGACCGCAGAAAGTAGGCGCAGTTCTATCAGAATTGCTATCCGCGGGTTTTCCAGCCGTAACAAAGATGGATGTTTACGGACGTGGTAAGCAAAAGGGTGTAAAGGTTGGAGAGGTATACTACGACGAGATTCCAAAAGAAATGTTAATCCTGATTGTAAATGATGAAGACAAAGATGATGTAGTCAAGATAATTATGAGAACTGCCAGGACGGGTGAAAATGGTAACTTTGGTGATGGCAGAATATTCGTTTCCCCAGTAGAAGAAGCATATACCATCAGTACTGCAAAGAAGGGACTTTAGGAGGTGTTGCTATGAAAGAGGTTTTGGCAATTGTCAGACTCAATAGAGTAAACCAGACTAAAGAAGCATTAGCAAGCAGTGGCTTCCCTGCATTTACCTGTCGTAAGGTACTTGGTAGAGGCAAAAAAAGTGTTGATGCAAATGTCCTGCAGTATGTCCTTGATACAGGCGAGTTGCCCACATCTCCCACAGGAGAGCATATGACGGAAGCTGGTAGACTGATACCCAAAAGGGCATTTACCCTTGTAGTTAAGGATGAAGATGTCTGGAAAGTAGTAAAAACAATTATGGATACCAATATTACAGGCAATCCAGGTGACGGAAAGATTTTTGTGTTACCCATATTCGAAACCTACAGAGTTAGGGACGGTCAGATGACGGAAGAATAATCGGCAAATAGGAGGTGAATTAGATGCAAATAAAAGAAACCATTCTAAATAAATATAGTGCGAAGGTTTATAAAAATAGAAAAGAGCATATCGTGGAGATAACTGAAACTCCTGCTGCCATATCTGCAAATACTAGGGCAATTCCTGGAATAATGACCCACAGAGGCTGTTGTTATGCAGGCTGTAAGGGTGTTGTTCTCTCCCCTCTAAAAGACGTTGCAGTTATAACACATGGACCTATTGGTTGCGCCTTTTATACATGGGGTACCAGAAGGCACAAAGCAGTCAGTGATGAAAAGGGTGTCAGTTTTCTTGAATACTGTTTCTCAACTGATATGCAGGAATCTGACGTAGTATTTGGCGGTGAAAAAAAGCTCAGGCAGGCCATAAAGGAAGTAGTAGAAATATTTGATCCAAAGTGTATCATGATTTGTTCCACCTGCCCGGTAGGTCTTATTGGCGATGATATACACGCTATTGCTACAGAATCAGAGAGATTGTATGGAAAAAAGGTTTTGGCTTTTAGCTGCGAAGGATATAAAGGTGTCAGTCAGTCGGGTGGTCACCACATTGCAAACAATGGACTCATCAAGCATATTATCGGCACTGGAGATAATGCTCCTCAAAAATACTCTATAAATATTCTAGGTGAGTATAATATCGGTGGTGACGGTTGGGAAATTTCGAGAATTCTCAAGAGAATAGGCTACAACATTATATCGGTAATGACAGGCGATGGTAGCTTTGAAGAGTTAAGAAATGCCCATACCGCAGATTTAAACGTAGTTCAGTGTCACCGTTCTATAAACTATATAGCAGAAATGCTTAATACCAAATACGGAACCAATTGGATTAAAGTTAACTTTATAGGCGTTCAAAGCACAATAAAATCTTTACGAAACATGGCCAAATACTTTGGGGACGAAGAGCTTATTGCACGAACTGAAGAGGTTATTGCAGAAGAGCTTGAAGATATATCTGAGAGCATGGAGCATTACAGGGAAAAACTCAAGGGTAAGACTGCTGCTCTCTATGTTGGAGGCTCAAGAGCTCATCACTATCAGATGCTGTTAAATGACCTTGGAGTGAGCACTATTCTGGCAGGCTATGAGTTTGCTCATAGAGATGATTATGAAGGAAGAGATATTATTCCTGATATAAAAGAGGATGCTGACAGTAAAAACATTGAGTCTATTACTGTTGAGCCTGTGCCTGATAAATACAAGATATTTCTTACTCCTGAGCGTTTTGAAATGCTGAAGGAAGAGATACCTCTCAATCAATATGATGGAATGATGAAGGATATGGCTCCCGGGTCATTTGTAGTGGATGATCTAAATCATTTTGAAACAGAAGAATTACTTAAGCTTTTAAAACCCGATATATTCTTTTCAGGCATTAAGGATAAATACATTGCTCAGAAAGATGGTGTATTATCTAGGCAGCTACATTCCTATGATTACAGCGGACCATATGCCGGCTTTAAAGGTGCAGTAAACTTTGCTAGAGATATTATTATGGGAATCTATACTCCTGCATGGGGATATGTAAAGGCACCTTGGAAAACTGCGCCTACTCTTGAAGGGACATTGCAATTTGGAGGTGAAAAACATGCTTAATCTAACACCAAAAGAAGTATCCGAAAGATCAGCACTTAGAATTAACCCTGCAAAGACTTGCCAGCCTGTTGGTGCTATGTATGCCGCACTCGGAGTACACAGGTGCATGCCCCACAGCCATGGTTCACAGGGTTGCTGTTCATTTCACAGAATGTATCTAACCAGACATTTCAAGGAACCAGCTATTGCTTCCTCCAGCTCATTCACAGAAGGTGCTTCCGTTTTCGGAGGAGGCTCAAATCTTAAAACAGCAGCAAAAAATATTTTTGAGATATACCAGCCGGACATTATTGCAGTACATACCACCTGTCTGAGTGAAACAATAGGTGATGACGTAGGCTCCTATATCAATGATATTGACATTCCTGAAGGTAAGTACATGGTTCACACCAATACCCCAAGCTATGTAGGTTCTCATATCACCGGGTATTCAAATATGGTATGTGGTTTTATAAAGTATCTCTCAAGAAATACGAAGTCAAAAAACGGCAAAGCTGCAATATTTCCTGGTTTTATCAATCCTGGAGATATGCGCGAGCTAAAGAGACTTGCGCAGCTGCTAGGTACTAAGTATATATTGATGCCCGATACAAGCGGTGTTCTCGATGCTCCTATGACAGGTAATTATGATATGTATCCAAAGGGTGGTACACTCATTAGCGATATCATAGACCTTGGTAACTGTGAAGTATCTTATGCTCTGGGTGAAATAGCAACTACAGAGCAAGCAAATGTACTGAAACGCCAATGTGGAGTAAATTATAAAACATTTCCTTTGCCTATTGGTGTAGATGCAACAGATAACTTCATAATGGCTCTTTCCCGCTTCAGTAAGAACGAAGTGCCCTATGAGATTGAGGAAGAGAGAGGTCAGCTGCTAGATATAATGCTAGACACTCATCCTTATACTCACAATAAAACCGTAGCGATATATGGTGACCCCGACACAGTGCTTGGAATAGCTGCTTTTGTACTTGAGTTAGGAATGATTCCAAAGTATCTAATAACTGGTACTCCGGGTGAGCGCTTCGAGACCCTCGCTAAAGAGCTATTTGAGAAGTTTGGGGTCGAGGATTGTATTGCAAAAGCATCAGGCGATTTGTTTGAACTCCATCAATGGCTTAAAAACGACAAAGTGGATTTACTTATGGGCGGAACCCACGGTAAATACATCGCAAAAGCCGAAGATATACCTTTTGTAAGGGTGGGCTTCCCCATAATTGACAGATATGTACACTCATACCTACCTATTGTTGGTTATAGGGGCGCTATCAGATTGGCAGAAATGATTACCAATACATTAATGGATCGACAGGATAGGGACTGTTCCGATCAAGATATGGAAATGGTTATGTAATAAACAATATTGTTGGCTATAGGGAGATGGATAGTATGAACAACGCGACAATAGAAATACTGCATGAGAGAGAAAACTCAATAAAATATTCCTCCGGCTGCAATATGGGTAGCGGCATTCGGTGCGAAGCTGAAAGTATCTCGGGTGCAGTGAGTCAACGTGCATGTGTATATTGCGGAGCGAGAGTAGTGCTCAATCCAATCACCGATGCCTTTCATATTGTACATGGTCCCATTGGCTGTGCGAGCTATACTTGGGACATACGAGGCAGTCTCTCTAGTGATGAAGAAATATATAGGAATAGTTTTTCAACTGACATGAGAGAAAAGGATGTTATTTTTGGTGGTGAAAGCAAGCTAGCAGCAGCAATTGACGAGCTGATGCTTGCATACCACCCAAAGCTCATTTTTGTATACGCAACATGCATTGTAGGTGTAATCGGAGATGATATTGATGCTGTGTGCAGAGCTGCAGAGCAAAAGTACTCAATTCGTGTTATCCCTGTCAAATCCTCTGGTTTTTCAGGTACAAAGGTTATGGGATACAAGCTTGCGTGTGACGCTCTTATGTCACTAATCAAACCGCATAAGAAGGCCAGTAAGACCGAAGGAATCAATATACTTGGCGACTTTAATCTGGCCGGAGAGCTATGGATAGTCAAGAAATACATGACAGAGATAGGTGTCAAGGTTGTTTCTACAATCACCGGGGACTCCAGGTACCATGAACTTTTAGAGGCTCCCTCTGCAACTCTTAATGTAGTACAATGTGCCGGCTCCATGACATATCTGGCAAAGAGAATGGAGGATGAACTGGATATACCGTTTATAAAGGTAAGCTTCTACGGTATACACGATACCATTGATTCCATAATGAAAATAGCATATGCAACTATGGATGAATGTGTTATTTCAAGAGCTAGAGAGTTGTGTCAAAGGGAAAAAGTTATGGCTGAGCAATTTATTGAAGGCTATCGAGATAACTTTACCGGAAAGAAGGCTGCTATCTATGTTGGTGGAGGCTTTAAAGCAATTTCTCTAATAAGGCAATTCAATGAGCTTGGAATTAAGACCGTTTTAGTCGGAACCCAGACTGGTAAAAAGGAAGATTATCAGATTATTGAAAGCATTGTTGATAAGGATACCGTTATTCTCGATGATGCAAATCCTGCAGAACTAGAGGCTTTTATAAAGGATAAGGGGGCTGATATTCTGGTAGGAGGTGTAAAGGAAAGGCCGCTTGCATATAAGCTAGGTATTGCCTTTTGTGATCACAATCATGAGCGCAAACACCCCTTGGCTGGTTTTGAGGGCATAAGGAATTTTACCTCTGAGATTAATCTTTCAATCAACAGCCCTGTTTGGAACCATATACAAAATAATGCATAGAAAGAAGTGAGGATAGTGGAAGGAAATATCGTAAACTTAAATATAAATCCATGTAAGATGTGTATGCCAATGGGGGCTGTCAGCGCATTTTATGGTATTCGCAAGTGTATGACCATATTACACGGCTCGCAAGGGTGCAGCACATATATCAGACGACACATGGCAACACATTATAATGAACCTATTGACATTGCCTCCTCTGTCCTGACAGAGCACGGAACAGTATATGGTGGAGAAGACAATCTTATAAGAGGCATTCGAAACCTGATTAAGCTGTATTCACCAGAGGTCATAGGAGTAGCCACCACTTGTCTCGCAGAAACTATCGGAGAGGATGTCAGCAGAATTATTAACAATTTTAAAGAAGCAAATAGCGATTGTAATGTCAATATTATTCCCGTGCAGACTGCAGGCTATGGCGGAACCCAGTTTGAAGGCTATTGGGCAGCGCTAAGAGCTATAACCGAAAATGTAAAAATGGATACTACTCCAAATGAAAAGGTAAACGTCATTACCTCTCTGCTCTCCCCTGCCGATACGCGCTATCTAAGGCAGCTATTAGAAATGTTTGAAATAGACTACATACTTTTGCCTGATATATCTGAGAACTTGGATGGAGAGCATCATGAACAATACCAAAGGCTCCCCTCCTCGGGAACCTCCATTTATGAAATATCTAAAATGGCAGGTGCCAAAGCAACCATTGAGCTAAGTACCTTCGTTGAGGAAAAGTTATCACCCGCCAAATATCTCAGCGATATTTACAATGTGCCATATATCAGATTAAATCTTCCAATTGGCATCAGAGATACCAATGCATTAATTGAGCAGCTATGCATCATATCGGGTAAACCTATCCCTGAAGCCATAAAAAAGGAAAAGGGCCGATACCTTGATGCAATGATCGACTCCCACAAATACAATGGAGAAGGCAAAGCAGTTGTTTATGGCGAGCCTGATTTTGTTTATTCAATAGTTAGACTGTGCTGTGAAAACGGCATAATGCCGGTGGTGGTTGCTACGGGCTCAAACTGTCCAAATCTTGGCTACAAGGCTATTGATGAGATAGTTATGGTGACTCAAAAAGCCGATAGTGACAAATATGTTATCCTGAACGATACAGATTTTCAAAACATACAAACCTATGCTCTAGCGCATGGTGCTAACATAATGATTGGAAGCTCGGATGCTCGTAGAATTGAAGAAAAGTCGGGTATTCCTCTTGTTAGGTGCACTTTCCCAATACATGACAGAGTTGGTGGACAAAGAATACGTACCTTGGGGTATGAGGGATCACTACAGTTGCTAGATAGCATAACCAATAAGCTGCTCGAAATAAAAGAGGGCTTTCGAGAACGTATACATAAGCAATTCTTTGTAGAAAAGAATTCTACCGGCATGTCCCATAGTATAGCAGTAAAAACATCAACGCACCCCTGCTATAGTAAAGATGCTCACAGCCATGCCAGAATGCACCTACCAGTGGCCCCAAAATGTAATATAAGCTGTAATTACTGTGTCAGAAAATATGACTGTCCAAACGAGAGCAGACCAGGGGTAGCATCTGAGATATTAACTCCGGAGAAGGCTCTAGAGAAGTTCTTAGCGGTTAAACAGAAAATGCCCAATTTATCTGTTGTGGGTATTGCTGGCCCTGGTGATGCACTCGCCGATTGGGAGAAAACCAATAAGACGTTGACGCTCATTAGGAAAGCTGACCCCAATATTACATTTTGTCTGTCAACCAATGGATTAATGCTTCCCTTCTATGCTAATGAGATTGTAAAACTGGGAGTGTCGCATTTAACTGTTACTATCAACGCAATAGATACTGCTATTGGCGCAAAGATTTATAAGCACATTGATTATTTGGGTACCACCTACACAGGTGAAACTGCTGCTGCCATTCTTTTGGCAAATCAGTTAGCAGGATTGAAGCTGCTATCTTCAAAGGGAGTGGTATGCAAGGTAAATACAGTTCTACTTACGGGTATTAATGATACACATGTAGAAGAGGTTGTAAAAAAGGTAAAGGAGCTTGGCTGCTTTGTTTCAAATATAATGCCACTTATCCCGGTAAAAGGCAGTGTCTTTGAAAATCTTCCTCTCGTAAGCAACAAGGAATTGCACAAGCTAAGAAAAAAATGTGGTGAACACCTCAATCAGATGTATCATTGCAGACAGTGTAGAGCAGATGCGGTAGGCACCCTGGATATGGACAGTTCTATTGAATTTAGAAGCTGCGGGGACAACACAAGCTGTGGCTCTAGCTCTAGTAACAGCACTAATTACCTCGCTAACACAAGCTGTGACGATACCAGTAGCAATGGCACAATTGGTAGCGTTAATAGTAGCAATAAAACGAGGGACATGTGCAAAATAAGCGGCACTTGTAGCTCAAGTGGCACGTGCAGTTCTATCAGCGCTTGCTCTTCTAGCACCAGTTGTAGTGCCAACATAAACCGCAGTAACTCTTGCAATACTACTGGCAGTATCCCTTACAGCACAAATAGCAGTACTCCTTACATTACAAATGCTGCTACTTCTAAAAGCCTCAGGTTTGCAGTATTTTCAAAAAGTGGAGTACTGGTGGATCAGCATTTTGGGCATGCAACGGAGTTATTTATATATGAATTTAAAAATGGTGAGGCAGCCTATGTGGAAAAACGTCAAGTAAAGAAATACTGTACAGGTTCAGAATGTGATGATGATGGTAAGATTGATAGCCTAATCAAAGCAGTATCTGACTGCAATGGAGTATTGACTCTCAGAATAGGAGATGCCCCTAGCAAAAGGCTTGCAGAAGAAGGAATTGAGGTCATTACTACTTATGATACTATTTCAGAAGCTGTGGTGAAAGCAGCATTCTCAATGTCTGATAATAGTAAGAAGTATGTCCCGCAATAAAAACAAGGTGTGTAGCACTAAAAACAAGGCGTGTAGCACTAAAACAAGGCGTGTAGCACTAAAACAAGGCGTGTAGTAATAAAAACAAGGCGTGTAGCACTAAAAAATCAATGTGTATAATGCAACAGGATCAAGGCATATAGCAATAAAACAAGGTGAAACATGAAAGGGGTAATAATTATGAAAATAAAAAATCATATTTTAGTATGTACTAGTTGTAGAATTAATGGTCAGCAAAAAGGCTATTGTTTTCAAAAGGACTCTGTAAAAGTAATTAATAAGTTTATGGAAGAAATTGATGACAGAGAATTAAGCGGTGATGTACTTGTAACTAATACAGGCTGCTTCGGAATATGTGAAAAGGGTCCTGTAGTAGTGATATACCCAGAAGGTGTCTGGTACAGAAATGTTTCGGTTGATGATGTTACGAAGATAATGGACGTACACATCGAGGGTGGCGGCAGAGTTGAGGAGCTGCTTATATAAATATTCATCAAAGTGAGGTGAATTAATGATTAGAATAATTGACAAAACACTCGTTTGTATTGACCCCTTGCTAGTTAATAGTAGTCAGATTACCAGCTACTGTGAAATGATAGCACAAGTTGGGGTTAAAACAATTGAACTCCCTGTAGCCTTAACCAATAAGATTGAAGGCCTGCCGGATGGAATCAATTATGTTTTGTCTGTTAGTACACCCCATGAAGCAGCAAAACATAATAGATTTAATCATTTTGTATTGCGACACGGAAATTATTCTGTAGATAAAGACTTTATATATGAATTTCAGGTGAATGATATCCGTGAGATACACAATCTAAGGCAATATTCAAATGTTGAGAATGTACGTATTACAGGTTTAGACGATCTAATGTGCCATGATTACTCTCATTATATGGATATTATTAGGCATACATTCTCAGGGAAGATTGAGTTATGTCCTCAAAATAGCCACTATTGTGCAACCGCAATAGCTACACAGTGGATTCTCCAAGGAAACACAGATGTAGTTTGCAGCTTCGCAGGAATAGGAGGCTTTTCTGCAATAGAAGAAGTTATTATGGCTTTAAGAATAAACTCAAGACATAGGCCAAATCAGGATTTAAGCATATTCCAAGACATTAAAGCACTTTATGAAGCTATAACGGGTAAGTTAATACCTGAAAACAAATCGATTATAGGAAGTAGAATTTTCATGGTGGAAGCAGGAGTTCATGCTGATGGAGTACGGAAAAACCCCCTTACATATGAACCCTATGATCCCTCGGTAGTTGGTGCACAACGTTCCCTAATTGTAGGAAAGCACTCTGGCAAAGCAGCTATCGAACTAAAGCTGCTAGACCTTGGAATAGACACCTGTTGTCTTAATATATGTGACATTCTGGAGCAAGTTAAATATAAAAGCATAGCTTTTGGCAGAAGTCTATCTGATACCGAACTTATTGAAATAGTAAAGGAGGTACAATATGCTAAAACAAAAAAGGTATATAGTTGATACCACTTTGCGAGATGGCGAGCAAAGCCCCGGATTCGCATTTTCACCAAATCAAAAAGTTCAGATAGCACAGTTGCTCGATTCTCTCGGTATTGTGCAGATTGAAGCAGGTATACCTGCCTTGGGCAATTGTGAAAAGGAATCAATCTATAAAATGATGCAGCAAAAAAAGAACAGTAAGATATCTGCATGGAACAGAATGAGTTTGGAGGATATTAAACATTCAGTAGAATGTTGCCCTGATATTATTCATATTTGTGTCCCAGTATCATATATACAGATTTATTCAAAGCTTAGAAAAAACAAGGTGTGGCTGATAAACCAGCTAAAGGAGTGCGTAAGCTTTGCTTTGGAAAAGGGACTTACTGTGTCAGTTGGGTTTGAGGATGCATCAAGAGCCGATATCACATTTATGAGGGGTTTGTTGGAAATACTGGCTCAAATGGGGGTGCGTCAAGTACGTTATGCTGATACAGTTGGAGTACTAACACCAAAAAAGTCCGCTGAGGCAATTAAGGATTTGGTTGTTCCTGTTGAACTGGATATTGAAATTCATGTACACAATGATTTAGGAATGGCAGTTGCCAATTCTCTTGAAGCTGCAAAGGCAGGAGCAAAATATATTGACTGCACCTTTTGGGGCATTGGTGAAAGGTCTGGTAACTGCAATATCGAACACTTTGTTTTTACTGCTAGTAACATTTTTGAATTGGGAATTGACAAATACTACCTCAAGGAAGTCTCTGATGAGTTAGCAAGTATAATAGGTTACACCAAAAGTTAACCTCAAAGCTATATCGTAAAAAAGGATCTATCATACAAATGTAACACGCAATAAGGAGCTGATGCATATGGACTTTTCTCCGCTTATCATTACTGTCAAAACATCGGTGTGCGCAACCCTTCTCTGTTTCATTTTAGGATTATATGCTGCAAGATGGGTGCACTTCTCGACAATTAAATTCAAATGGCTAATAGACGGACTTTTTACCTTGCCTCTAGTTCTGCCTCCAACGGTTGTAGGCTTTATCCTTTTACTACTTACAGGTAGAAACGGGATTGTCGGAAAACTGCTGGAGCTTTTTCATTTAAGGCTGGTTTTTAGTTGGGCAGGCGCTGTATTATGTGCAGTAGTAGTTTCCTTTCCGTTAATGTATAAAACGGTACGCGGTGTTTTTGAGCAGATAGATAATAATATTGTATATGCAGCGAGAACGCTTGGACTATCTGAAGCCTATATTTTTTGGAAGATAATTTTTCCCATGTGCCTCCCCAGCATTGGCGCTGGAACTATTTTGTCATTTGCCAGGGCCACCGGAGAATTCGGAGCTACCCTAATGGTGGCCGGCAATATACCAGGCAAGACCCAGACTATTTCACTGCTCATATATACCGCTGTTTCCTCGGGGGATATGAATGTTGCATTGTTTTGGGTACTTGTAATAATTATATTCTCGGTTACTTCTGTCAGCTGTATGAATATCTGGCTACAACGCAAGTCTATATTCACCAAGTTATAAAGCTAATACATATAATCCGTGAAAAAATAATAAGTCTATTATGCTAAGAATTACTGAATAAGACATTTACAGCCTAAGCTTAATAATCAACAAGTCTTCCAAATACCAAGCAATTTTAAAACTAAAGCAATATAATACCTAAACCGTAAAACAGCAAGCAATGATTTATTAAAGCAACAAAGCATCAAATAATAAAATCCACTTTGCAAGGAGGTGCAACTATATGGGTCTATTTGTTGATATACATAAAAAGCTGGGAAAATTCTGTTTGGATATATGTTTTGAGACACAACAAGGAACATTAGGGCTTTTAGGTGCATCTGGATGTGGCAAGAGTCTGACACTCAAATGTATTGCTGGAATTATTACGCCTGACAAAGGAAGGATAGTACTTGATGATACCGTTCTTTTTGATTCTGAAAAGGGCATCAACCTTCCTACGCAGCTTAGGGGTACAGGGTATCTCTTTCAAAACTACGCACTCTTTCCTAATATGACTGTGGCACAAAACATTACCTCGGGAATAAAAGACAAAACTGAGCGGGTTACTACTCTATCCGAGCTGCTTTCAACCTTTCAGCTAGAAAGTGTGAAAAGCCAGTATCCTTCACAGCTGTCAGGCGGTCAGCAGCAAAGAGTGGCACTTGCTAGGATGCTCGCTAGCAAACCCAAGATACTCATGCTTGATGAGCCTTTTTCTGCAATTGACAGCTTTTTAAGATGGCAACTAGAACAAGAACTGTGTCAAATCCTCAAGAGCTTTCAAGGTACAACTCTTTTTGTATCACATTCAAGAGATGAGGTATACAGAGTATGTGATAGTATGGCTGTAATATCGAACGGTAGGATTGACTGTTTGGGAGATACTCATAAGCTTTTTGATAATCCAAAGACCTTGTCCTGTGCCAAAACCACAGGGTGTAGAAACATCTCCACTGCTGTGATAAAGAGCCCCTCCGAAATATACGCAACAGACTGGGGTATATCATTTAATCTGAATATTGATAAGGGCACATCATTTAATCTAAATAAAGATAAGAGTTCATCGTTTAATATGTTTAAAGATAGGGGCGCATTACTTAATCTATTAGAAGATAGTTGCGCATCATTTAATTCGAATAAAAATATACCTCCAGCTCACTCCATATATTTAGGTATCAGAGCTCACTCCTTCAGAAGGGTGAACAGCAATGTAGCAAACTCATTTCTGTGCAAGATAGTGAATATTATAGAAGCCCCCTTTTCTGTCACTGTGCTTCTATTAACAGAGACTCAAGGCAGCTCTCCCCCATTATGCTGGGAGATTGAAAAGGGTCAATATGACAGCACTCTGATAGTAGGACAGAATATCTTACTCACAGTTGATATAAATAATATCCTTATTTTCAACGAGTAAAAATGAAATATAAGTATTTAAAAGATAGGAGGGATAATATTGAAAATAATAAAATACGCAATGACCTTTTTGTTTACCTTATCAATAATTCTTATTGCGGGGTGCACACAAAGGGATAGCTCGATTTCACTGACAATCTCCGTTGCTTCAAGCTTAAAGAAAGCTATGACAGAGGTTTCTGAGCTTTATATAAAAGAGAACCCCGATGTTGTACTGATGTTCAACTATGGCTCATCTGGAGATTTACAGAAGCAAATTGAGAACGGTGCTCCGAGTGATATTTTCATCAGTGCAGCTAAAAAACAAATAGATGCTTTGAACTCAGATGGCATAATAGATAGCAACTCAATAAAGAATATACTAAAAAATCAGTTGGTACTAGTAGTACCAAAGGTTAGCGATAATACTTATATTTCTGACTTTTTGTCACTTTCACAGCCCCAAATAAAGCAGATTGCATTGGGTGAACCAAAAAGTGTTCCCGCAGGTCAGTATGCCAAGGAGGTTTTTACAAATCTGAACTGTTGGGATGCTATAGAAGAAAAAGCTGTCTTTGGGAAAGATGTTACTCAAGTACTTACCTATGTTGAGAATAGTGAAGTAGATGCCGGAATAATATATGCCACTGATGCAAATACATCACAAAAAGTCACGGTTGTTGCTATCGCACCTAAAGGCAGTCATTCCCCTATTGTTTACCCAGCCGCAATTATAAAGGATACAAAGCATGCCAAGGAGGCACAAAATTTTCTTGACTATCTCAATAATAAAGAAGCGGCAAAGGTATTTAAAAAGTATGGTTTTGAGAAACCATAAAGACAAGAAAATTTACTCCGCAAATCCGTTCAGTGCTTATTTTACTATTTTATCTTTATTCTATATTCTTAAAAAACACCGTCAGAATAACCTGACGGTGTTTTTATTTAAAGAGATATTTTTAATTATTCAGCGTCAACCTTAGCCATGTGTTCAATGAGGTTAACAACCTTGTTTGAATAGCCCCATTCATTGTCATACCATGATACTAACTTAACGAAGTTACCGTTCAATGCGATACCAGCTTCAGCATCGAATATTGAAGTACGTGGGTCAGTAATGAAGTCAGTTGAAACAACTGCATCTTCAGTATAACCAAGGATACCCTTGAGGTTAGTTTCTGAAGCAGTCTTAACAGCAGCCTTAATTTCTTCGTATGTTGCAGCCTTTTCAAGTCTAACTGTCAAGTCAACAACTGATACGTCAGCTGTAGGAACTCTGAAAGCCATACCTGTCAATTTGCCGTTCAATTCTGGAATAACCTTTCCAACTGCCTTAGCAGCACCAGTTGATGAAGGAATGATGTTTCCAAGGATCGATCTTCCGCCTCTCCAGTCTTTCATTGAAGGAGCGTCAACTGTCTTCTGAGTGTTTGTAGCAGCGTGAACTGTAGTCATAAGACCTTCTACAATACCAAAGTTGTCGTTTATAACCTTAGCTAAAGGAGCTAAGCAGTTTGTAGTACATGATGCGTTTGAAACAACAGTCATGTCCTTAGTGTATTTGTCATCGTTAACGCCCATAACGAACATTGGAGCGTCAGCTGAAGGAGCTGAGATAACAACCTTCTTTGCTCCACCCTTGATGTGAGCTGAAGCCTTTTCAGTAGTAGTGAATACGCCTGTTGATTCAACAACGTAATCAGCGCCGCAAGCGCCCCAAGCGATAGCTGCAGGATCCTTTTCAGCGAATACTGAGATAGCATTTCCGTTAACAACAAGCTTGCCATCCTTGATTTCTACTTCGCCATCAAATTTGCCATGTACTGTGTCATAAATTAACATATACTTCATGTACTCGAGATCGATAAATGGATCGTTTACTGCAACAACCTGCACGTTAGGATTCTTTGAAGCTGCTCTAAATACTAGACGACCGATACGTCCAAAACCGTTAATACCCATTTTTACTGCCATTTTAATATACCTCCTAAAATTTTATCTTTTTAGTGCTTTGACACTGGATATAAAGCATTTATGCTTATTAATCTAGTGCTTTACACTGAAATAAAGCATTTGATGCTTATTGACTATTGTTGGTTATAAACCAAAACTAATTTTATATTATTTACAATATTTTTTCAATAGTTTAAACCACCAATTTAATAAAATATTAACAATCTCTAACTGTGAATTTTTCTATAAAATGTACGGGATTATAAGATAATTTTGCTTTTCTAAGTCCTTCAATGCCTAGATCCTGCTCACGATTGACATACTCTGCCCCTTGCCAGGCATTTTGTAAAAATTGCTGATTTATAAAAGGATATAAACCTTGAATAGAGGAGTTAGCCTTTTCCACATGTACAACTACCGTATCATTTGCTGTCATTTCACCGATAGTAAACGCTTCCGGCTTTCCATTTACCAAAACAATGGCACCCTTGACATTGAGCTCACTAAAATTGTCCAATAATTCATATGTTGCGGTTTTTTCAGTGCTTATCTCAGTGTCATCCTGTTCTTTTCGACTAGCAATCCAGTTCTCCATAATATCCTTGCAATCACTAATATCTTGCTCGGAGATAGGTCTATATTCTGAAGAATACATTTTCTTAAATTTATTTATATGGTTTCTCTTGCCATCGAGCTTTTTGCCAGCTAAGCTACTCATGCTTTCATAGGAATATATATAGTCAAAATTAGCTCTGTCCTCTTCAAATTTTACCTTGCCAGCGAAACATTCTAACAATAGAGTAAGCTGCTCCTTTGATACTCTACTCATGACAAAATGCCAATCCTTCTCAAAAAAGTACCGTTTCAACATCTCTATAGAACCAACCAACCCCGACTTGTTGCTATAATCACCAATAGGAAAGAAGCAAAAGGGTTTACCTATAGTTCCCCTTGAAATAATATTAAGAAAGCCTTCGTATTCGATAAACTCTATGTCATAGTACTTTCTCCACATAAAAAGGTTTGTAAAGTTAAGTTCCGAAGCTGTTACCCCTGCCTTTTTAATATAGCTATCGAAAAGAGCCTTATCAGTAATTGAAATAGTACACGCATTTATAGAATTATTCATTATTTACCTCATTCAATACTCTTAATAATCTCCACCAGAAATGCTGCAGACTTTAACATATCACTGATGTAAATCTCCTCTTCAACGCTATGAATCTTTCTCATAGCAATGCTTAAATCAACTGACTTAATTCCCTTTGAATTAAATATATTAGTATCACTGCCTCCACCGGTAGAAACACTCTTATAAGTAAGCCCCGCCTGAGCAGCCGCTTTTTTTAGAATATCTATTAATAAATCATTTTCATCAATATTAAAACTTGGATATTCAAGATGGCTCTCAAACTGTACCTTCCCACCGTACTTGTTTGCAGCATCTATAAAGCATTGCTTCATATGCTGGGTTTGCTCTTCAAGTTTGCTCATATCACGGCTTCTGGCTTCTGCACTGATAGTTACTTTGTCACAAATAATATTAGTTGCCTTTCCTCCGTTTACTACACCAATATTTGCGGTAGTCTCTTCATCAATTCTGCCCAGCTTCATATGTGAAATGGCTTCTGCCATAATTGAAATTGCGCTTATCCCCTTCTCCGGTTCAATACCTGCATGTGCAGCTTTACCTGTAATTACGATATCAATTTTATTTTGTGAAGGTGCCTTAGTAGCAGCACAGCCAACTTCACCATCGCTGTCCATAACAAAACCATACTTTGCATAAATTTTGGAGTAATCCAGGTTTTTTGCCCCCAAAAGCCCGCCTTCTTCGGCAATGGTAAATATAACTTGAAGGTCACCATGGTCTATTTTGTCCTCTTTGATAGATCGAACAGCCTCGAGAATACTTACCACTCCGGCTAAATCATCTCCACCTAAAATTGTAGTTCCATCACTTTTAATTATATCGCCCTCAACCATAGCCTTTTTGCCAATACCTGGGCTAACAGTATCCATATGGGCTGTCATCATAATAGCTGGAACATTTTTGTTGCCTTTTATGGTACAAATAATATTACCACATTGGCCTCCTACTTTACTGCCTGCATCATCCTCAAAAGGCTCAAGCCCCATATGGGATAATTTTTCCTTTAGAGCATCACACATCTGTCTCTCATTGAGTGACATGCTATCTATACTCACCAATTCTACAAATTCATTTACCAGTCTCTCTTTGTTAATGGCCATTTTATAACTCCTTCTTTCCTTATAGGCTTACGCCAGGCTAAAATAAAAGTTTAAGAAAGTAATCACAATTAATATACCCATAAAACAAGTGAATAAACTTATCTAATACTAATTGCATTGCTAATAGATTAATAATTGCATTGCTAATAAATTACTAGTTACATTTTAACATAAATAACTAATTACATTTTTATATAGTACTGATTGTTCTTCAAAAAGGTTACCAATCGTACTTTACAAGCTTACCCTCAGTTTTTAAGTTTTCAAAACCATTCTGTCTCAGTGCTTCATATGCAACTATTGCAACTGAGTTTGAAAGGTTTAGCGATCTTATGCCCTCTCTCATGGGTATTCTGATGCAATTTTCCTTATTTTCACGTAACAATTCTTCTGGCAAGCCTGCTGTTTCTTTCCCAAAAACAACAAAGTCCTCAGAATGGTATGAAACATCGCAGTACTTATGAAGTGCTTTTGTTGTAGAATAGTAGAAATTAGCCTCTGGATATTTACTTTTCAATTCCTCAAAGCTGTTATAGTATTTAACCTCTGCCTCATCCCAATAATCTAGCCCAGCTCTTTTCAAATACTTATCCTCAATAGAAAATCCTAATGGTCCAACCAGGTGAAGCTTAGCGCCTGTTGCAGCACATGTCCTGACAATATTCCCAGTATTCTGTGGGATTTCAGGTTCTACTAGTACAATATTTATTGGCATTTTATCACTACCCTTTTAGTTTAATTTTCATGAAAAAAGATGGTATAAACCATCTTCTCATATAAGTATATGCATTTTAGTATAAATCTTAATCTTGTACAGAAATATCTATTTCCAATGAATCATCAGCATTAAAGGTAAGAGGTATACATATTGTTTTCATCTTCGATGGTGTAATCTGTAGGTTGTCACCAAGTAGTAAAGATGGTGGCGTTATTTCTATACCGATTCCTTTATTGTATAACAAAGTAGCTGTATTTCCAAGTATCATATTTGTAAGTTCAGATAATGCACTTTTTGAAATCTCATTTAGTTCATCAACAGGCATACCAAACATCATTGCAGATGCAACAGCAAAAGCAGTCTTCTTACTCATTGAAAAAACTGCCTGTCCTCTTATTTTACCAGTAATACCAACAATAATTACTATTGATTCACTCTTGTAGGGCGAGTTCTTTAAAAATACCTTTCCAAGGGTAGCATCGACATTCGCAATCTGCTTAAGAACTGTCTGGCTAGCTTCAATAAAAGGATTTATATATTCAATATTCATCTTTAATCCACCTTATATGTATAAAATTGCAAGTGTCAAACCACGTTGCAGAGTATGTAAATGCAAAGCATAGAATAATTATATACAACTTTATATAATTATTCTATATTTTTTTAAAAAAAATGTAACTTCTTCGCATTTTTCATACGTTATTACTATTTGCGTTTTGGCTTTGGGCTAAATATAATAGCCATAAGAAAGCCAAAAAATACTGCGGCAGCTAAACCGGCAGCAGTTGCCTTGAAGCCCCCTGTAAACGCTCCTAATAAACCTATTTTATCAACTTCTTTCATAACTCCTTTTGCTAGCGAGTATCCAAAGCCTGTCAAGGGAATAGTGGCACCAGCCCCTCCAAAATCCACTAATTTTTGGTAAAGACCGATTGAAGTTAGTATTACTCCTGCAACTACAAAAATTACTAGTATTCTAGCCGGAGTCAGTTTAGTCTTATCTATTAATACCTGTCCTATTGCGCAAATAATTCCTCCAACCAAAAAAGCATATAAATAGTCCATATGTTTAGCCTTCCTCCCAGATTACAAATATTAATTTCAGCTTAAGGTCTTATTAATAGCAACAGCATGCGCTATACTGGGAATGGACTCTTTTTGCTGAGTGCTTATAGGACTCATTAAAGCCCCTGTTGCTACAAATAGTACTTTATTGAGGTTTCCGTTTTTAAGCTCTTTGTAGATGTGACCGGCAAATGTAGTAGCCGAACAACCACAGCCACTTCCTCCTGCATGTTTGTCTTGTTTCTTTGTATCAAACATCATTACACCACAGTCGTTATAGCAGTTTTCAATATTAACATCGTTCATCTTTAACATCTCTAAGCAAATCTTTTTCCCGTATAATCCCAAGTCACCTGTTACAATTAGGTCATAATAGTCGTGCGGCAGCCCCGTATCAGCAAAATGAGCAAAAATAGTATCGGCTGCCGCAGGTGCCATAGCAGCGCCCATATTATTTGCATCACAGATTCCCAAATCAACAATTTTCCCAGTAGTAACGTGTGTGATGTATGGGCCACTGCCCTGCGCTGCAAGCACTACTGCACCAGAACCCGTTATAGTCCATTGAGCTGTAGGAGCCCTTTGGGTACCTAGCTCCAGCGGATACCTGAACTGCTTCTCTGCTGAACAAAAATGGCTTGAAGTCATGCAAACTACATTGTCTGCAAAACCCCCATCAAGTAAAATGCTTCCTAAGCTCATTGATTCTGCCATCGTTGAGCAAGCACCAAACAACCCAAAAAACGGTACATTTGTTTCTCTAAGACCATAAGTAGCAGCAATACATTGATTCAGCAAATCTCCCCCAAAAACATATTGTATTTTGTCATTTGTTAACTGAGCTTTTTGAACTGCTTTCCCAAATGCTTCTTTTACAAGCTTGGTTTCTGCCTTTTCCCAAGTTTTTTCTCCCCAGGCCTCGTCTTCAATAACCATATCAAAACTCTTTCCAAGTGGTCCTTGTCCTTCCTTTGGCCCTACAATTGCTGCACCCGCTATAATGGAAGGAGGCTTTGAAAATTTTATTGTCTGACTTCCTATGTGTTTTTGAGCCATATTAATGTTCCTCCAAATGGTATTATAGTGATAGCAAGTAATATATTATTCCTACTATTATTGATGAACAAATCCCATAAACAATAACAGGGCCTGCAACTATAAACATCTTTGCACCCATGCCCAGTATAAGCCCCTCTGACTTGAACTCCATAGCAGGTGAGGCCACAGAGTTTGCAAATCCTGAAATAGGTACAATTGAACCTGCCCCAGCAAATCTTCCGATTTCATCATAGACATTGAGCCCTGTTAGAAATGCACCAAGAAAAATCATCACAATACTTGTAAGACTTGATACTGTTTCTTTTTCCAGTCCCTTTGCCTTTAAGTAGTTAATCACAAATTGTCCTATAATGCAGATTAGCCCTCCCACAACAAAAGCTTTTATGACGTTGATTCCAAGCTTTGAGTTAGGAGAAACGCTTTTTACATAATTAGCGTAATCCTCTTTTGTAAAAGTTTTTTTCATGTTTTATTCCTTTCACATTGCAAATTCACTAAGCTGATTATTATTATTGATTTTCATGAAAAAAATATACAAAAAAGTCAGCCGTAATTTTTTATTGGCTGACTTTAGCTTTAATATCCTGTAATATTTTCTTTTCAATTCTCGATACCTGTACTTGGGATATGCCTAGCATTTTGGCAATCTGTACCTGAGTTTTTTCCTTGAAATACCGCAATATGATTATCTGTCTTTCTCGTTTGTTAAGAGTATTTAAAATTTGTCTTATAGCTATTTTATCGATTAAATCCACTTCTCGGGTATTATTATCTGCATTTATTCTGTCAATCAGCAAGATTGGGGAATTGTCACCATCACCTATTGTGCTGTACAGCGATTCGGGGGCACATCCCGCTTCAAGGGCCATTACAAGTTCTTCTGAAGAAACCTTGATTTGCTCGGCAATTTCACTGATGGATGGTTCCCTCCCTAAGTCTTTACTCATAATCTCCTTTGTAATACGTGCCTTGGATGAGATTTCCTTGAGAGAGCGACTTACCTTGATAATTCCATCGTCCCTGATGAACCTCTTTATCTCCCCTATAATCATAGGTACTGCATATGTAGAAAACTTGACGTCAAAAGAGGTATCAAACTTATTGATTGCTTTTATAAGTCCGATGCATCCAATCTGATATAGGTCATCAACCTCATATCCCCTATTCTGGAATCGCTTAACTATACTCCAAACAAGGCCCACATTATTCTCAACCAGCACAGCCTGAGCCTGCTTATCACCCTTTTTTGATCTTACTATAAGCTCTTTTACAGCTTCATCCGTCATCTCAATCATAGTTTTTCCTAAACCTTTCATTAGTAATATGGCTGGTAAAAACCTTCTATCATAAGATATTATTGGAGTTATTTTATATTTTTATACATATTTTCTTTTATTTTCCATGTGTAGGTATGGCAAATCATCTCTAATAATATCTTTGACTTAATGAAAGGTTAGGATTTGATTTCACGGAACATTGTTATAGTAGTTCCCTTTTGAGGTTCTGATTCAATTTTGACTTCATCCATAAAGCTCTCCATCACGGTAAATCCCATTCCAGAGCGCTCCATGTCAGGCTTAGAAGTGTATAGAGGTTGTCTGGCAAGATCAATATCTTCTATTCCCTTGCCATAATCACGAATAGTAATCTCAATACCTTTATCAAACAGCTTACAGCTCATAAAAACTGTACCCGTCGTTTCTTCATATCCATGTATTATAGCATTAGTAACCGCTTCAGAAACCGCAGTTTTGATATCTGCCAGTTCTTCAATAGTAGGGTCAAGCTGAGATGCAAAGGCTGCTGCCACCACTCTAGCAAAGGCCTCATTATTGGATTTGCTCAAAAACTCCAGCTTCATTTCATTAATTAGCTGCATTTCATTTGTCCTCACTCTCATGTTAGTTTAGCCACATAGGCCTTCCATAGCCTTGTCTAGGCTGTTGTATGCGGGGATTAGTTTAAGCACTCCTGACATCTCAAATATCTGAAGTATTTTGGGGCTGGCGTTTATAATCGCAGCCTTTCCATTTAGATTTTGAATGTTTTTATATCTTCCAACAACAACACCAATTCCAGAGCTGTCCATAAAGTTCACATTCTCAAAATCAAAAATAATATTTTTAACATTTGCCTTATACAGCTCGCCATCAACCTTTTGGCGTAGATACTGCGCAGAATGGTGATCCATATCACCATAAATCATGATTAACAGGGTTGTCCCCTTTTTGAATAACCTAACGTCCAAGTGCATTCCTCCTTTAGAGCATAACGAATATTCTATTCGTCATTTCCCTAAATTTTCCTGCTTTTCAATCTGCTCCCTTAAATTATTTCCAATCTCATCAAGTTTTCTAAGCCTGTGATTTACTCCTGACTTGCCAAGAGGAGGGTTTAGCATCTCCCCTAGCTCCTTTAAACTTGCCTCACTATACTCAAGCCTTACCTCTGCAATCTCTGCAAGATTCTCAGGCAAGTTGTCAAATCCCATATTAGTTTGTATAAGTCTGATGTTCTCTATTTGTCTCATGGAAGCATTAACTGTTTTCTCGAGATTTGCTGTTTCACAATTAACTATTCGGTTAACACTGTTGCGCATCTCCTTTAGGATTCTAACATTTTCAAGTTCCATCAATGCTCCGTGAGCACCAATAATATTTAAAAAGTCTACAATATTTTCGCCTTCTTTGATATATACTACATAGCTTCCTTTTCTTTTGATTCTCTTTGCATTTATTCCATAGTCGGCTAACAGCTTTATAACTACCTCGGTACTAATATAGTTGTGAGATGCTATCTCTAAGTGATAAGTCTTTTCAGGATCACTGATTGAGCCACCTGCTAAAAAAGCTGCTCGTAAAAAACTCTTCCTACAGCATATGTTTTTCAGTATTGTCTCTTCGGGCACAAACCCCTCTTCAGCATACCCACTGATACCTAGATCATATAGAATTTTTTGAGCACCCTGTATACCTGCTAAACTCAAGGTGTATGAAATATGCTTTTTGAGTTTTCTGCTCCTTCTAAAAGTAACACCGGGGCAGACTGAATAAACCCTACGAATTGTTGAGAACACTCGTCTGGCAAAAGCCGCATTTTCAGTAACCATTTTTACAGGCTTTGAATTTTTATCTATTAAAAAAAGATTTTCAGTCAATATAACTCCCAATACTTCAGAACGCATACAACATGACTCTTTGAGTTCAATTCTGCACAGTTCATCCTTCACTATTGTAGAAAAAGACAATCTTGTTCACCCCCAAAGGTTATAGTGCTACATCTTCTTTTGCAGCTCTTAATATTTCTGAAACACTCCATGCCTGTGCGAAACACCCCCTTGGGTTATGTGGCTCACTTCCATCAAATATTTCAGATATGCTTTTAAGCCCGGCATCCCGTATGTGGTCTTGGAACGGCAATACAAAGTCTTGTGCGAGCTTTCTGGCTTGCTGAGTTTCACCATTCGCCCAAACAAAGGCCTTGATAAAACGCCCCAACACCCAGGTCCACACTGTGCCCTGGTGGTATGCACCATCTCTTGATAGCATATCACCCTTGTATACTCCCCTAAAATTTACATCATCTTCTGATAATGTTCTAAGGCCATATGCAGTATACAGACAATGCCATACTTTTTCTACTACCAGTTTGGCTCTTTCTCGGTCTATAACATTGTATGAAAGAGCACATGCCAGTATCTGATTTGGGCGTATGCTAGGATCACAGCCCTCATAATTTACTACATCATATAGGCAATTCTTTTTATCATTCCAGAAAACTTTAACAAATGAATTCTTAGCCTTTTCAGCAAAGCTTAGATAAATATCTTTCTTACCAAATAAGTTGCTAAGTCTGCTCATTACCATAAGCGCATTGTACCACAGTGCATTTATTTCAACAGCTTTTCCATGTCTAGGTGTGACCACCCAGTCACCTACCTTTACGTCCATCCACGTTAGTTGTGTATGCTTATCACCCGCAGTAACCAGTCCATCTTCTGTCATTCTAATATCATAAAGGGTTCCTTGCATAAAGCTCTGACAGATTCTTTCAAGACAGGGATAAATGTATTCACCGATGAATTGGCTATCCTTTGTATAGTCAAGGTAGCTGTTCACTGCCTCAAAGTACCAAAGAGCTGCATCTACGCTGTTATACGCTGGTTTTTCACCGTCCTCGGGAAAGACATTGGGGATTAATCCGTAATTGACATATTTGGAAAATGTATAAAGTATTTCCCTTGCATCCTCGTACCTTCCTGTTGCTAAAGTTAAGCCGGAGAATGCAATCATTGTGTCCCTTCCCCAGTCGGTAAACCATGGATATCCTGCTATTACAGTCTTTGCTTGGGTTGATTTTCGATGCACAATAAAGTTGTCTGCAGAGAGCACAAGCTCTTTGCATAGAGGGTGCTTAACATTTGCCTTTTTAATAAGTTCATTAAGCCTTGCCTCTTCATTTTGTATTACGGGTGCAGCACAAGAAGGATATTCATCCTCAATAGATGCTACAAAGGTAATATTTTTTGTTTCATATGGTTTCAAATCAATCTCGAAGAAGCCAGGAATAAAATGGTCCTCGACAAAGTCCTGACCTCTTTCATACTCTATATCATACGTCATTCTATCAAAGTAGCAGTCATTCAGCTCACTAAAACTCCCCTCGCTACAATATAGTTTTAGTTTCACTGGAGATGTATTGTTAGTAACAACTACTTCATAAGTATTAACACCACTTTTTAAATAGTCCTCGGTTGCACGGTATGCCATTTTTTTATTGAGTACAAGACTTTCCCTGCTACTTAAGTGATGGTGATCTCTGAAATTTGTCAATGGAGTAAGTCTCAGGGTAGTTTTTTGACTTCTATTACGAACTTCATATGAAATAACAGTGGTGTTTTTGCCATACACCATGGAAATTTTCTTTTTGATAAATATATCGCGTACACTATATACGAATTCGGGAAGCAACTCATATATCATTCTTTGCTGGTTTTCAAAGCCTCTATTGACATAGCCATCTACAGTCTTAAATGAGCTTAGAGATGCACATTTACCATCTTCAAAACAAATATCCTCCAGTACATTAGAAAGCAACACTACTCTATCAACAGGAGGCTTAAGTGCTGCAACCAATAAAGCATGGTATCTTCTATTGTTCGAGCATATAGCACTCAGAGATGAATATCCCCCCAGCCCATTTGTAAGCAGCCACTCCTTCTCACATCCGTTATCATATTCTCTCCAATTATGTTTGCCAAACTCCATCTTGTACCCCACAATACCATTAGTTTTATCTTGTTAAAAGTTCTCTAGTTTTTCATCCATTAAAATAAGTTTAATCCTTATCTTATCTATAGAGTTTACCTCATCTATAGTGTTTGTCCATGTTTATCTATACATTATACTTATCTATTCATCTTGTTGTCTATCGAACATATTTGTCTATCAATCGTGTTTATCTATCCATTATACTTATCTATTCATCTTGTTATCTATCGAACAATTTGTCTAACAATCGTGTTTATCTATCCATCATGTTTGTCTATCCATCATGTTTATCTGCTGAGTTGAGTCTATCTATAGCATAATAATAATCCAGTGCCCGCTTTTTATCCTTTGCTAGTACAAGCTCCGATACCATTTCAATTATTTTTCGTGCCAGCTTAGCAGAATCGTGTCTTATATAATTAGCATTTATTGCTTTAAAGTCACCCGTAACAAGCTTTATTCCCATATTCTCAACTTCTTTTGCATCAACCTGTACCATCTCAGCTCCATCCTTATTATAACGTAGGGAGAGCTCATCAGGAATATTGGCAGTATTAACAATACAATAATCAATGATTCCTGTACCAGTATGCTTTTCTATCGCCCTAATGTGGTCGCTAAGCTTATAATGCTCCGTCTCACAGGGTTGGGTCATTACATTACATACATATACAATAACAGCTGATGTGTTACGTAGTGCATCACATACGCCATCCACCAATAGATTAGGGATAATACTTGTATAGAGACTTCCTGGTCCCAGTACAATAATATCCGCCTCATTTATAGCAACAATAGCCTCATCCAATGGCTTCACACTTTGTTGATTAAAAAAGACCCTATCTATTGGAGACTCGTAGTTATCCCTATGGCCAATATTGTATTCCCCAAAAATTGTCTTGCCATCCTTGGTCTGTGCACATAGTCTGACATCCTCCAGAGTTATAGGAAGTACTCTTCCTGTTACCGCCAGTACATCACTCATCTTTTGCACTGCCACTTCAAAGCTATCCGATATACCATCCATTGCAGCTAGAAAAAGATTTCCAAAGCTTTGGCCTTTGAGCATCCCATCATGAAATCTATAGTTCAATAAATTTTGCATAATAGGCTCTGTATCTGCTAAAGCAAGTATGCAGTTTCTTATATCTCCGGGCGGAAGTATGCCGAGGTCTTCTCTTAATACTCCAGACCCTCCCCCATCATCTGCAACAGTAACTAGTGCTGTCAGGTTTGAGGAATACTTCTTTAGACCTCTGAGCATGGTAGAAAGCCCTGTTCCCCCGCCAACTGCAACTATTTTGGGGCCATTTATCTGTAGTCTTCTCTCATAGAGCATGCTGGATAATTTATCGCTGTCAAAAGATAGAGTTGCACAATTTATAGATATTACATCAACAAAAGACCAAACAATTCTTTTCATTGCATAATACCCCATTGGAACACTTACAATAAGGCATATGATTAAAACTGCAACCCACCTATAGTCATCTCTAAACCATGTTAAACTGGCACATATACCCATGCAAAATATAAAGAGGCTAGCAGCAAGCAGAACAATCCATCTCTTTAGTTTGACTCCGGGCTTAAGCCATTCCAAGGTCATCATTTACCAACACCCCTGCTATCCTTCTCGATATCCCTATGTTCAAGTATAACCCTATGATCTTTTGACACCAACCGCTTAAATACCTCTTCCGCGATGGCTACAGATCTGTGTCTTCCGCCTGTACACCCAATACCTACATCTATCTGGGACTTTCCCTCTTTTATATAGTTTGGAATAAGAAAATCTAACATATCTTCTAGTTTTGATAGAAATATTTTTGTCTCTTCTGCTTGTAGAACAAAATCCTCTACCATCTTATCTTTTCCCGTTTTGTACTTCATAGGAGCAATATAATAAGGGTTTGGAATAAACCTTACATCAAATACAAGATCACAATCTGTAGGTATACCATATTTAAATCCGAAGGATACAACATTGATAATAATACCCTTAAAGGCTTTTCCTTCGATGAAGATATTGTTTATTTCTTGCTTTAGTTGTCTAGTAGCGAGATTTGAGGTGTCAATAATATAATTTGACTTTTCTTTGATGCTTTCTAAAACCTTTCTCTCATCCCTTATTCCCTTGAGGAGTCTACCTTCTGTAGCTAATGGGTGCTGTCTCCTGCTTTCCTTGTATCTCTTTACCAAGACGTCATCATCAGCTTCTAAAAATAGTATTTCATAGGTGAAACCCGATTCTTTTATTTGTGATAAAGCAGGTAGCAATTCCTTTAGCAGGACTCCACCTCTAATATCTATAACAAGTGCAATCTTCTCCATTTTGCCTTCACTTTGCAAGCTTAGCTCCGCAAATTTCGGTATGAGTGCAGGGGGAAGATTATCCACACAGAAGAATCCTATGTCTTCCAAATATCGTATTACCTGACTTTTACCTGCTCCAGACATTCCTGTAACTATTAAAAATCTCATTAGTATCCCTTCCAATCCTGGTTTAACTACAATTCACCAACTATTTTTATCTCTGGTTCCAAGTCAACGTTAAATCTATCTTTTACCGTCCTCTGGATATGCTTTATGAGATTGCGCACATCATCACAGGTTGCGCATCCACTGTTAATTATAAAGCCACTATGCTTGTCAGAAACCTGAGCCCCTCCGATACTATATCCCCTCAGACCGCATTCATCTACAAGCTTACCAACAAAATATCCCTCTGGTCTTTTAAAAACACTACCGGCACTAGGCCATTCTAAAGGCTGTTTGTCTTTTCTCTTGAAATTAAATTCATCCATCTGTGATTGTATAAATTGCTTATCTGCCTTCTTCAAATGAAGCTTAGTCTTGAGGACTATTCCTCCAGTCTTTTGAATCACACTGGTTCTATAGCCGAAATTGTGCTGTTCACTATTTATAGTCACAATTTCAGCATTGTCCGTCATATATTGGGTTTCATAAACGACCATGGACATTTCACCTATATATGCGCCTGCATTCATTGTAACAGCACCACCGATGGTTCCAGGTATGCCTTCTGCGAACTCCAAGCCTGATAGCTCATGACGCAGAGCAATCCTGGCAGCCTTTGAAAGAAGAACCCCAGCTTCAAACTCTATAAACTCTCCGTCAACAGAGTAATTATCCATATTTTTGAATACCTTTATTACAATGCCTCTAATGCCCTTGTCTGAAACAAGCAGATTTGATCCGTTTCCCATAATCATATAAGGAATCTTTTCATCTTTTGCATACTTAATTATTTGTGCAAGTTGCTGTGCATTTCTAGGAACAACAAGTATATCTGCAGGACCTCCTATTTTGAAGGAGGTATGATTTTTCATAGGCTCATTATAAAAAATATCTTCTCTATTTAAAATTGCTTCTAACCCTTTGATAACACCACATCCCTTATTCTTTTCTGTCTTTCCTCAAGATAGCTTTCCATCTTTTCACAAGATGATGTCAGTACTAAATATTCCGGTATATCCGCCTTGCTAAGCAGCTCTTTTACTTTGTCAAATTTGCCTATACTAAAGCTTATATGTGCATCACTTCCGGTTACCATTCTTACCTCGTGCTTTTTACATAGTGTGGCAATCTCATAGCAGTTTTTATCACTACCTGCTCTAGCCTCAAATGAATGATTGTTGATTTCAATAAGCTTATTATGCTCTTTTGCAGCCAAAACAACCTTTTCATAATCTAATTGAAATTGTGGATTGCCCGCATGAGCAAGTATATCAATAAATGGGTTTTTAAGAACTGCAATAGCAGCATTTGTATGATCTTCTACGGTAGAAGGCGCAATACAAATATCGTGAAAGCTTGCCAGACACAGCTCTAGTCTTTTCATGTAGCTTACCGGCAAATCTACCTCTCCCTGATAATTTAAGATATTGAGCTCAACACCTTTAATAATCCTTACGCCATAAATATATTCAGGTATAACCCTCATATTACTAAAATGATATAGGCATGGAGCCCCAATCATTCCGGGTGCGTGGTCTGCCATATTAATCATTTTTATACCATTAGCAGCTGCCTCTTTGGCATTTTCCTGAATGGTGCTATAAGAATGACCACTTGAAACTGTATGAGTATGTGTGTCAACAACTAAATTCAAAATAGCATAAATCCCTTCTTATTCAATAATATTATCATTATTTTTATTTTGTGCAGAGTTCTTATTGATATTTCCTAGAACTCTTTCACTTAATACCTTTGCAGCGTTGTATCCCATCTTTTTCTGCCTATTATTCATAGCTGCTACTTCAACGATAATGGCAAGATTTCGTCCCGGGCTAACAGGTATGTTCAAGCACGGTACCGATATATCTAAAATGTCAGTAAACTCATCTTCAATACCAAGTCTATCGTATACTTTCTTATCATTCCAGTGTTCAAGCTTTATTACGAGGTTAATGTTTTCTGTCATTTTTACAGAGCCTACACCGTACAGATTTTTTACGTCAAGAATACCTATACCCCTAATTTCTATAAAGTGTCTGATTACATCGGGAGCAGTTCCTACAAGAGTCTTGTCCGAAACCTTTCTAATCTCGACATTATCATCTGCTACCAATCTATGTCCACGCTTAACCAATTCAAGCGCTATCTCACTTTTACCTACACCGCTCTCTCCCAAGATAAGAATACCTTCACCATATACCTCAACAAGAACACCATGAAGACTTATTCTAGGTGCAAGCTGAAGATTCAAATACCTAATAAGTCCACTCATGAATCTAGAGGTATCATCCTCTGTTCTGAGGACAGGAATATTATACTTCCTTGCGACCTCAATCATCTCAGGAAAAACACCAAGCCCTCTTGCAATAACCATACAAGGAAAACCGCATTTAAAAAAATTATCCAGCCTCTTATATCGCTCACTTTCGCTAAGCTGCATAAGATATGCTGTTTCACCCTTTCCTATAACCTGTATTCTATCTGTTCCAAAGTACTCCATATACCCAACAAGCTGAAGCCCCGGTCTATTAACATCAGTAGAAGACACCTCTACATTTGGAGCATTTTTGCATCCGGTAAGTTCTTGAAGCTGAAACTCATTCATCAGCTCCTTAATTGTTACAGAAAACATAATCCACCTCTATTCATAATGCTACGATTAACAATATTATATAATAATAGTCATGAAAATGAAACTGCCTAAAATCAAAGGAAAAACAAGTAAAAAAAAAGAAAAGCCCCTTCACATAAAGGCTTTTCTTTTGGAGCGGGTGATGGGAATCGAACCCACGCAATCAGCTTGGAAGGCTGAGGTTCTACCATTGAACTACACCCGCAAACTGGAGCGGGTTACGAGATTTGAACTCGCGACTTTCACCTTGGCAAGGTGACACTCTACCGCTGAGTTAAACCCGCATCTCTTGTTTGCAAAAGTTATTATACAAAATGAGCACATGAATGTCAACATAATTTCCAAAAGAATTTATATGGAATTTCACACCAGTACATATAATACTTCTAGCCCTCTTGCTATTCTGCGTTCTTACCCTTTTTTTGTGTTGTGTTCATACCCTTTTGCTATGTTGTATTCTTGCCCACTTGTTATACTATATCCTCGTCCTCTTATTTGGGGCATTTTCCTTATTTACTTTCTGAAACCCTTTTATGCACCAAATCAAGTAAAGCATCTCTCTCATTTAAGGTCGGATCATCCAGAACACAATCAAGAAGAAATCTAAACAGCTCATTAAACTCTTTTCCCGGCTTAAGACCCATAGCAATCAGATCGTTTCCATTAATAGCTAAGTCTGCTATGGTTAAGCACTGCTTACTGGTCAAAATCTTTTTGTATATTTTTTCTACCGCCAAAATTTTAGACATGCTATCTTCTAAAAATTTTGGGTTTTGAGCACTTTTGTCCGCCTTTTGAACCTTTAGGAGGTCTTCAAAGTACTCCACCCCAACCTTATTAACAGCTCTGCGCACGGCCTTTTCGGATTCATCAATATCAATGTCATGATAGGTAATAAGCCTGATGACAGCAGCTATACTTTTATTGTCAAACTTCAGTCTATTCATTATGTTTGAAGCTAATTGGGCACTCACCTTCTGATGCCCATAAAAATGGTCAATACCTTTGTCATCTGTTGTCTTTGTTGCGGGTTTTCCACAGTCATGTAATAGCAATGTCCATCTCAGAATTACATTAGGCTCAACATTTTTTAAAGCTTTCAAGCTATGTTCTGCAACAGTATACACATGATAAGGATGGTTTTGCTTGGTATCGAAGCAGCTTTCTATTTCAGGCATTATATATTTGAGAATACCTGCTTTGTATAGCAAAGAGAACTTATCTGCATTATCTGATGTTAATAGCTTATTAAGCTCCTCCCGTATTCTCTCAGTACTAATATTGGTAATAAGTTGAGCATGCTCAGCTATCTGTTTATAGGTACTATCTTCAATATCAAAACCAAGCTGCGCACTAAATCTAATTGCACGAAGAATTCTTAGAGCATCCTCCTCAAACCTCTTAGCGGCATTACCAACAGCCCTGATTTTTTTATCCTTTAAGTCTTCTAGTCCTCCGAAGTAATCTAGCACTCCCTTTTGGGGATGATAAGCCAGAGCATTGATAGTGAAGTCTCTTCTTTCACAATCCTCCTTGAGGCTTGTAGTAAACGAAACACTTTCGGGCCTCCTATTATCAAGGTAATCCCCATCTATTCTGAAGGTTGTAACCTCAACTATACTCTGTGCTATCAGAACGCTGACTGTTCCATGCTTAATTCCAGTATCAAAGGTCCTATAAAATACCTGCTTAATCTGTCCAGGTAATGCACTTGTAGTCACATCCCAATCGTTAGGGGCTCTGCCAAGAATTGAATCTCTAACACAGCCCCCTACCAAATATGCCTCAAATCCATTTTTATTTAACTGTTCAATAACGTAATGTATTTCACCAGGAATTACTATTTTCTCCATTTCAAGAATGCCTCAAATAAATTAATATATGGTAACTTTTCCTCTAATTAAACTTTATATACGTAAATATGTATTTTAAATGAACTCTCCGTTATCTACAATGCTAAATAGCGTATCTACAATACTCTTGTCCAATGCGCCAACTTTGACATCGTTGTACATTATCTCCCTTACCTTTTCCATTGGCATTTTGCTTCTGTAAGGCCTGTCTGAGTATAATGCGTCATAGATATCAGCAACTGCCAGTATTCTAGCTGACAGAGAAACTTCCTCATTTTTCAGCCCATCAGGATAGCCCTTTCCGTTGAGCTTCTCGTGATGGTGCCTAATACCGTCAAGACAGGAATTTAAACAGTTGAGAGGTTTGCAAATATTTTCTCCTATGACAGTGTGCTTCTTCATAATCTCAAATTCTTCCTCAGTGAGTTTACCCGGCTTGTTCAGTATACTTTCGGGAACTCCAACCTTGCCAATATCATGTATAATGCCACTAATCTCTAGATTATTTAAGCAATCGTCATCGCATCCCATTTTGCGACCAATCAGTCGGCTCAATGCACCTACTCTGCGAGTATGTCCATCGGTATATTGATCCTTAGCTTCGATTACATTTGCAAGAGATACAATGAGGTTCCTGATTCCATCTATTTCCTGTTCATAATCATTCCTTAAAAGATTATAAAGTCTTTCTATTTCCCTGTTTGAGCTTTCCAGCTCCTCATACTTAAGCTTAAGACTATCCGAAAGATCCTTTTTCTCAATGCCATTTTGAATTATTCTAATAAGCTCAGTGTTGTCCCACGGCTTTTCAAGATAATAATATAGCCCCACTTCATTTATACTTCTAATAGCGTTTTGCTTGTCCGCATATCCTGTCAGCAATATTGTAACAACATCCGAATTAACCTTTCTGACATTTCCCAGAAATTCAATCCCGTTCATTCCAGGCATCATAAAGTCAGAGATAATTAAGTCAACTTTTTTTTCAAGCAGTTCTTTGGAATTTAGCGCCTCAATAGGATCGTTATATACTGTGACTGAATGCTTTAAAACCATCTTTATTAAAGTGGAAAGGGTAGTTGTTATCATTTTTTCATCGTCCACTATAAGAATGCTTTTTGACATTATTCCATCCCCTTAAATTATTACCAATATTTAAATCCAGTTTTTACTATGCACATTGTATCATAAAAAATGTAAAAGAGTAACGTATATTAAAAAAATTACCGCTACCAAGTTATCTATTGTAGAGCCATAGAAAAAAATGGTATACTTGCAATATCATGAGTAAACAAATGGGGTAATGAAATGACAAAGTCTAACAATAGAACACTAAAAAACAGAATACGATTTATCATTAATATTTGCGTAGTATTCACCATTGTTGTATTTTCAACACTGCTTATAGCAATGGTTGCTATATTTCTAAAAATGGAAAGTACCTTTTTGTGTGACTATTATTCAAATAACATATCACAAACTATGAACTCCACATATTTTCTCAATCAGATGAGTATTTATTCCCTAGATGATTTTGACCCTTCTACCTCCTATTCCAAGCAATGGTTTGAAACAATAGAAAGTATGAGTGTTTCCTCTTTAGATCACATATCTCAGCATTTAGCGGACGAGTCATCAAAATCAACTATCAACCAAGATAGTATCAATCCCGAACCAAACATAATTAACCTGAAAAATATGATCAATATTTACATAGATTTGAATGGTACTACAATATATAAACAGGAAGCTGATATGGGAGGCTTGTTGGGCGCTAATATTAACAACTCTGCACGTAATTTCATTACCCAAAGATTGTTTAATTATTTCAATGTCTCCAAGGAGAGTCCCCTTATAAATGAGCAGGATAAGGTGGTTGGTTCAGTTAAGGTATTTGTGAATAACAACTTCATTGTTTATATTTTTACATTATTATTTTTCACCATTATAATATTCTCTTGTATTATTTTGGTTTTCAACAGAATAATTATTAGCATTATTACCAAGCCAATAACCTTGCCGCTCAGTGCTCTGGAGAAAAATATCAATGCAGTAGCGGACGGAGACTTTGATCTGCTGATGAATTCAAGGGTTACCGTAAAAAAGCCATTAAAAGAGATAGAAAGCCTTGCTCAGTCTACCAATAGAGTTATCGATAAAATGAAGGACTTCAATGAAACGCTTACGGCACAAAACGAGGAGCTAGAAGCTCAGAATGAAGAGTTATTCAATTCAAGAAACAAGATCCAAGAACAGCAGACCATGCTTGTTCAGACAGAGAATATGGCTTACATAGGTCAGCTTACAGCAGCAATTACTCACGAGATTAATACCCCTCTAGGTGCAATTACAAGTAATGCACAATTATTTGATATGTTCATTACAATGATGTCCCAGAATGAGGTTATTTCCAAAAACGAGGAAGTAGATACGCTTGTTAAACAGATGAAGGAAACCAATGACGTATCACTATTGGCTTGTACAAGAGTAACTGAAATAATCAAGAGTCTCAAAACATTTACAAAGATTGACCAGGCAGAATTTCAGGAAGCAAATATAGTTGACGGAATAAAGAGTGTACTGATATTAACGTCAAACCTATGGAAAAAGAATATCACTATACATGAGGAATACGGACCGTTACAGGTGCTTCGCTGCTATTCAGGTATATTAAATCAGGTCATTATGAACATTGTCGTGAATGCAATTCAGTCTATAGAAAATAAGGGTGATATTTTTATTAAAACTTACAATGATGAAAATAATATGTATATTTCAATTCGTGACAATGGCTCTGGTATTTCACCTGAAAATCTGAGCAGAGTTTTTGAAAATGGTTTCACAACCAAGAAAGCCGGAATCGGTATGGGAATGGGTCTTGCAATCAGCACCAATATTGTTAAACGTCACAATGGCGAAATCAGTGTGGTAAGTGAGCTAGGAAAAGGCAGCGAGTTTATTGTCTCCATCCCTCTATCTTTATAATACCTATCAAAATATTTCAATAGCGTTATGTACAAATGCAACAATGTTCCATATAGGTATTTCTACTACGACACCTAGGTTAAATTGTTGCGCATTAGGGCAAACAGCACACAGTATGGGTGCCTTTATGTAAGTATCACATGCCCCTCCAAGTGCACATGCCGGTGCACTTGCTGGCTGAGTAAGTAATCTGATGACTACTTCATCCGATTCTAGCAGTACTCCTGTAAATCCGCTTCCGCTGATGCCTCCACCATTTACATATACGGTAACAGTCTTTCCTATATAGGCTTTGAAATTTATAGATCGCAAGCTGCTGATATTATTGATAATATCAGTAACATTTGAATTCGCATCAGTAGAATATGTATTAGAAGTATAAGAAGTATTGGCCTTTTTAAAAATAGTTTTTTTAGAATTTGGATTGTTTAGATTATTATTCTTTGAATCTATACTGGTATTATTGCTATAAGTATTATTTGAATTAGTATTTTGGATTTTATTTATTATAGTATTATTATCTATTTCATCACCTGTTTTAAAATGCTTACCACAACAATTATGCTTTCTTTTAAACATGGCTATATACTCACACGTATGTTTTCCTCATATATTATATTTATTAAACCTAAAAATGTTATCTTAAAATAGTAAATATTATTATAACGGGAAACCACGTCTCATAACTATTGCCCATTAGAAAACCAGCATGCGGGAGTTCTTTTTAAGCCAAGCCCTAGCCTGCTTATAATCTGGATATACACTTGCTACCCATTTCCAAAACCTCTCTGAATGATTCATTTCTCTCATATGGCAAAGTTCATGAACAACTACATAGTCAATAATGTGTGGAGGGGCCATGACCAGCCTCCAGTTAATGCTTACATTCCCCTTGCTGCTACAGCTTCCCCAACACGACTTAAGCTCTTTCAAATATACCTTCTTTGGAGAAACCTGAAGCAGCTTTGAAAAATACTCAAACCTGTTGTTGACTATACAGTCCAATTGACCAATGTACCATTTTAGTAGGCTTTCACGCACACTTCTGTTGTGGGCATCAGGTGTACAGTACACTTCTATTATTTGCTCTGACTCCAGTAGGCGCACAGTATTTGCTCTAGCTGAATCGTTTGTTGGCACTACCCGTAGCAGGAACTTTTTCCCAAAAAGCATAAAGCATTCTCCGTTTAAAAAAGAATGCTGCTGTTGTTTTGGTCTATTATCAATCTCATTGAGCTTTTTATTAATCCATGCACTTTTTTCTTTTACCAATCTTCTTACTGCTTCATCAGAGGTTTTTAAAGGGCAGCTTATAGTGACCTTTCCCTCCACACTGATGCTGATAGAAGTAGTTTTTCTTTTACTTCGTTTGATAGTATAAATAATATCAGACTTCATTTGGCTTCCTTTTTTCCTTTAAGTATACAACTACTCCTGGTATAACTGATATAATAACAATTCCAATAATAACCAAGCTAAAATTATCTTTCACTACAGGAATATTACCAAAGAAATAACCTGAAAACAAGGCTATTGTTACCCACATAATACCCCCAATTGCATTGTAGCTGATAAATTTGGCATAGGACATTCTACCAACACCAGATACAAATGGCGCAAAAGTCCTTATTATAGGGATAAACCTTGCAATAATAATTGTCTTACCACCATGCCTCTCAAAAAAAGCCTGCGTGCGCTCTAAATATTCCCTCTTTATAAACCTAATCTCTTGTTTGCTTTCGACCTTTTCCCTGAGCAAATGACCAATATGATAGTTGACTGTATCTCCAAGAACTGCCGCGAAGCAGAGCATCAGATAAACACCAGGGGTGTTGAACATGCCCTTTGCGCATAAAGCTCCTACTGCAAAAATCAAAGAGTCACCGGGTAAAAAAGGAGTAACAACAAGACCTGTTTCACAGAAAATAACTATAAATAATAGTATGTAACTAGCTACACCATAAGATGATGTAATCTGATGAAGGTACACGTCTAAATGTAGAAATATATCTACGCATTTGTATATGAATTCCATTCTGGTCTCCTAACTGAATTCCGAAACTTGTATCCTCAATACTGATATCCTCAATACCAGTATCCTCAATACTAGTATCCTTAATAATCATTTCATATTATATCGTAAATATACTTTTCTATCACCTATTTTTTTATTTCCGTAAGAGAATAGCTATAACTCTATCGCTTTAGTTTATTTTTAAGTTTTATTAAGAGACCTAATCCTCCTAATACCAACACTGTGATAATTACAATAAATATTATTGCTTTGGTATCAGTACTTGCACTCTTATGAGCTGCTTAAATTTTTTAGTCACCTGATATCCCCCTAAAAAAGTTGCCGCTTCCTATATTATACATATTTTACATATATAAGTCTCATATGTTTAAGTTATAAGCAATTTTTTGAGGACAACGGCATAGTTTATAAGGGATAGCTTAAAAAAGTGTAGGGACTATGAAAAGGAATTTATACAGTGCCGTTATATATTTCTTTATTTATTCATTTACAGGGTGGATTTTTGAAACTATTTATATGTCAGTATGTCATGGACACCTGGTTAAGCGAGGCTTTCTAATTGGCCCATTTTGTATTGTTTATGGTTTTAGCGCTTTAGCACTAGTATACATACTTGGTAGACTTAAGCGTCATGTTACACTTGTTTTTATATTTGGTACTTTGATATCTACTGTAGCAGAGCTTATTGCTGGGTTACTTCTAAAGTATGCATTTCATATTAGCTTGTGGAACTATAGCCAACAACCCTTTAATTATGAGGGAATCATTTGTCTACGAAACTCTATTTTATGGGGCATTCTTGCTGTTATGATAATATACTTAATTCATCCAACATTAGTAAAATTCATCGCTGACATATCCCTAAAAAATATGTACACCATTTATTGTGTTGCGCTATTAATTTTATGCACCGATGTAAGTATATCAATTTATGCCGCTTCAATAGGACAAAGCAATGTATCTGTTGCTTATTCAGTATATCTTGATAAAGTAAAAGAATTTGGGGCGCTCACCATTAGGCTGTTCCGTTTTATCTGGTGAATTAAAACTATTAATAGTATAGGTAATCACACAGCCTTGTAAACAAAGAGCCTTCCATATTTCTCAAGCATATATTATTATTCCCAAAGGGCCCAATGAAACTGATTTTCACAGAACCTATGTCCCTCTTAATTTTAAAATAGCTTGAAGTTCCCTCAACGCTTTCAATAATTGGCCTCTTTACAAGTATTATTTTTCGGTATATGCTTCCCTTCGCAAAATAAACACTATCTGGTCCACAAACTACCCCTTGGTTTTTGTATTGCAGAAACTTATAAATACTAAATAAGGCCAATACAAGTAGCGATGAAGCCATAAACCATCCATTGCCAGCAATACAAGTAATAATGAGACAAACCAATAAAATAATAGAGCTAGGTGTAATAAAGAAGTACTTCAGGGCTCTTTTTGGACATTTCTCCATATTGCTAGTGTTTAGTTCAAAGCTTTGCCCCGGTAAAACAAAGTCTATCACCTTTTCTGCTATTTCTTTATTAGCAATGGGGTATAAAATAGCCTTTTCTCCGCCCTTGTCAACAGCGTTACCATAACCAATAACACTAAGTTCCAGGCTATATAATTTTAAAATTCTCATCAATATATTTTGTTTTAGTACAATTGCAGAGATTTTCTCTTGAGGAAAGGTGTGTCTTTGATGATTTAAAACTCCATAATCAATTATTAATTTCTCATCATCCTTCTCTAGTTTAAACCCATAATATCTTATAACGGTGCGTATGACTGAAATTATAAGTATGACCAAATAAACGGCTGCTATCAATATAAATGCCAATGCAACTATCACTGTACTGAACTTAAGTTCAAAACTGGGTAATGATATATTATCCGTTATAAGACTTCTAATAAAATCATTTTCAAAAACGAAGGTAAAAGCACCTAAAAAGGCTAATACTCCTAAATACTTTGACTTTACAAGCCCATACTTAACAAATTCAGCTGTAGAAGGCATTAATACATTATTCTGTTTAATTGTGTCAAATTCGGTACTCAAATGGGATGGTACTACTGCCTCTTTTAGTTCATGGGCATCGTCTTCCTTGAGAATTAGGTAAGCCTCAGGGTTATTCGCCTCTTCTTTTACCTGAGATGCATTGTCAATCTTGACCTTGTATACTTTAAAAAATTTGTGAATAAGGTTTTGGCTAAAATCAATGCTGGTAATTCCGGCGATAGGTAATTGTAGCTTCTTTTTAGTAAATAAACCGGATTCTACAATCAATAGGTTATTGTCTATGTAATAGAATGTTGAGATAAACTTAAACAGATTTCCACTGGATGATAATAGTGCAATTACTATAAAAACTACCGATTCCCCTATTGTACTTGCATCTATTTCCGACTTATTCTTTATAAGGTTTACAACTGCGAGCAGCAGTGGAATTAGCGGGACTAATGAGAGTTTATCAAAAATCAGAAGAAAATGTTGCCTTTTTTTTGTGTTCAAATATTAATCCTCCTTCGTAAACTGTTCTTATTTACTATTAAGTCTATCTGTCAACTTTGTCTTTAGATGCTCAGAAATCTCATTTGCAACGTCAAATTCCAATCCTTCAATGGTGAAAGACCCACTTGCAGTATGTATTGTTACCTTCGCCAGGTTATATAGTCTGCTGATAGGCCCTTGCGACAAGCTAACATGCTGAATCCTAACAACGGGGATGTTAGAGATTTTGAATAAAAATATGCCATTTTTGATGAGCACTCTATCGGTAGATATTGCATATCCATTTCTGGCATATTTAATCTTGGGCAATAAGAATACTTCTAAAATAAGCCATCCCAGGAGCAATGCAATTAAAATATCAATGTATACCCTACCAAAATCAAAAAATTCCATTCTTATAAATGTAAATCTACAAACAGCTACAATAGCAAGTAATATAACCGATTGTATTGCATTTGAAACCCTCCACATTGATATAGCCTTAACATTAAGTTTTACAAGCTCTTCTTTTAAATTAGTTATAAAAACTCACTCCCATCTAAATATTAATTTTACTTAGAATATATTAGGCAGTCTCTTCAACACTCTTTTTTACCTCGCCATGGCGAACAAATGTCATACATGCAATGGCAAGTGCAAATGCTATTGCAGCGTATATAAATAGAACATCATATCTAACAAGTCTGTCTCTGATAAATCCAAATAATATAGGACTGATTATAGAGGCACTAAACGAGAAAAAGTAATAATATCCGGTATACTTACCAATATCCTTCCACTTTGCCATCTCCACTACCATTGGTAAGGAGTTAATATTAACGCAAGCCCAGAATATACCGCCTAGTAGTAATAATACTCTCAATATATTGATATCTGTTACAAGCATCATTACCGAAAATAATACCGTAACACCTGCTAACCCTATAATAATTGTTGTTCTTCTGCCAAGCTTACCTGATATAAAGCCTGCAGGTATAGCAAATACTAAAAAAGAAAGAGAGAACATAGCTAACAGCATTGAGGCGTCTCCAGCATTAAGAAATGCCCCTGTAGAATCCTTTAGTGTATTAACAACATACGTACTAAAGAAGGTTTCAACCGCATTATAGCCTGTAAACCAAAAAAGTATGGCAAATAGCAAAAATATCAAGCTTTTTCCTGGATTGCCCTTATTTTTGTCGCTAAGCTCTTGCAATTGCTGTTCCTTTTCCTGTTCCTTTTTTTCTTCTTCTTCGAAGCGTGCAAGTAGGCTTAGATCTTCCTTTACAAAAAACTTAAGCACTAATAATGCAGCCACCATAAGTACAGATGAACACAAGAAGGGTAAGGGCATACCTCCTAATTTAAATAACAGCCCTCCCACAAGAAATGAAAACAGGCTTCCTAAGCCACCCATGAAATTAATAACGCCGTTGGCCTTACTTCTCAAGCTAGGAGGCGTTAAATCAGGCATTAAAGCTACAACCGGAGCTCTCCATATTGACATCACAAAATTGAAAACAATTAATACCGCTATTAGAGAAAACAGGCTATTGGTAAGTGGAACTATTGTAAACGCCACTGCACAAATGGGTATCCCGAATAGTATATAGGGCATTCTCCTACCCATTTTACTTTTTGTTTTATCTGATAAAGCACCGAAAAGAGGCTGAAATACTACTCCAAAAATGTTATCAAAGGTCATCACTATTCCAATAAAAAAAGTACTAGTGATAAAGTTAGATAGTAGGATTGGAACATACGCATTATATAGAGACCACGCAATAGAACTTGCAAAAAAACCGAAACCAATAAGGAAAGTCTGCTTGTAATTTAGTTTCATACTCTTGTTCCCCTTTTAAATGTTATCTATTTGTTTTCTTATTTCTATAGCAATATCAGGATAGTTTGTAATAATTGCATTTACTCCGAGCCTATACATCCAGGCTATATGTTGGTTGTCGTTAACTGTCCAAGCATTAATGTCTATACCGGCAGCCTTACATCCGGCAACAGTGTTTGGTACCATAAGTGTCATATAAAATGGATGAATTGCTTCCGCCTTTAGATGAGCCCCATATACATGTGGGTCAACCATGGCTTCTTGATAGAGCAACCCTATGGGGAACCTGCTATCAATCTGTTTGATTTGCATAAGGCTATAATGATTAAATGATGAGAAAATAACTCTATTTGTTAATCCAAGACTATTTACAAGTTCTATAGCATTTTGCTCAATACCCTCATAAAGCACTATCCCGGATTTAATCTCAATATTCACAGTAAGCTTTGTTTTAGCTACATATTCTAAAACTTCCTCTAGTGTTGGTATTCTGATATTCTTATACCCTGATATGTTGTTAGAAAAGTCGTACTTTCTAAGTTCTTCAAGAGTTTTATCAATAATTCTGCCTGTTCCATCAGAACATCTGTCGATGGTTTCATCATGAGCTACAACTATCTGTCCATCCTTAGTCATATGAATGTCCAGTTCAATTCCGTCAGCTCCTTGTTCATTAGCTAGTCTAAAGGCCTCCATCGAGTTTTCCGGTGCATACCCAGATGCCCCTCTGTGGGCCCATACAAGAGTACTCATTTATACCACTCTCCTAAATCATATTAAATTTTCCAAGCAAATATAGATAAATTTAGTATACCCTTTCCTGCCAAATTAAGTCAACTTGCATATTCTATCAGCAACAAAAAGAGCGTAGTTTTTGTACTCCCCATCATTAGATTTTATCTAATGTTTGGAGGTAGCACATTTTAAAACGCTCTTTTATTTATGTTACATTATATTATTTCATTTGTTGGAATTATTATAGCCCGTGCTAAACCTCAAATATTAAAGCAGGAGCCAAGCTCAATATTGTAGCTCTATCGCAGCTCTAAAATTGTAGCTCTAGCCAAATCTCAATAATTATAGCGCAAGCTTAAGTATTTCTAAAACATCCTGTTCCTTTAGCTCCTTGAAGGAACCAATGCTATTTCTCCCATCAAGACATTTCTTGGCCATTTCTTCAAGCCTGTCACTTCCGATGTTTACATCTGAGATCCTAGTTGGTAATCCCATCTTCTTGTACCAAGCTTCCATCCTGACAAGCATTTCTTCAACAATTCTATCCTTGTCATCAAAGGCTAATTGTACATCAAATACTCTTACTGCAAATTGTACAAACTTGTCGATATTTTCCTTGTAAACGTATCTAATCCATGCTGGGAACACAATGGATAATCCAGCTCCATGAGCAAGATCATAAATCCCGCTGATTTCATGCTCGATATTATGACTTCCCCAGTCACCTTTTCTACCAGTATTGAGCAGATTGTTGTGAGCCACTGTTCCAACCCACATTATTTCGGCCCTGATATCATAATTTTCCGGTTCTTTTAGTGCCATCGGTGCATTGATAAGAATGGTCTTCATGCTAGCTTCTATCAATCTATCGGTAAAGTCAACGTTCTTGACCTGCGTAAAATATCTTTCCATAAGATGCGCAAATATATCAGAAGCACCACATGCTGTTTGGTATGGAGGTAGTGTGAAGGTTACTTCAGGATTCATTATTGCAAACTTAGGAGTTAGACATTCTCCACTTATTGCTCTCTTGTAGTCACCATCTTCATTAGTAATTACAGAGCTATCTGAGGTTTCAGAGCCAGCAGCAGGTATAGTCAGAATTACACCAATTGGCAAAGCATCCTTTACACCACTAGGATCATTCATATAGTACTCCCAGATATCCTTTTCGTTTTTCATTGCTGCTGCAATGCCCTTAGCTGAATCAATAGTACTTCCGCCACCTACAGCTAAAATAAAGTCAATATCGTTTTCTTTACACAGCTCAATACCCTTTCTAACTAATGAAAGTCTTGGGTTTGGCTGGGCGCCTCCAAGTTCAACGAAGGAAATCCCTGCTCCTTGAAGTGAAGCTACAACCTTATCGTACAACCCAATCTTTTTAATTGAATTTCCACCATAGTGCAGAAGTACCTTCTTGGCTCCAAAATCTTTAATCATTTTCCCAACCGTTTTTTCGGAATCTTTTCCGAAGATAATCCTCGCGGGATTATAAAACTCAAAATTCAGCATATCTTTCCTCCTTATTAATAAAATACATTAAAATCCGTACCTGTCTGACCTAAAAAACTGTCAGACCAAACATAAATACCACCTATTTGTTGCGGTTTTTTATATTATATACCCCGTGCATAGGTACTCTAATCTGTCACCCATAGATTCTTTTAGTATTTTAAATCCTCTCTCTCCTGTACAATGGCAGGTATATACCTTGTCAATATCATATTCAATAAGCCTTTTTGCGATTACTTTAATATTCTTTTTACTTTCTCCGAGATACTTTGGAAGTATAAAGCTCATAAGATGAAATCCTCCAATAAGCCTATTTATATGTACTTTGGGGAAACATTCAGTTACCCTTGCAACATATTCTCTATACCATTGTGGCTGCAGCCCGTGATAACAGTTAGTCCCTCCTCTTCTTTAAAAACAATAGCTACCTCATGGTCAAAGCTGTCCAAAATAAGCTTGCCGTTATCCCTTGTATAAAGATGGTTGTTACCTTTTGGAGTTGGAAATTGTCTCTTGAATTGTGTTATTACGAATACATCCTTGCTTATTTCTGTACAATCATTTATGTATACTATTCTATCAGAATATTTATCAAAGATTTCTTTATTTGTACCAATTTCTTCTTCTATAAATAAATGCTTAGATACTCTTTCTTTGTTTGCATTCTTACTAAAATATAGCTTCGCCCTGTTATTTCTTTCGAGAAAAGCACTAAGGCCACCAGTATGATCATAGTGATCGTGAGATGCAATAAAAAGGTCTATCTGGCTTAAGTCCAGTCCCATTTTCTCGGCATTTTTTACAAATGCTCCTGATTCCCCAGAATCAACTAGAATTTTTAGGCCATTATGCTCAACATATATGGATAACCCATGTTCAACCAAAAATTTATCGTCATCGGTTTTATTTTCTATCAATGCTCTAATGTACATATTCTTGCACTCCAATCATATGAAATTATTTTTACTTATTATTATTCTTATGTCCACACTTGGATAATCATATGAAAACCACTCAAATAATTACATAGTTAATTTATATATCAGAATATTAACACATCCTTTTGATATTTGAAAATAAATTTATGAAATATTTATTATGCATGTACCATAAGATTAAATAGACTTAACTTTGAGGTTGATACATGCAGAACAAAACACAAAAATATATTGATAAGTATTATAAAAAAATACAATTAATAAGTACCAATAAAAGCAAGATTATTGGTGCTACTATTGTCATACTTTGCATTATGTCCATAGTAGTACTAAATAAGGTGCTTCCAACAGCTGTTTCAGGACAGCAATATATTATTCTCGCAACAAATGACCTCGGAATGCATTGCATTCAAAAGGATTATTCAGATTTTATGATATTGCCCCCTGCAAATAACCTGAGAGTTCAGGTGTTTAAAAAAGGAGATAAGCGATCAGCCCTTATAACCAAAGGCATTAATGTAAAATATGAAATAATAGATAACACCAAATCATCAAACAAAATAAACTTCTGGAAATACTCCAAGCAATATGGATATGATGTAAAGCCTGACGTAGGCATTACAGGCAATACTCTCAGTGGACAAATGGTGCTATCGGCCGACAAAAAATACTTTGAGGCAACTGCTATACCAGTGACTCCATACACTGATAGCAACCCTACAAAGCTTTCCCCATATCAGGTTGCAAAGATTACTGTATATGATGATAAAACCGGAAAACTCATAGCAATGACCGACTCAGTAGTAGTTCCGGTTTCCACAGAAATGAATTGCGCTGACTGTCATGGTACCATTAATACAGGCCTATCCATTTTAGAATCGCACGATAAATTATCTGGCACCTTCCTCGTTCAAGACTTAAATAATGATATCCGGCACAAGTGCTCTGACTGCCATAGAGATAATGCAATAGGTCAGCCCGGAAAAGAAGGAGTATCTCCCTTATCGCAGGCTATGCACGGTTTTCACGATACAAAAATGCAACTTACACCCACAACTCCACAATGCTATACATGTCATCCGGGGCCTGCTACACAATGTTACCGTGGAGTAATGATGTCGCAAGGTGTCTCATGTGATGATCCTAAGTGCCATGGAACAATGGATAATATTGCTCAGTCACAAAAGGCCGGAAGGCAGGCATGGCTGGAGGAGCCTAACTGTGGAATGTGCCACACCCAAACATATGCAAGCAATTCCGACAGTTTATATAGAAATTCCTACCTGCAAAATTCACCTGACAAGGACATGAATGACATTATCCTATGTGCGTCCTGTCACAATAGTCCACATGCAGAATGGCCTTCTACGCTTCCTATTGATAACGCACTTCCCAATAGCCTTTTGGGAAGCTCAAGCTATATAAACCAATGCACCGTTTGCCATAACGGCGAGGGTAAAGTACATAAAAAGGAGATTAAATAGATGCGTCCTGAAAACATCAGTATTTTAATAGCTATTCTTATATTGATTATAGGGGGCAGCCTGTGCTGCTTTTCAAAATCCAGCCCAAAGCTCTCACCAAGGCATATAAAACTATACTGGACTTCAGCATTAGTCCTTTGCTTATTTCCATTATCAATGCTAATGTGGTATCTACTAACATCACATTTTGAATTTACATATGTGTATGAGCATACCTGTGAAAGCTTGCCAACAATCTATAAAATATCTGCTCTATGGTCAGGGCAACAGGGCTCTCTGCTATTATGGGCAGTAATACTGCTGATAATAGGGTTTGCTGTTGTGCATATGGCATTAACAACTTCTAAAAGAATTTTGGGAATTTACTCTATCATATGTGCATCTGTATGCTTCCTTGCTTTCATAACCAATCCTTTTGAAACTATACTTTCAACTTCTCCAATTGATGGTTTAGGTCTTGCTCTAGCCCTTCAAGACCCTTGGATGGTAGCGCACCCCCCACTAGTCTTTGTGGGTTATAGTTGTATGGCGGTATTGTTTTCTCTGTCTTGCATATCCCCAATAGGATTTTTGGGACAATACAATGGGAAGGTTATCCCGTTCCCTGCAAACCCACAGGTTAGAAGCAGCAACTGTAACAAAATAATAAATAGCTGGTTAAAGCTCAGCTGTGCATTCCTGGGGCTGGGAATACTCTCAGGATGTGTTTGGGCTTATAGGGCCTTGGGCTGGGGAGGTTATTGGTCATGGGATGCAATAGAGAATATAGCACTTATACCATGGCTCGTAATGTGTGCATTTCTTCATGGTAAATTACAATACTCTAAAGGTATATGTATCATTCCCTTTATTATTGCAGCTTTTGGGACATTTCTTGTAAGAAGTGGAGTCTTGCAAAACTCCTCGGTACATGCCTATGCAGCGGCAAATAGCAGCTTTGCGCTAATACTTCTCATGTTAATAATTGCAATTGCTCTCATAATTTTAGTAGTACTCATAAAAACAAAGAAGATACTTACTTGTGGAATGAACGTAAAAGATAAGCTTCAGATGCTAAGATTAATAATATATATTTATTCTATTATTTTATTGGTGGTAACTATTATTCCTATATTAACTACAATAAAAATACCACTGTTATTTTATAATATAACAGCTACTATATTTGCAGTCATTGTGTGTGTCTTGCTGCTATGGTATCAAGTAAGATTGGCACTTTCTAGATATATTGCCATTTTGGTGGTAAGCACTTTAATAACAGCTTGTATACTCTTACTATTCAGAGGCATCAGTGCATTTTATGTGCTATTGTTTTGGATTTGCATGATGCCGCTAAGCCTTTATATAGTTACATTTCGCAGAACAATAAGAAGCAGTTATGCAACCAGCCATATGTTTGTTGTTTTGTTGATTCTAGGAGTTATTGCTTCGACAGGTTTTTCAAGTCAACTTATGGATATTGTTGATGTTAATAATAATTCCATTACTGTTGAGGGTAGGGTTTTTTCCGCCTCCCCCGATAAGGAGCACCTGACACTCATGATTAACACACTGTCTGTTGATTATATTATCAGCAATTTGCAGTCACTCGGAGATAATACAAACCGTATACTTGTGACATATTGCTCAAAGCCATTAATAATTCTATTCTGGGCCGGTAGCTTTCTTTTGATAAGCTATTGTTTTATTAGTTTCCTAAAAACCAAACGGTTACTAAAGAAGTAGCGGACTGAGTAAGCATGTGTATTTACAATGTTAATGTAAGTATATATTTGCATGTGGGTTATCATTGTGTTCAAGTGCCTCTTAAACACTCCATGTAGGATAAATTACAATCCCAATTTAGTTATCAATCCAAGTAAGGACTCCGTTGCTTTGGACTAAAGCCATGTTGTTTGAGTTTCTTGTTTATACTCACATTCATAAAAATCGTCAACAAGCGTTGTACCAAACGGGGCATCGATGCTGTTGCATTAATATAGAGACTATCTGGCGATTCTTCATTGTTGATAATATGCTGGGTAAACTTATCAAATGCAGGAACCAGCTTTTTAGCATATATATGCTTTTCGAGAGGCTGCCCATTCAGCATTGGACCCCCACCAATTACAAATCCACCACTATATAACATATTGTTTTGCTGGCAGAACATCTTTAAGTTTTCCAATCCCATATCGTGAGTATGTACATAGGGCATACCACCGTTAATGACTCCATATATCCTCTGCCCTGTGCAACAATTAGGATTTTTTGAGAGTTCTTCAAGCAGGTAAATAGTTTCGGCGGGGAAAGTGTTTACATAGCACGGTCCAATGAACACCAATGTTTTTGCGCCGCTAATTCTTCTAAGTAGAAATTCCAGGTTGCCCTCTTGCTCATATAAATTTGCAATCTCACAATTAGTTGAGTCCATAAGCCTTTTACTAAGCATATGGCTAGTACTATTTTTCCTTGGGCTGCAATTAATAATAATTGTATCACTCATGAACATACCTCCATCGCTATGTCATCCACCTTGTCATGATTTCCTACAACAAAAGCTTTACCTTTTATATTCATGATTTGTACATTTTCCTTAAGTAACCTAGCAAATAGCTTCTGCTCATCTGTACTGCACTGTTCCTTTACCCCTACTGCGTACATTTTTTTGAATTTAACAGAGAGACCTTTTACAATCTCACCATTTGCAAAGTGGTAATGAACATCTCCTAAAATAGCACTTCTGTCCAATACCTTTTTAGTGTCTGATGAGTATCCCCCAAACACTATTGGACATACATAAACCAATACATCGGAGTTAGCCATGTCTGAAAGTATAGCTTGCATATCATCGTTAATTACGCACTTAAAGAAGGTTTTTGTTGTGCATGCCCCGCAGCTATAACAAGGCTTGACATCAAGATTTGATATGGATATGTACTTGGCTTGTTGACCTCTAGTAGTAATAGCATTATACAGCCTTTTTCCAATGTCTTGATTTTTGTCATCTGCCAAAATAGTAATCATTTTACAACCTGCTTTCCTTAATATCTATATTATTTTTACGCAATCAACCATCAAATGTCTGCAACAATCTGAATTATTCTTTTTCAGGGTACTAATCATGAAATTGATGCTGGTCTTCTATGTAATCAGTCTATCCCTGCTTTCATTAGCACTAAAGAAGATAGAGTAAGGAGTCGCTTATGCTATATGGTCAGGAATAGGAATAGCTTTAATCACCATAGTGGGAATAATCTTTTTTAAGGAAACCATATCTGTTCCAAAAATTATTTTTGTTTTATTTATCCTCGTTGGAGTAATTGGACTAAACCTGTTTGGTACCTCCCATTAATTAAAGAGTTATTGCTTTCTTTGTCCGTACTCTCACTGCCATGTATTCTTTGCCAGGAAGATTAACAGTAAACTTGCCCCTAAACGTTCCAACCTCTTTAATAGTCATATCCCAAGTATCAATTATCTCAACATGATACACTCTTTCATTATCAAAATGGTAATGTCTCTGAGTGGGCCTATGAAATCCATAATAAAAAATCAGGTAATCATTATCCTTTGTAAAGCTATCCAACTCAGCCACTACTTCGTCCCAACTAAACCTGTTAGAAAGTCTTAGCCCATGCTTAGGAGTTTCACTCAAAATTTTGTGCAGAAACTTTATTCTCCCAGGACTTGTTCCATGCAGTTCACCGCCATGACTCCACCACAGAATATTTTCAGGGTGTACATAGGTTTCGCCGTGCCCGGCATACGCTCCTCTTAATGAGGCTTCCCAAAACCTTCTTACAAGCTCCTGCCCACTAATATTCCCCCATCCATGAGAAATGTTGCCCTCATAGCATATTTCATCCAATACCACCGGTTTTTTAAAACGCTCACGATACTCATGAGATAATTCGGCGCACTTGTATATATCTTGTCGCTGAATACTGCAATGAGTTATCCAAGGGCGGGTATGATCGTAAAAATAAATACAGCTGTGTATCGATCTTAATCGGTTATAAGGGTCCTTTTCACAAATTATTGATGCGTATCTCTCCCAGTCGCTGATGGATTTGTTCATCAAATCGTATTCATTAGCCAAGCTCCACCATACATTGCGATAAGCAGCAAACCTTGCTATGACATACTTCCAGTATAGATCATCATTCTCAGCTGACATCTGTGAAAAGCCCCATCTATCATATGGGTGCATTATAATCAAATCTGCCTCAACACCTATATCCATGAGGTCCTGTATTCTTTTTTCAATTAGTCTAAAGTGTTCTGGGTTGAAGCGTTTAAAATCCCAAATATTTTCATGATTTGAACCTGTATACTCAGAAAAGTTCTCTGATGTTATCCCCGAACAATCACAAGGCGTTCCTTCATAGGGAAAAGTAATAGGATCGGTTATATTAAAATCATAGTGTTTCGGAAAGACACAAAACCTTATCTTGTTAAAATACCCATTTCTCAATGTCTCGAGAGTTTTTTCCTGTTGTTCAAACGGCTGATGTGTCCAGACATAGCAGGTTGTACCAACTGAGTAATAAGGTGTACCATCTTCATACGCAAAATGATATGTATTTGCAATTCTAACTGGGCCATGATTATTATGACTAGGAGCAATAACAATGAATTCTCCTTCAAATATCTCATTAGAGAAGTTTCCTGAGACTTTATATGTATAAGCTCCTTCAAAGGATGGCATAAACCTTACCTTATATGTTCCATCTCCATCATAAAAACCGTCCACTTCAACAGTTTCATTTTTGCCTGTAAAAACTCCCTTAATATAGTAATCTACAAAAGGATTCCCCTCTAAGCGTCCTTTAGCACTAACCTCATACATACCCCATCTTTCAATATTAGGCATAACAGGAATACCCCCTATAAAAAAATTTAGTGAATATAATAAGCTTATATTATATTCACTATTACTTTTAAGATATATTGACAAATTCCATCTATGAATTAGTATATTAACCCTTTACTGATCCAATTGTAACACCATTTACAAAATACTTTTGTAGGAATGGATAAACAACTAATATTGGAACAGCCGCAACAACAGTAACAGCGGCTTGTATTGAAACAGGAGTTACTGTATCTGTTCCGCCAGGCCTATTAGCATAAATTGATGCAGCAGATTGATTACTACCCGAGTTCATAGCTGCCGAGAGCATCTTCATCATTTCATACTGCAGAGTTGTAAGACTTTCCTTACTTGATGCATAGATGAATGTATCAAACCATGAGTTCCAAGCACCAACTGCACACCATAAAGCAACGGTTGCCAATACTGGCTTACAAACGGGTAATACAATCTGAATGAAACACCTAAAATAGCCCGCGCCATCAATGAATGCAGCCTCACACAAACTGCTTGGAAGCTGTTGCATATAAGACCTTACTACTATTATATTAAAAACACTTATCAATCCTGGAAGAATGTAAACTAAAAAATTGTTGATAAGATGTAGATCCTTCATCAGAAAGTAATTGGGTATTAACCCCGCGGATATATACATTGTTATTACAAAAAACTTTGTTACAAAACCTCTCCATAGAAATTCTTTTCTAGAAAGCACGAAGCCAACAAGAGCTGATGTAAATACACCTAACACAGTTGATATTAACGTACGGGATACCGAGTTAATAGCACCAGTAAGTAGCAAATCATTCTTGAATACTGTCTCATAATTATAAGTGGTAAATATACGTGGCCAAAAAGTAAGTCCGCCTAAAAGAGTATCCCTAGCATTATTTAATGATACTGCTATCGTATTCCAAAAAGGGTATACCATTACTACTATTACAAAAAGCATGACTAGTGTATTTATTGTATAAAATAGAACAGGTTCTAATTTTGCATTCTTTATTTCCGCCTTTTTCATTTTCGTCCCCCCCTTAGAATACTTTTTCGTCAAGTTTTCCAGCAATAAAGTTGGATATAGCAATCAAACCTATTGAGATAACCGACTTAAATATACCGGCTGCGGTTCCTAACGAATAGTTACCATTAGTTATACCGTATTTCAAAACATAAATATCAATAGTTTCAGATACATCCATTACAAGTCCTCTACCAAACAGGTACTGTACTTCAAATCCAGCATTAAGTAACCAACCAATATTCATGATTAAAAGTACAACAATTGTTGGTCTAATTCCTGGAAGTGTAATGTGCCACATCTTTCTATACCTATTACCGCCATCAATTTCACAAGCCTCGTAGAGCTCAGTATCTATTGAGGACATAGATGCTATATAAATAATCGAATTCCAACCGACTTCTTTCCATACATTTGCAAATGCAACAATCCACCAAAAATACTTTTGTTCTCCCAACCATAGTACAGGTTTATCAATCAAACCAATACCCATTAAGATGTTATTAAGAGTACCATCATAAGTCGATAAAAAGTTTGAAATTAATGAACAAACAATAATCCAGCTTAAAAAGTGAGGCAAATAAGAAGCAGTTTGTACAAAACGCTTAAAGTTTACGCTCCTAATTTCATTTAAAAGTAAAGCAAAGCCTATAGCAAATACAAAACCAAATACCAAGTTCAAAAATGACATGCCTATAGTATTTTTAACTGTTCTCCAAAAAACGTCATCCTTGAACATAAATTCAAATTGTTCAAGTCCTACAAATTTCGAGCCCCAATATCCCTTAGCAGGCCTAAAGTTCTGAAAAGCCATTATCCACCCTGAAAGAGGGTAATAACAAAATATAAAGGTCAAAATCATACATGGTATAACCATTACAAACAGAGCCGTTTGCTTCTTGTACTCTTTAAGAAGTTTCCTTCGGCTGACCTTTCTATTTGTTTGGTTCTGAATTACGACGTTATTTTGTTCCATAGATATCTCCCCAAATCTAGTAAATATGATCAAGTTTATAAAATTAGAAGAGAGGAGATTGTCCTCTCTTCTATGTCAAATCTTCAAGTACTATTTCTTTGCATTAGCCATTTTTTCTTTAATCTGACGATTTACTTCATCAAGATATGGCTGAGGATCTGCTTTTTCAACTTCTTTTACAAACTTATCCCAGAGAGCATCATACTGATCTGGTTTTGCTAGAATTAACTGTGGATCATATTTCTTGCAAATATCAATAAATCTAGTGTTTGATACCTTAGCTGGGCTACCATCTTCTATTGGGAATGACCATACTGGATAGTATGCTGGTCTTTCCTTAGGAGTTGAAAGTATACCTGCTGGGAACTGAACACCTAGAGCCGTTAAGAACTTCTGGTCATAATCGGACTGTGCTGCCAAATATTCATCTTGTGCTGATCCTGGATCACATGGTGTTCCATCTTCATATAAGCCCTGCATCTTTGGAGTGTACTGCCATAGAGTATCGCCAGTTAAATCACGCTTCTTAGCAGTATCTCTGATTAATTCACGTCTTTCATCAGTTAACTTTCTTCCAGTATCTCCTACTTTTACCCAATCCTTGCCTTCAACACCCCAAGCGAGGTAGTCCTGAACTTCACGATTTAGTAAGAAATCATAGTAAGCAAGTAAACGATCAACGTCTTTACAATTCTTGGTAATCATTAATCCGCCTGTACCAGTAATAGCAGCTGGTGGATCAATAAAGTTATCTTCTACGCCAGGATTTGCTATTGGAACAGATATGTAAGTACGGTTGTATTTCTTAGCTACCAATAGAGCATCATTAGCCTTACCAAAATTCCAGAACTGGTCAAATATACCAAGTACTGCTCCGGAAGATAATCTAGCTATATACTGGTCATAGTTCTGAGTAAATGTTTCAGCTTCTATAGTACCCTTATGGTATTCTTCATTTAACTTCTTGTACCAACCCTTAGCAGTATCAGTTATCTGATAAAGTGAAGCTTCGAATGTAGTCTGGTCAACAATTACATCACCCTCGTTACCTGAACCTAAAAGGTGCATTGCTGGGTTACGTAGACAGAAGTCTCTCCAACCATCACACAATATTTCAAAACCAATGGTCTTTACTCCATCAATGCTAGGATGCTTAGCCCTATAATCGTTAATCATCTGGAAATACTCATCAACTGTCTTAGGAATCTTGTATCCAGCTTCTTCTATAACAGCCTTCTGTAAGTAGAATCCTGCACCACCATTTTGGAATGTAGGAGCAGCTTTTTCAACCAAGTTATAGTTTTCTATAGTATACGCATGTCCGTCACCAAAGCCAGCTTTCATAATATCGATGTATGGCTCATAGTGTCTCTTGAGGTTAGGATAATTCAATATTTTGTCTTCAATTGCAACAGCCGCGCCAGCGTCAACAAACTTAGCAGCTTCACCAAATATTACATCTGGGTAATCTCCACCTGCTATCATTACGCCAACTTTTTGTGCTAGGTCACCAACTAGGAATTCGAATTCCATTGTAACACCAGTAATATCAGTAATCTTCTTCAGAACTGGGTTGTCCTTTGAAGGTGCCTGACCAGGGTCACGTAAAAATATCTTGAATGTTATTGGGTTATTACGATCAGCCATCATAGGTAATCCTGTTTCAGGATCCTTTTCTACTGATACTGTAGAAGATGCAGCAGCTGTTGATGCTGCTGGTTCGCTTGTTGTTGATCCAGAAGTATCTTCTGTCTTACCACAAGCAGTAATAGATAGAACTACAGATAGAGCTAGACCAATTGCTAATAGCTTTTTAAAGCTTTTCATTATTAAAACCTCCACCTTTCTATTTATAATATATAAAAATCATAGCATGATAGAAAAGCAAAGTAATTTAAGAAACTATACCTAATATTTAAATAATTATACTTCGATTCCTAAACTCATTTGGACTTATACCCACCTCTTGGGTAAATCTGGTGACAAAGTAGCTATTTTCGGAATAACCTACTTGATTTGATATCTCATAAATGAGCATGTCTGTTTGAAGAAGCAGCCTCTTTGCTTCCGCAATCCTCAACTGGTTAACATATTGATTAAAGTTAACCCCTGTTGCCTTTTGGAAGGCTCTCCCTAAGTATGCAGCATTAACAAAAAACTTATCTGCTACCTTTTTAATATTTATTTGCTCCATGTAGTGAAGATGAACATATTGAATTACATCCTTACTAATACCTAGATTCATCATTTTCTTTCGACGCTCAAAGAAAGTGAAGGCATCCATAACTATTGAATGTATCATATTTTTCCACTCGTTAAATGTAATAAATAGCGGTGCATCCAGCCATTCTGGTCTGGCTAGAACATCTTCGTTCTGCTTATCAGATGAATTAAAAACATCTAAAATAATATAATATATTCTATAGGTTATTTCCTGTATAAATTGTATTTTAGGACAATTCTTGGCTACATTTTCTAATAATTGATTTAATGTATTGGATACATCCTCCTTATTTAATGATATAAAACTATTCCTTAGTTTCTCTATGTACTTTTGCTCTAAATTTGCATCAATAAACCCGCTAATGTTATCTGGGCTGTATTCAACAAAATTACCACGCTTGTAAAAAAGTTGGCTTAGCATAGAATATATATGGTTTGAATAATCCTCTCTAAAAGAGTATTCCTCATGCTCAAATATATAAGCATCAAACATCAGAGAGCATTGCAAATCATTCTTTCTAGCATTTTTAAGGAATTCAGCTGCAAACACTTCTATACTGTTATATTGTTTAAGATAACTCTTTGAAACCAAAAAGGTATAGTGGCTTGCTCTTTCTTTGAAGAGGTAGTTTCCCATGTCTACCCCAAAGAAACCATCAGCGCATTCCTTAAATATATTATGTGAAGTATTTTTGTCCGAATTACCTGAATAAGAAAGCAGCACGCAGGTCATCAGGACATAATCCTTGAAGCTATCTCTTTTAACTGACGCTCCATTATACATGTTATTTAGCAGGTACAAAGCCTTTTTAATAACTTGCTGATTCATTTTCCTCTTTCGTTCATCAAGTTCTTGTTTCATATTAAGAAGCACAGGGATAATATCACCTTCATCAACTGGCTTAGTTAAGTATTCTCTTACTCCGTATCTTATAGCTTCTTTGGCATATTCAAAGTCACTATATCCTGATAGCATCACAACTAACGTATCTGCGTAATCACTTTTCCTAAGTGCTTTGAGGAAGTTAAGCCCATCCATCACTGGCATCTTTATATCTAACAAAATTAAGTCAGGTATAGTATTGTTAAGCTTTTCTAATGCGTCTTGTCCATTTGCAGCAGTATCTTTTACTATAAATCCATACTCTTCAAAATTTATAGCTTTTGGAAGATAATCTCTTATGGTTTTCTCATCGTCAACAAGCATGATAGTATGCATTAGAACTCCTCCTTACTATACCTTACAGGTATTTTTATTGTAATAAGCGTTCCCTTATTTTTATTACTATCAATATCCATGCTAAAATTATCACCATAATATAGCAACAGCCTCTGGTATACATTATATAGTCCAACACTATGCTCTAATTTACCGCTATTATTAAACATTGCTTTTATCTCCTCTAAACGCTTATTATCTATACCTATACCATTGTCAGAAACAGTTATTACTAGTTGGTCATTAATGACCTCAACTTTAATATTAACCTTTCTATTGTATGAAATTGATTCCACCCCATGAACACAGGCATTTTCTATCAAGGGCTGCACTATTAGTTTTGGCAGGTAACAGTCATATGCCTTTCTGTCAACAAAAAATTCATATTCAAACTCATCATCAAATCTATATTTCTGTATATACAAAAATTCTTCTATAAACTTCAAATCTTCTCGTAAAGAAATAATGTCATCATCCCAAGATATAAGATGTCTAAACATTTTTGAAAGATACATAATTATTTTCCCAGTTTCCATTTCATTCTTTACAATTGCTTTTAGCCTGATGCACTCCAATGCATTAAACATAAAGTGTGGATTCACCTGACTTTGGAGTGCTAGAAGTTTGGCCTGAGTCGTCTCCCTCTCGAGTTTTAATTTAGTCAGCCTTGAATTAAACTCTTTTTCTATTAAATGCTGCAGTTGAGTACTCATCTGATTAATACTAGCTGCAAGTGAACCTATCTCATCTTTTCCTATCTGGTCTTCTGAGATTTGTTCGAAATTACCCTTTGCAATATTTTTTGATAGATTAACTACAAGTTTGGTCCTCTTTGTAATATTACTAGCTACCAAGAAAAAGAAAAATAAAGCTATAATCATGCTTCCAAAAGCAATCACAATATTTTTAACTCTCATGAAATTAAACTCATTGGATATTATGCTAGAATCGTAAAAACCATATAGATAAAGAGGAGCATCTTGTAATTGCTGTTTCAATACAACAGTACCCCTTTTTAATTTGGATTCATCAAATATATCAAAATCCCCATACTCACTATAGGTGTTAGCAGACGCAAGAATACGGCCATCGGGGTCCACTAACACAATATTATCAAACATGTCTTTTTCCCTTAACATAGTTGATAAATAAGGTAGATCAATATCCACTCTCAGTGTTTTATGATACTTAGAATACTGAGGAAAATAGGTAAGCGGTTTAATTACGCTTAAGCTCCTATCATTTGATATTTTTGATGCCACAGCGATCCTTAAACTCGGCCCATTTACTTTTTGTGATAATTGATATGTTTTAACATCTCTTAGATTCTCCCCAAAAGTATCAAACTCGTCAGAATTTATTATTCTAATGAAAGCTCCATTTACCAATGTAGGATTTTGTGTATAAAACATCAGTTGAACAATTTGCTGGTTATAGGCCATATCAGTTTCCATTAAGCTTTTTCTATTTTGGTAATCTATGAACCAATCTATTTTGTCTTCATAGTAATTGTCAAGAAAACTGTATATTCCCTCATTTGTACTATATCTTAATGCAAGTGATACTGTACCAGTAATAGATCCATTAATTTTATTTTCTTTTCCAATAAGTGAGATTTTTAAACGTTGAATCATTTCTTCTTGAATCTTTTGTTCGGTCGCATTTAAATAGAAGACGTTTTGAATTATAAACGGTACAAAAAAGCACATAATAAAAACAATCATCATTTTTTGGGTTATTGATAGGTTACTAAGAATTCTCCGCAAAAAAAAGTTATTCATATGTATGCCTCATAAAGTACTCCATAATTAACAGAACCTCTCTTGAAAATCTCTCCATTTAATGCAACATCTTGTAGTTAATTGTATACAAAATTGTTATATATGTCTACATTTGTTTTAAAATTTTGTAATAATTGACTATATTCATAATGATATTTTGATATAGACTTAAATTTATGTATTTATTTGGGTACATTCATCAACTATATGAACAAATTAACTATATCTATTAATTATTAAGAAATTAACTAAATATTAATTAACTATTATGAAATTAACTAAACATAAATTAACTATTATGAATTTAACTAAACATAATTAACTATTATGAAATTAAGTTAAACATAAATTAACTATTATGAAATTAACTAAACATAAATCTTTTATTAAGAAAATAAATAAACAAATAAAAAGCTACATCCTATTTTGTAGAATGTAGCCTTTTATTTATTGCTGCTTAATTTGAGTGCTATTTAGTTACTGATTTACTGAATTAATCTAATACAGTTTCTTTTTTGTACTTATTCGCTCAACGCCTTGATTGCCTTGTATTCCTTGAGGTCTGTATAAAGCTCTGCTGTATAAGGATTCCTCTTTGTCTTTGCCATCTTGTAAATCATGTAAATTATTACTGCTATGTTGGCAGCTAATGATAATGCACCAAAGAAGGTATAAATTCCAGTATTGTATGTGGACTTTACCATCTGTATTCCCTGGTCTTGGAACAGTGGGAATGTCTGTGCAAACATACACCATATCGCAAGGGTCTGAGCTCTATGCTGCAACCAAGCTCCCTTGCCAACTGTAAAGGCACATAGAGTTGGAGCAAACAACAGAGCAAAGCCAGCATACCACGAGTGTGTAGGTATACAGTTGTAGGTATATGTAAAGTTCCATAAATCATATGCTATAATCCAGAACCAAAGCATATCTGGCCACAACATATCTCTGCTTCCATCTTTCTTTGTCTTCTTACGTAATACTATTCCAAACCAACCGGTTATGGCTATAATATTCAGGATTCCTGCTATACCATTCATGATATTCCATGCTCCGCCCATTACACCAACAACTTCACCTTCAATTGGCCCGGAATTTGTACCCCAGTACTGCATTCCAACCTGGAAGTCCCTAGCGCAAGCTTCTATGATATTTACAGCCAATATTAGCGGTGGAAAACACAGAGCTATCTTGTTATCTGCCAACCTCCATTTAACTTCTCCGGTTATCTTGTCGCGCTTTTCAACAAATCTAATTAGCCAGAAGCCAATACAGCCAGCTGTTGAAGAGTATACCTTTGCAAGGTGGAACCAATCTGTATAGGTTGTTTCTCTCAACACTGTAAACCAAAGTACAGACAATACTACAGGTAAAACTACAAACGCTGTAAAGCCAGCCCACTTCCATCTTCTAGCAACTTCATTGAATATGAACAAAGCTGCTA
>JAEYTP010000091.1 GCA_023433945.1 Bacillota bacterium | reverse complement strand
TATAGGATAGTGACTAATAATTGATAATATAAATCACCTTTTGATTCTTTGTTTATAGTAGGATTATCTCCCGAGCTAAGTAAAACCTCCGCTCTGGGCAAATTAGTGTTTTGACCTGATACCACTGAGCTCAACGATAATACAAAAATTAATACTATTGAAGCAACTATTATTGTTTTTTTCATAAACCTCACCTCATACTTAATATTATACTTTCCCTAAAGGGAAGTATTTATTAATGTCCCTGTTTGAGGGTTTCTAGAGCACTAGTAAACTTGTATAAAAAACAAACAAGGGACCCCAACCTAAAAGTTGCAGATCCCTCATTTTACTTAAATTTAGCAGATATTATTGTATTTAGTATTCAAACAGTATCTAATATTTTTCCCTCTATTACCTTTTCGCAACAAGCATTGCAATTGTCTTGTATATCTGAATGGTTACTAGTGAAACCATTGAGAATAATACAACCATTCCAATATGATTAAGAGCAATCGGATCTACGTCAAAGATGGACTGTAGTGGAGATATAGCCAATACTCCTGTCAAAAGCAGTGCTCCACCCAACAATGCAAGCCACTGGAACCTATTTGTGAACAGGCCAATCTTGAATATTGGAAGACCAGAACGACAGTTAAATCCATGTAGCAATCTTGACAGGGTCATTACAGAGAATGCCATTGTACTTGCAAGTGTTGCGCCCCCTATATTGAGGCCATAATAGAATGCTGTTATTGTACAGGCTGAGATAACAAAGCCTTCAAATACAATCTGAGCCAGGAACTTACCTGTAAGTATTGACTCATTTGCTGCACGCGGCTTTTCATTCATTATATTCTTACCGTAAGGCTCAAGTCCCAATGCGATGGCTGGCATAGAGTCGGTTATAAGGTTGATAAAGAGCAGGTGCACAGCAGTAAATGGCAGAGGTAAGTTAGCTATTGAGGTAAACAAAACTGCAAGTATTCCAGCCATATTACCCGATAACAAAAACTTAATGGAGCTTTTAATATTTGTGTAAATGCTTCTTCCGTAGGAAACTGCCTTTACAATTGTTGCAAAATTATCATCTGTGAGAACCATGGACGATGCATCCTTAGCAACCTCTGTTCCCGTTTTACCCATTGCAACACCTATATCAGCTTGCTTCAATGCAGGAGCATCATTGACACCATCTCCCGTCATAGCAACAACATTACCTCGCTGCTGCCATGCTCTTACTATCCTGATTTTGTGTTCGGGAGAAACTCGTGCGTATACAGAAATATTAGCAACCTCTTCTACTAGCTGCTCATCCGACATATTTTCGATTTCTTTACCCTCTATTGCTTTTCCCCTGTTATCAAGTATTCCTATTTGTTTGGCAATGGCAGATGCAGTAATAATATGGTCACCGGTAATCATTACAGGCTTGATACCTGCTCTCTTACAATCTTCAACAGCTTGTTTTGACTCTTCTCTAGGAGGATCTATCATTGCAAACATTCCTAAAAACGTAAGTTCTGCTTCATCCTCTACTCTTATATTCTCGTAGCTATTGAGCTTCTTGCAGGCAACCGCCAAAACCCTGAGACCATTTTCTGAGAGTTCCTTGTTTGCTGCCCTAATTGCATCTATGTGTTCTGATGCTAATTTAACTTCAGAATCATTCTCTAAAATAGTAGTAATTCTTCCAAGAATTATGTCCAAAGCACCCTTTGTAACCATTACCAGCTCATCATTTACTTTATGAACAGTACTCATAAGCTTTCTGTCTGAGTCAAATGGTATCTCCGCAAGCCTTGGATACTGGTTTCTGATATCTACCTCATTTTCATTATAGTCTCTAGCTAGTTTGACTAAGGCAATCTCAGTTGGGTCACCTATTTCATCATTATTTGTTGATATTTGAGCATCACTACAGAGGATACCATAGGTAACAAGCTTATTTTGGAGCTTTGCCGACTTATCTATAGCTTGTGAATCCACCAATTGCTTATTAACAAATATCTTTTTAACCTTCATTTTGTTTTGTGTAAGAGTACCTGTTTTGTCGGAGCAAATTATTGATACGCTTCCTAAGCTTTCTACAGAGTGAAGCTTTCTGACAATAGCGTTTTCTTTTGCCATTTTCTGAGTACCAATAGCAAGTACAATGGTTACTATTGAGCTTAACGCCTCCGGAATGGCAGCAACAGCAAGAGCTATTGCAAACATCAAGGCTTCCATTATTTCATAGCCTCTTACAGCATTAAGAATAAAAATACCTGCACATAAAATAAGTATTGCTATGGAAAGCTTCTTACCAAACTTATCTAGATTAACCTGTAAAGGCGTTTTCTTTTCCTGCGCTGTTTCAAGCAAGGTAGCAATTTTACCTAACTCGGTCTTCATTCCCGTTCCTGTTACAACACAAGTGGCCCTTCCATAGGTAACCAGGCTGCCCGAAAACACCATGTTCTTTCTATCTCCGATAGGAACATTTACTTCAGTTATCACTTCACTATGCTTAATAACCGGTTCTGATTCCCCTGTTAGAGAGCTTTCATTAACTTGTAGACTGCAATTCTCAACAATTCTACAATCCGCACATATGCTGTCCCCTGCTTCAACTATCAGAATATCGCCAGGAACTACCTCTCTAGAAGGTATCTCTTGTTTTTCGCCATCCCTTATTACCTTGGCTGAAGGTCGTGTCATAGCTTTTAGACTGGCTAATGACTTCTGTGCCTTTACATATTGCACTGTGCCAAGTACTGCATTCAAGATTGTAACTGCTATTATAACTGCGGAGCTCTCGAAGTCTTTCATAAACATGGATATTGCTGCTGCACAAAGTAATATGATAACTAAAAAATCAGCGAATTGACTTAAGAATATTTTTAGTATTCCCGGTCCATCCGATTCATTCAACTCATTATACCCATACTTTTTTTGATACTCTTTTACTTTTTCAGTAGAAAGACCATCAATATTTGAATTAAACTGTTTTAATACCTCTTGTGACTCCTTGTTATACTGGTCCACCATACACTCACCCTTCTTAAAATAAAGTAAATAAATTATATATATATTAAAAAATGAGCCTCCGAAACAAATAGAATAAATCAATTGTTTCAGAGTCTCACGAATTATTGGATAACCGGGCATTTTAGCCGTAGTGACGATTAGCCATCTGCGTATGCAGCTCGTTACTCCCTCCGATATTTCTTAATACATACATTTTCTTGCTAAATGCTAAAACACAGAGTTTTGCATTTTTAAATATAAAAAGACCCTTAATGCAGTTTGCTTGCATTAAAAGTCTTGTAAACCAAATTGGAAACAAAGCCAGTGAATTCTCACGTGGATGTTGACTTTGTAATTATAACTACTCCCTTTTAATAAAAAAATAATATAAAAGTTTAACCTCAATTATTAAATATCTATTTTTAATTATTATAGTTATATATATGCCTTCTGTCAATATTTTAGTAAAAAATGGATAATTACTTCTGTCCGTAGTAAGCATTTGCTCCATGCTTTCTCATGAAGTGCTTCTCTAGCAAGTATTGATTAACACCATTATTGCCAGGTGAAAGCAATTCTGTGTTAAATGCCATCTTTGCCACCTCTTCCATTACAACAGCATTGTGAACAGCTTCATGCGCATTTTTTCCCCAGCTGAAGGGTCCATGGTCTTCTACAAGAACACCAGGAACATATATGGGATTAATATTTTTGAAGGTCTCAGCTATTACAAGACCAGTATTCTTTTCATAATCACCATTTACTTCCTGTTCTGTCAGCTTCCTTGTACAAGGGATTTGACCATAGAAGTAATCAGCATGTGTTGTACCACAAGCAGGTATAGATCTACCAGCCTGAGCCCAGCTAGTTGCCCATGAAGAATGAGTATGTACCACGCCGCCCACCTCTGGGAACTCCTTGTATAAAACCAAGTGTGTAGGTGTATCGGATGAAGGTCTAAGTGTTCCTTCAACCTGGTTTCCTTCAAGATCTAGAACAACGAGGTGTTCTACCTTTAGTTCAGAATATGGCACTCCACTAGGTTTAATAACAAACAATCCCTTTTCCCTATCTATTCCACTTACATTTCCCCATGTAAATGTAACCAGTCCATATTTAGGCAAGTCAAGATTTGCCTGTAAAACCTCTTCTTTTAAATACTTAAGCATTTTAAACACTCCTTGTTCTAATCAATTTTAAATATCATTCTTTTTTTAAATAATCAAATAATATGTACTTTTTTTCTAGATAACAGTACAATACGGTATTTCTTTAATAATACACTTAATAATATGTTTTTTTCATAAAAAAATATTGAAATTTTTTTCAAATATGTACTTACCTTCCTAACCACCTTGTAACATGATACTCCAATTTCATCTATAAAAGTTGTCCGTACAATTTCAATTATATAGTATATACAGTAGTTTTTCAACATTTTAAAAAACCTTTTACCAACTAATAAGTAGTTTTTTCCAAAAATCATTTAAAGCAGAAATTATCAGTATCCAATCAACTCAAGCTGTGAATTTCGGAATTGGCTTGGAGTAAGGCCCACCCTTTGTTTGAATTGGCGCATAAAATGAACTTCATTTTCATAGCCGCAGATCTCTGCTATATATTTTATCTTGTAATCACTTTTTGCCAACTGGTACTTTGCATAATCAATTCTGCTAGAGACAATGTCTGACATACACGATACCCCGAATACCTGCTTATATAGGTGCTCAAAATGAGAAACACTTATATTAGTTTTGGCTGAAATGCTCTCTATATTCCATTTCAAATAAGGCTTATTGTGTATTTCATTTCTGATACTCTGAAGAACTTCAAAATGACTAACGTTTATTTGCTCCATGTACCTCATCTCCAACAACTCTGCCAATCTCATAAAGAAGCACTTTAACTTAAGGTTTACTATCTCGGCTGTATATTTTCCTGTTCTTGAGTTTTCTGTTGTAAGATCACGAACCAGTTGTGACATCTCATTTATCAAAATGTAGCTGCAATTTTCAATGAGCCTGTCCATTGGCAGGTTTAAACTATCAAACCACACATTGTCCTCTACCTGAAAATGCAGCCAGTCATCTGTATATGTATCGGTGTTTGCCCTATATTGCTGTGCAGTACCTTCTCTGTAAATAATAACGGTGTTTTTATCTACAGGGTGCTCCTTATTATTTATATTAAAAATACCAGGTGTTTTTATCAACAAAAACAAATAGTCACCGCTACCGTTAGGCCTGTTAATATAAAATTTCTCGTCATGCGTATGATTATAGCCAACTTTCACTAGTCTCAAATATTCACCCCCATTATTTAGCAGAAAACATCAGTATATTAGCATTATATATCACTTTCTTTTAAAAGTTAACATGATAATATATAATATAAATGTATGTACAAGTACAGATAGAAAGGATGATAATTGTATGAAGGCTAAGTTAAAACTATCCCGCGATTATAAAATAGGAAAGATTGATAAGAGAATTTATGGTTCTTTTATCGAACACCTCGGCAGAGCAGTTTACAATGGCATCTACGAACCGACCCATCCAACAGCTGATGATATGGGCTTCAGAAAAGACGTACTAGATCTGATAAACAAGCTGAATGTTCCTATTGTTAGATATCCAGGAGGCAACTTCGTATCAGGGTATAACTGGGAAGATGGAATTGGCCCTAAGAGTAAGCGTCCGCGCAAAACTGATCTTGCATGGGGAACTATTGAGACTAACGAGGTTGGAATTGATGAGTTCCAAGAATGGGCAAAGCGTGCTAATACCGATGTCATGATGGCAGTTAATCTTGGTACCCGTGGACCTATCGAAGCACGTAATCTTATAGAATATTCTAATCTCAATTCAGGTACATACTACAGTGACCTTAGAAGGCAAAATGGCTATGAGCAACCTTTTAATATAAAAACGTGGTGCCTGGGCAATGAAATGGATGGTCCTTGGCAAATTGGCGCAAAAACAGCAGAAGAATACGGAAGAATTGCATGTGAAACTGCAAAAATAATGAAATGGGTTGACCCAACCATCGAGCTTGTTGCCTGCGGAAGCTCAGGTCTAGGTATGCCTACATTTGCAAAATGGGAGAGCACAGTACTGGAGCATACATATGATTATATAGAGTACTTATCTCTGCATCAATATTATGGCAATCACGAAAATGATACCAAAACCTTCCTTGCAAGATCATTGCAGATGGATGATTTTATAAAATCAGTTGTATCAATCTGTGACTACATCAAAGCAGTTAAGCGTTCAAAGAAGAAAATCCACCTCTCATTTGATGAGTGGAATGTATGGTTCCATAGTAATGATCAGGACAAGAAAATTGAAAGATGGTCCATAGCTCCTCCTCAGCTTGAAGACATATATACCTTTGAGGATGCACTGGTTGTTGGCTGTATGCTTATAACCCTTCTCAAAAATGCTGATAGAGTTAAGATTGCTTGTTTGGCTCAGCTTGTAAATGTTATCGCCCCTATCATGACTGAGAATGGCGGCGCAGCATGGGCACAGACAATATTCTATCCATTTATGCATACTTCCTGCTATGGACGCGGTGAAGCTTTAATAAGTCTTGTTGAGTGTGACAAGTATGACACAAAGGAAATAACCGATGTTCCATTTGTAGAAACCGTTGCAGTTTACAACGAGGAATCGGAAGAGCTTACTGTATTTGCAGTAAACCGTTCACTAGAAGAAAATGTAGAACTCAGTACATCACTACATGACTTCCCTGGCTATAAGGCTGTTGAGCATATAGTGCTAGAGCATACAGATTTGAAGGCAGTTAACACTGCTGTAGCACCAAACACAGTAGCGCCTTGTGCAAACGGCAAAACTATCGTAGATGATGGCACTGCTACATCACTGCTCAACAAACATTCCTGGAATGTAATTAGATTCAAGAAATAAAGTAACACCAAACTTTTTTAAAAGAAGCACTATGGATTGAATATTCAATCTATAGTCATTATTCAATATAGATTTAATATGCAATACAGATTTTATATGCAATATAAAAAATACGGAGCTATAAAAATTTCTCAGATGCCCTACAGTTGCATCAAGGATTTTAATAGCTCCGCATTTTTATGAGGTTCACACATAGGTTATATTAAAATAATACCCTATCAAAGTCAACATAAACTCAAGAATTTTAGCGTTATTTGAGTTTCCATGCTATATCTGCAAGCATCAAATCTCTCTTGAGTTCGTTTATATCTGTTTTTGCATTGATGTGCACAAATTCAATTCCCAATATTTCAGCAAAATCTCTCATATGTTCTGCTGTAAGTGTATAGCTGAGAACAGTATGGTGTGCTCCACCTGCAAGTATCCATGCTTCAGCAGATGTCTCAAGATCAGGCAATGGTTTCCACATGACCTGTGCAACTGGAAGCTTAGGCATATCGGCAATTGGTGTAACTGCCTGTATATCATTAACTATTAGTCTCATCCTTCCACCCATGTCAACAAGAGTTACACAAATTGCATCCCCTGCTTTACCCTTGAATTTCATTCTTGCTGGTGGATTTTTGCCGCCTATTCCGAGAGGCTCAACATCTATTGCAACCCTACCTTCAGCTATTGATGGACATATTTCAAGCATATGTGCTCCGAGAATAAGTTCATTTCCCTTCTCAAGATGGTAAGTGTAATCTTCCATAAATGAAGTACCACCCTTAAGACCAGTCTCCATCACCTTCATTACTGCAACCATAGCTGCTGTCTTCCAGTCTCCCTCGCCTGCAAAGCCGTATCCCGCTTCCATCATTCTTTGAGTTGCCAATCCAGGTAGCTGCTCCATTCCCCAGAGGTCTTCGAAGGTATCTGAATATGCGTGGAAGCCATTCTCCTCGAAGAACTTCTTCATTGCAATTTCAACCTTACCCTGGTATCTTACCGATTCAATATTATCAGTTAATATTTCATATTTCGCTTTGTACTCTTCCATAAGCGCATCTATTTCTTCATCTGTAACCTTGTTAATTATTTGAACCAGGTCACCTATTCCATGGGTATTAACCTGCCATCCTAGCTTAATTTGAGCTTCAACCTTATCGCCTTCTGTTACAGCCACCTGTCTCATATTGTCGCCGAAACGTACTACCTTTAGGTTGCTGCTAGCAGCAACACCAATAGCGCTTCTCATCCAGTTGCCTATCTTCTTTTGAGGTTTCTCATCTTCCCAATATCCTACTACTATCTTTCTTGGTATTCTAAGTCTTGCTCCGATAAATCCATGCTCACGGTCTCCATGTGCTGATTGATTTAGATTCATGAAATCCATATCAATCTCGTTCACAGGAATCTCTCTATTGAATTGTGTATGGAAGTGAAGCATTGGCTTATTTAAGTTCTTCAGTCCATTGATCCACATCTTTGATGGGGAAAATGTATGCATCCAGGTAATAATACCCGCACACTTATCGTTATAGTTAGCTTCCTTTATTATCTTGGTTATATCGTCTGGAGTTGTAACGATTGACTTATAAACAATGTTTGCAGGTATTACCTCACTCTTGTTCAAGCCTTCAACTAGTAGCTTTGAATTGACATCAACCTGTCTCAGTGTCTCAGGCCCGTATAGGTGTTGACTTCCTGTGATAAACCAAAACTCATAATCATTAAAAAACTTCATACTCTTATCCCCCTTTTAAAACATACTTAGTACTCTAATACTGGGTAACTCCACCTTGCTCTGTAAAATTTATAACTCAATCAGTAAATTTATAACTCGTTTAAACTTTTTTTATATAAATATGATAGACCAGATATATTTACAACGCTACTTTATACTTAGGCATTAGTCATTACAGTCTTACCTAATAGAGCATTGCATATCTTTATATACTATTTAAGGCTATTTACAGCCGCTCTCTCAATAGCCAACCCTGCCTTATATCTCTTCATGAACTCATTAAATCCTGCAACGTCCGCTGCATCAGGCTCAACAGTGCTAGCATTTTCTCCACTGAATACCTTGCTATCTAAGAACTGCTCCAATGTTTCGTTCTCTCCACGGTTAGCAGCATATGCAGCTAACAGAGCTATTCCCCAAGCGCCACCCTCTCCTGCTGTCTCCATAACTGAAACAGGTGCATTTATAGCTGCCGCCATAACTTTTTGACCAACTAATTTGGTCTTGAAGAATCCTCCATGCCCCAACATTTTGTCAACCTTAACATATTCCTGATTCATGAGAATATCAAGTCCCGTCTTTAATGCTCCTAGGGATGCAAATAAGTTCACTCTTATGAAATTAGCTAAATTAAAGTTACTTCCCTGTGAACGTACAAAGAGTGGGCGTCCTTCCTCAAAATGAGTTATGTGCTCGCCTGAAATATATCCATAAGCTAGCAATCCACCACAATCAGCATCTCCCTTAAGAGCCATCTCCAATAGAGTGTCATATAATTTCGGCTTGCTAACTTCCATTCCAAGAGCTTTAGCTGCTTCTCCAAATAGAGATATCCAAGCATCATAATCGGACGTACAGTTATTTGAGTGAGCCATTGCTACCAGCTTACCTGTTGGAGTAGTTACAAGATCAATTTCAGGGTATACCTTTGAGAGTTCCTTCTCTAAAGTAATCATAGCAAATACTGATGTACCTGCTGAAACATTACCTGTTCTCTCAGCGACACTGTTTGTAGCCACCATTCCTGTACCGGCATCGCCTTCAGGTGGGCAAAGCAGAATACCTGCTTCGAGCTGTCCGCTCACATCCAGAAGCTTTGCACCTTCTGCTGTAAGAGTACCTGCATTTTCACCCGCGGTCAGTACCCGTGGGAGAATGTTTTCTAGCTTCCAAGGTAGCTTTTTATCACTGATATTATCATTAAACTGCTTAATCATAGTTTCATAGAAACACTTTTTCTCCAGATCAATAGGGAACATTCCAGAGGCTTCACCTATTCCAAGCACCTTGTTTCCAGTGAGTTTCCAATGTATATATCCTGCAAGAGTTGTAAAATAATCAATTTGTGCAACATGCTCTTCATTGTTAAGAATGGCTTGATACAAGTGCGCTATACTCCATCTTTGAGGAATAGGGTAATTAAACAGCTGTGTCAGTGCTTCTGAAGCAGCACCTGTAATGTTATTTCTCCATGTCCTAAATGGCGTGAGCAGATTTCCAGACTTATCAAAAGCCATATAGCCATGCATCATGCCACTAAAGCCAATGGCCGAAACCTTATTTATAGCAACTCCGAATTCCTTTTGCACATTATCAGTCAACTTCTTATAGCTATTCTGTACACCGTTCCAGATTTCGTCTATGCTATATGTCCATATATTGTTTGCATATGTATTTTCCCAGTCATGGTTACCTGATGCGATAGGTGCATTATCTTCTCCTATCAGAACTGTTTTAATTCTTGTTGATCCAAGCTCAATACCTATGGAAGTTTTTCCGTTAATGATTGAATTCTTTACATCTCCACTCATAAATTAAGTCCTCCTAAAGCAATATAATAAATTTTTTGTATATTATAAGCATACTTCAATCCAAAAATAAATTCTATTATTCATTACTACTATAAAATTCTATAAACTATATAAACTATTCACAGTTATATAAACTATTTCCAGTTTGTATAATCTATTGCAAACAATCATCAGCCTATTTAACCTATTTCCAGCTTATATAATCTATTGCAAACTATCATCAGCCTATTTAACCTATTTCCAGCTTATATAATCTATCTCAAACTGTAAACTATCTAACTTATTTCTATCTATTTCAGAGTATCAGCAGACTATAAATCTATTTTAAACTATATGCAGGCTATATAATATATTGCAAACTATATAAATCTATTTCGTTTTATACATCTTTAAGCAAATAGCAGGCTTTTGTGATGGAGGAACGTCAAGGCAACCAACTCTTCTGATTTAAATGAGTATTACTTTAAAGCCCATTCTATGCCCTTTTCAATATATTCATTCCAAAAATCCATATTGTGGTTTCCTGGTGCTTCAACATATGTAAAATCTGCATTCTGCTCCTTCAAAAACTGGCTGTATTCTCTGTTCTCGACAAGCAGAAAGTCCTCTGTACCACACGCCATATAAATCTTTGGTACGGGAGCATCACTGACTTTTACACTGGAATATAAAGCAAATGGGTCTTTATCGCTACCAAGAAGTTGACTTAAATCTCCAAATACCCTTGTATAGTAATTGTAATCAGCAATACCATCCTTGTAGCCCACAGGAATTTTAGCAACCCTATTTGTAATTAATGCTGATGATAATGCTATTATCCTACCATATATTTTTGAGTACTTAAGGCCATTGCGAATAGCGCCATAACCTCCCATAGATAAACCACCAATCCAAGTGTCCTGCACAGTATCGCTTAAGCGGAACATCTTTCTAGTAAATTCGGGTAATTCCTCCCCAATATATTCACCGTAATTTTCATATTTATCTGAATCATCCAGGTAAAAACTGTTGTTTCCGGATGGCATAAAGACCGCTATATTAAATCTCTGAGACAATTCCTGAATTTTTGTACCACACATCCAATCCATATAATTACCTGAATAGCCATGCAGTAGGTATAAAGATCTCATTTGTCCAACATTTTGGGTATCTATCGGTAGAAGTGCATTAAATGTAACTTGTCTTCTTAGTGATTTGGAAGCAAAATTTACTTGTAAAACAGACATGATTTTCCTCCTCAGTTTTTTAATAATGCGCTATCTAATTACTTTGTTATGACTTAATTTGTCCGTACATCTTTTAATAAAAGTATATTTTAATTGTACGCACTAGTCAACACTATTTTGTTGCACTTTTAGTAATTTTTAATTATAATAATTCTATCTTAACAAAAGGGACTGTTATACTATATGAATAATGGAATTCCGAAATATCAATGGTTAGCAGAATGGATAAAAAGAGAAATATTGGACAAAAAGCTTTTGCCTGGAGATAAGCTTTACACCGAAAATGAACTAGCAAATATGTTTAGTTTGAGTAGGCACACAGTTAGGCAGGCGATATCTATTTTAGAAAATGAAGGCACGGTTACCCGATCGCGTGGAAGTGGTACGTACATATCTTCTGTCAGAAGCAGCCGACCTGAGACAAAGACTATAGGAGTTATTACCACCTACATCAGCGACTATATCTTCCCTCACATAATACAAGGCATCGATTCCTGCCTTATGGATAACGGCTATACTATGCAATTGGGTATAACCTACAATAAGCCTGAGGTTGAGGCGGCAGTCATAAAGGGGTTACTGGAGCGCGGTGTTGACGGGCTGATTATTGAACCCTCAAAAAGTGCTCTCCCCAATACTAATTCTCAGTTGTATATGCAAATAGAGAAGAGCGGGATTCCATGTGTCATGATTAACGGGTATTATCCAGGTAGCTCCTTTCCCGTTGTAGCACCGGATGATAAGGATAGCGGTTGTCGAGCAGTAGAACTCGCTATACAGTATGGTCATAAAAATATTGCAGGAATATTTAAGTCTGACGATATTCAGGGTCACCTAAGATACCTTGGATATAGCGAGGGCCTACAAAAGCATTTCCTATCACTAAAGGCTGAAAATGTTTTATGGTATGTTACTGAGGATATGAATGACATTTTTTCAGGAGCTGCCGATAGTCTTGTATTGAAAAGACTTAATGACTGTTCTGCAGTAGTGTGCTACAATGACCAGATTGCAGTGATGCTGATAGAGCTTCTAAAGAGAAACAATATAGATGTACCAAAGGACATGTCAATAGTTAGCTTTGATGATTCTTCTCTTTCAGCGCTTGTAGTACCTGGGCTAACCACCTTTGCACACCCCAAGGAGATTTTAGGCAACGAAGCAGCACTACAGATTATTAACATAATTAATGGTAAAGAGCCGTGTACTGGAAAGAGATTTACTCCAGACTTGGTTCAAAGGAGCTCTCTTGCTGAGGTCCCCCCTTCGCAGGTTTGAGGACATACTGCTTAAGAGGACCTTCACTAATGTTATCATATACAAAAAATTAAAAATATAAAATGAATTCTCCATTACAAAAGGGCTTGTAACTCGAATATGATTTACAAGCCCTTTTATAGGTCATGGTGTACTATGATGTTTACATATTTCTCATAGCAAACAACAAAATATATTGCTATTAAATAGCATTTTTTACTATAAATTTCCTTTATTATAAAGTATAATTACATTATTGACCAATATTATAGCTTTTTTTACACAGGAGGATGTTATGAGTGTCTCAAAATCGTCAACTATTATTAAGAATGAGTTGGAAGCAAACAAGTTTGGTTGCACTGTACTAGTTACTATTGGCTTTGTTGTATTCCCTTTGATTTATATTGTTAACTCACTCAATATTTTCAAAATTGACCCAGATAGGCTTATTTTTCTATCATCCATTGGTTTTATACTATCTGTAATTCCATTTATACTGAGGATTTTGAAGGTTAATAGCGGAATAATTAAATATATAGCCGTTATATTTAGTACTTTTTCTATTGGCCTTCTAGCAACAAATAAAGATATTGGCATCTATATGGTGTATGTTTTCCCAATAGCACTTAGCTGCTTGTATTTTGACCGTAGGTTGACTACTACTGCATTTATTCTGGGTATTCCTTGCATATTAATTGCGAATTATTTCAGAATAGGTGACGAATTAAACACAACAGTGTTTAGCGAGATATTACCTAGCTACATGGCTTATGCTTCGGGCTTTATGGTTGAATTTATAGCTTTAGGACTTACCTTTATGACATTGACCAGGAGAACTAGAAAATTACTGGACAACATGGTAGGTGCTGAAGAGCAATCCGGCATTCTTTCCCACCTAAAAGAGATAATGAATAAATCATCAAATGCGTCATCTGTCCTTAATGAATCTGTTCAACAGCTTTCGTCAACTGTAGAAGAAACCACTAAAGCCAATACAGTAATTGCTTCTAATGCTGCAGAAGCTGCACAGGGTTGTCAGAAGAATCTTAACAATATAGAGAGTACAACACAGACAGTAGACAGCATTTCAACTGCTTTAGAGAAGATAGCCCTTCAGTCACAGGAAATGTACAATATTTCAACTGCTACATATGCAGCCTCAGAGGATAGCTCAGTAGTTGTAGCACAAGCTATTGGAGATATGGAGGATATCGAAGCGTCTTCAATGGAAAGCAAGGAACTTATTAACAGATTAGGACAAGCTTCTGAAGAAATAGGAAAAATTACAGAGATAATTACCAGTATAGCAAGTCAAACCAATCTCTTGGCACTAAATGCCGCAATAGAATCCGCAAGAGCAGGTGAACATGGAAAAGGCTTTGCTGTAGTTGCTGATGAAATCAGAAAGCTGGCTGAACAATCCTCGAACTTTGCAAAGGATATTTCAAAGCTCATAAAGGAAATTCAGGTAGATACGCAGAACGCTGTTAAATCAATAGACATGGGTGCAGATACCATCAAGCAGGGAATCGACAGAGTTAGAACTGTTGGCAAATCCTTTGAAAAGCTAAAGAGCCTTCAGGCAACTTCAAATGTTAAGGTTAAAGAAATTACCCAATCAAGCAGCATGGTATCAGAGTATGGGCACAAAATTGCAGATATAATTGGAGAAATAAAGACTCAAACCAAGCATTCTCTTCAGGAGGTTGAATCCATTGCAAGCTCCACCCAGCAAGCCTCTGCTTCCATGGAGGAGATAGCCGCTTCCTTCCAAGTTATTGATGATATTTCGAACGAACTGTTAGAGATAAGCAATTCAGAAACATATAAATAGTGCCGATAAACTGTAAATTGCTTGTGGAGAATTATCTAGTCTATATTTCTCCACGAGCAAGATTATTCCCTATCTTTCTCGGTTCTTTAATACCACAACAGCAGCAGTTTTGTTTTGGGCAATTTCCTTAAGCTTACTCATTATCTGCTCCACCATAACATCCGCAAACAGCTTCTCAGGATAGTTAACTATTAATAGCATAGGCCTGATAATTAGTGCTTTTTCAAACTCATAGCGGATATACTCATTCTCAGTTAGCTCAAAAACCCTTTTATCTAGAATATCCCTTATATTATCATTTTCAAGAATTCTGCTCTTATCTATCTCCTTTTCTTTTACCTCGGATAGCTTTGATAATAGAGCCTTTTTGACACTTCCCTTACTTATTCTTGCCTCCTGGTGTATAAACATTGCTGATAGCTCTAGCCGTCTAAAACTATCTAGCTTTATTCTTTCATGGGGCAGAAACCTCTGCCTGTTAAACAGCAATGCTTCATTGGGTTGTAGCTTCAAACCTGTTATAGTATTGTAAAACTGATTCTTTTTGTGGGTGTTATCAAATTCTAAGGTCAAGAACTGATTTCTTTCAATTTTGAAAACGGTTCTTTCATCAAGTAGGATTGATAAGAGAGTAAAATCTCTCGATTCATTCAGAGTGTTACTAGTAGCAATAAAATCACCTATTATTCCAGCTAACTCAGTAGCTAGCTCAAGGTCTTCTTTTGTGAATACTGCACTATCCTTTTTGTTTAATAACTGAAGTGCACCGATAATGGTTCCATTATCACAGCAAAGCGGCACACACACTGTTGATTTGCTAACAAAACCAGTGGAGTTGTCTATGCCATTCATATACTGACTGTTGCTACCCATATCTTCTATAAGGTGGACGGCTCCATTAAAAGCACTATCGGAAGCTAAGCCCTCCCCCATGTATAGCTTAAGCTTGTATAGTTCATCGTTTATAGGCCCCTTTATCATGAATGGATAAATATATTGCCCCTTGCTATCGGGCTCATTTGAAATAAGCCAAAGAGTTGCTGCCTCTGCATTGAGCGCAAGCATTATTTCATCCATACCTATGGACAAAAATCTTGTCGAGTTTCGAATTACCTTCATTTGAGACCTAAAAAGCTGAAGTAACTCCTCCTTTGTCTTTCTGCTCTCTGATGAATAATCATGAAATACTCGTGTTAGGATACGGCTTGCTGTCTGCCTGAAAATTCTACCTCCTTCGAGATTGCCATAGTCATCAAAGCCTGCCGAAAAGAAGGAGTGTTTCGTCATGGTATCCTTCTTTAAATATCTGTTGAGGGGTATTACTCTGCTCGCATACGAGACATAGCTTGCAGCCTTTGTTAAGTCATCAGTGTGCACAATATATTCATACTGACTGGATTTTAGCCAAGCCCGCTGTTCATCACTCATTGCAAACCAGCAATAAGGCTGTGCATTTACAACATAACAATTTACATTGTTATCTTTGCGGTTAATAAATACATATGTAGCAAGATTTCCACCCTTTGAGTGACCTATTATATTGTGCTCACCTGATAGCCCCTCCATATATTTATCAAAAAATTCTAGCGCTTTTTTATGTTGACTTGTAACGCATCCCATTGCCGCAGCAACACAACTTGGCCAATCTAAAATAATATTGCTCAAGTAATTTAGCTCACAACCTCTATACATTACCATTCCATTGCCTTCACTATCTCTTAAGGCAAACGCAACCAGCCCTGATTTTTTCTTATTGTCGGTGTTTCCCAAAAAATTGTAGTTATCATTTATATATCCAATAATCTCTATATCCTTAAGATTATCACTCTCTTCATAAACCTTGCGGAGGCGGGTATATAAATCCTTCATATACATTTCAACATTGCCATACATTTTTCTGACTCCAATTTCGCAGGAGCAATAGCACTGAGGTACAGACTCAAGGAAGTCTTCAATGCATATTGGGTTTTGCGCAGATATATCTCTTTTGGAATAATCGGCATTATCACAATAGGATAATTCCAACAAAAAGTACTTCTCTATATCAAGCAAGTTGCTCATGTTAAGACTCATTATATACCTCGAGGAAAATATTCCATATAAAATAATCTTGCTAAATAATGTTTTAAATGTTCTTTTTAAGTGTTCTTTTCAAATATTCTTTCTAAACATTTATAAATAAACTATTCTGTCTTTAAATATTATTCCAATATTAATATTTTTAAATAATTATAGTTTTACCTTTTATTTACAATGTTGTATAATTAAAACAGATTTTTATTTAGGAGTTTCATATGAAAAAGACCACCGTACTAATAATAGGGGTAATTGCAGCAGTAGTAATTTACACCTATGTCTCTGAAACCAGTGACAAAACCACTAACTATGTTCCTCAAAATCAGCAGCAGACACTTCCTCAACAGCAGCAGACACTTCCTCAACAACAGATTCCTAACCAGCAGCTACCCGTTCAGTCAGGCGGAGGTAATAGCTCATCATACTACTATTCAATGGCGGATCAGTATTTAAGAAAAGCTGAAGAACAGGAATCACGCATACAATTTTGTAAAGAAAATTTAGACAACGCTATACAAAATGGAACTGGAACCATATCAGCGCAAGGAGCTTATGATGCCGCAGTAAATCTATACAATACGTATATTAACACAGCAGAAAGATTGCGTCAGATGGGGGACAATGCCCTAGCAGCTGGTAAGTAGTATTGCGAAATATAATAATATAAGCTTGACTATACCACAAAAATTCAGGTCTTTAGCCCATAATTTGGTGTGGCTAATTTAACATATCCAATAAAAGGTTGTAACTTGTATATTAGTATATTAATATATTAATATATATATGTTATAAATTTACATATTAATAGCTACGGAGGATTAGTGATGGATAAAAATGAGGTTTTAAAAAGAATTAAGGATTGCGGTGTGGTTGCAGTAGTGAGGGCTGAAAACAGTGAACAGGCAATAAAAATTGCTGATGCGTGCATTGCTGCAGGTATCTGTGCTATTGAAATAACCTTTACGGTGGATGGGGCAGCAGATGTTATCAAGCAACTAGTATCCCAACACAAAAACGGAAAAATCATAGTAGGGGCAGGTACGGTAATGGATTCTGAAACTGCCAGAATTGCAATATTGGCAGGTGCCCAATACATAGTAAGTCCATATCTCAATACGGACGTAGTTACGCTTTGTAATAGATACCAGGTTGCTTGTATGCCGGGAGCAATGACAATTAAAGAGGTTGTTGAGTGTATGGAACGGGGTGCCGATATTGTGAAGATATTCCCTGGAGAACTCTTTGGACCAACTATAATCAAGGCTATAAAAGGGCCTATTCCAAAAGCGGTACTTATGCCTACTGGTGGGGTGACTCTAGATAATGTAAGTGAATGGATTAAAGCAGGCTCAGTAGCAGTTGGTATCGGTGGAAGTCTTACCGCTGGAGCTAAAAACGGTGACTATGAATCAATCGTCACCATTGGAAAGCAATTTGTGCAGAAGGTTAAGGAAGCTAGACTGCAACTAGAAAAGTAGTGCTAAAGACGTGTAAGCTCTATCAAGAAAGAAATGTTAAATACATACGAGCGCTAAAAGAATAGCTAAATACGTCGGAGCGCTCTCCGAAAAATAAGCTAGGTATATCAGAGCACTATAAGGACAAATATGGGTAAGTGTTCAAAACCATCACAAAGCTAGGAGGAATATTATGCTCGATTTAAAAGTAAAGGATAAATCAGAATGTACATACGACTGCATTTCACTAGGTGAAATAATGCTTAGGCTGGACCCAGGAGACGGAAGAATTAAGAACTCCAGACAATTCATTGCATGGGAGGGCGGCGGTGAATACAATGTTGCAAGAGGACTTAAAAAGTGTTTCTCACTCAAATGTGCTGCCGTGACTTCATTTGTTGATAATGATGTTGGTAGACTGCTCGAAGATTTCATGCTTCAAGGTGGCATTGACACCTCTCTTATTAAATGGGTGCCATTTGACGGTATAGGCAGGACCGCTAGAAATGGAATTAACTTTACTGAGAGGGGTTTTGGTATCAGAGCAGCACTTGGAATTTCTGATAGAGCAAACACAGCAGTCTCACAGCTCAAAAGCGGTGATATTGATTGGGAATATATTTTTGGTAAATTAGGAGTACGTTGGTTCCACACAGGCGGTATCTTTGCCGCATTGTCCGACACAACTCCGGATGTAGTTATTGAGGCGGTAAAGACTGCAAAGAAGTATGGTACTTTAGTATCGTATGATTTAAATTATAGACCTTCATTATGGAATTATCATGGGGGAAAAGATAGAGCACAGCAGGTAAATAAGCAAATAGCAAAGTACATTGATGTTATGATTGGAAACGAAGAAGATTTTACAGCCTGCCTTGGCTTTGAAGTTGAAGGAAATGATAGTAGTCTGAAGGAACTGGATATAGACGGCTACAAAAAAATGATTTCTAAAGTAGTAAAGGAATATCCTAACCTCAAGGTAGTTGCCACTACACTCAGAAAGGTGAAAACAGCTACTATAAACGATTGGAGCGCTATCTGCTGGGCGGATAACAATATCTACCCTTCTTTGGAATTCCCTAATCTTGAAATTTATGATAGAGTAGGAGGAGGTGATAGCTTCGCATCCGGCTTAATTTATGGTTTGCTTTCAACGGGAGATGCCCAAAAAGCAGTTAACTATGGTGTTGCCCATGGTGCACTTGCTATGACTACTCCAGGGGACACCTCCATGGCAAGTCTCAAGGAGGTAGAGGGCATAATTAAGGGGCAAGGTGCAAGGGTTGTCAGATAAAGGTATAAATAAGAGACAAGGTGCAAGGGTTGTCAGATAGTGACTCTATTTAAGATAAAGCACTCCCTGTTTATATACTGGAATAATTGTCATTTAAGTCATAGTTGCCGTCATGGCTAATATATATTGTCAATACAATAAATATTTCTACGCTTTGCTAAACTATTTGTTCAAAAAAGGGGTATGTATATGAGCGGTACCGCAAGCTCTAGATTATCATTAAAGGAAAGTATTTATCAGGATATAAAAAGCAAGATTTTGGATATGTCATATAAACCGGGCCAGCTTGTGAGTGAAACTGAAATATCACAAGAGCTCCAAGTTAGTAGAACTCCCGTCAGAGAGGTATTTATCAGACTTTTGCACGAGGGGCTACTTGATATTTTCCCGCAAAAGGGTACTTATATCTCCTTGATAGATATGGATTTTGTCAATGACTCAGTGTATATGAGATATGTACTTGAGAAGCAAATATTATCAGAACTATGTGATTCATTAAAAGGAGAAATTCCAAAGGATATCCAAAGAAATCTTCGCCTCCAAAAAGATATTGTTGATAACGGAGGAAGCATAAGCGAATTCCTTGATCTGGACAATGAGTTTCACAAGGCATTATTTGACCTTTCAGATCACAAACAAATATGGAGACTTTTAAGTACGACAAAATTCCATTACAACAGGTATAGAATTTTATCAATGGAAGAACCCGATATGTTCTCTGCAATATACGAGCAGCATGCGTCTATTATTGATTGTATTTCTCAAAAGGATAAGCTCAAGCTGGCAGTTGACCTGAAAACGCATATCTTTGCGGGACTGAGCAAGCAAGGACAGGTTGTTAAAAAGTATAGTAGCTATTTTAAGTAAATACACAGGCCCCACCAAATTTGATGGGGCCTGTGTATCTTAGGTAAAGGGGTAATTTGTGGTGATTTAAGCGCATAACTACATTATGTCAATTTTTCTTCCCTTAACTACAACCTGTTCCTTCTTTGGAAGTACAAGGGTAAGAATGCCGTTTTCATGTTTTGCAGTAATTTTATCACTTGCTACATTTTCTAGAGAGAATGATCTAATCATTGAGCTTGTTCTTCTCTCTCTTCTAAGATAATTGTCCTTCTTCTCTTCTGTCTTTTCATCCCTGCTTACGGCGATTGTCAGTCTGTCATCATTAACCTCTAGATTAATTTCATCCTTTTTGATACCTGGCAGTTCCGCCTCCAGTATATATTCCTTCTCATTTTCACTGATATCTACTTTCATATGACCGCTATTGTTGAAGTGTGAAGGAAAAACTGAGTCATTGAAGAAGTTGTCAAAAACCCTGTCCATATCAAAAAAGTTTAACAGACTATCATTTCTCTTTTGTACTCCACTATTTTTCCATGGTATTAAACCTGACATAACCAACACCTCCTAAATGTTATTATCTATATTAATATGTTGTTTACAATTATATTTATACAATGTTTTCCTTTATTAATCAATCTCTGACTTTGACCATCTTTGACCTTTGTTTGAAAATAAATTAACTTATCTCACTAATTCTTGAAATTTCTTTATTTTTTTGAATTTTTCATTGTTTTTGAAGTAGCAAAGGTTACTATTTTGGAAACTTTAAGCACTAATACTTTAACAATTCGCTGAAAACTTCATACTGCTTATCCCAGACAGCTATATCTTGAGGCTTATATTCAATCACTTTCTCAGAGCTAGCCACGATTTGCCTTGCTTTTGTAAGGCTTTCTATTTCGCCTTGAGAAACAAGCTGAACTGCTATGTTTCCAAGCACTGTTGCCTCAACGGGACCAGCTATTACCTTAAGGGCACATGCATTCGCTGTCATCTGACATAGAAGCATACTCTGTGATCCCCCGCCTACCATATGCATTGTGGAATAATTCCTATTGGTGCATTGTTTGAGCTGTTCAAAAGTATAACGATATTTCATAGCTAGACTTTCATTTATACATCTAACTATCTCACCTACTGTTCCCGGAACCCTTTGGCCCGTTCTCTGACAGTACTGCTGTATCCTCTGTGGAATATTTCCGGGAGCACCAAATTCAGGGGAGTCAGGATCAATAAAGCAGGTAAATGGCTCTGCTTCGAGAGCCATTTGCTCCAATTGTGAAAAGCTATAGTCTTTTCCTTCTCTATTCCACTGTCTCCTGCTTTCTTGAATTAGCCAAAGCCCAATTATATTTTTCATGAATGTTGTGGTATTATTGTATCCGCTCTCATTAGTCATATTATACTCTTGTGAGGTCTCATTAATAATAGGAGAATCCAACTCGGTGCCTAATATAGACCATGTTCCACAACTGATAAACACAAAGTCCTTCTCCTGTGCGGGTATTGCTGCTATTGCACTCTGAGTATCGTGAGAACAAACGGAAATTACATTTACCTTTTGCACCCCTAGCTCACTACATATATCATCGGACAACTGCCCTACTGACGTACCACTCTTGACTATTTCAGTGAATAACCTTTTAGGTATTGATAATCTCTCTAAAATATCACAAGACCATTGCTTACCTTTAGCATCTAGCAGCTGGGTCGAAGAAGCAATAGATAACTCTGTGCTTTTTACTCCTGTTAACATATAGTTAAATAGGTCTGGCATTAGTAACAGCGTCTTTGCCCTATCTAGTAATTTGGGCTTATTTCTGACGAGGTACAGCAGCTGGAATACCGTATTTAGCTCCATAAACTGTAGTCCTGTTAATTCATACATGGTCTGTTTCGAAATAAGATTATTACAGGCATCAATCATCCCTGATGTTCTTGTATCCCGGTAGTGAACAGGATTCTCCAAGAGATTGCCATCCTCATCCAACAAGCCAAAATCAACACCCCAGGTGTCCATTGCTATACTATCAATGCTGCCTAGGATTTTGGCCTTAAGTATACCTTGCTTAATCTCATGAAAGAGCCTCAACACGTCCCAATAAAGTGTTCCATTGAAGCTTACAGGGTCGTTTGAAAACCTATGTATCTCGTCAAGCTTTATAGTTTCTCCATCGTATGTACCAATTATTGCTCTGCCACTAGATGCACCAAAATCAAATGCCAATATTCTCTTGTTTTTGCTCATTAATTCCACTGCACCTTTCCTGAGACTAAACATAACTCACAATGTTTCTTAAGATTAACCATAACTCACAATGTTTCTTAAGATTAACCATAACACACAATATTCTTAAGACTAACCATAACTCACAATATTTCTTGCTCGCTGGATGAGAGAAAATGAGATACGCCAGGTAAATTATATTGCCTCATCAATTTTTTATTTGCACGGTTATTATTGCTATTTTCCGTATAATGGTCCGTAGTTGGCACATGCCCTGTAGTCTGCGCCTTCTGTATCCATGCCAAAAGCACTCCATGCACTTGGCCTGAAGATTTTTCCCTCACTTACATTGTGCATACAAACAGGAATACGAAGAATAGATGCCAGAGTGATAAGCTCTGCTCCAATATGCCCATAACTGAAGGCGCCGTGGTTTGCTCCCCAATTTGCCATTACAGAGTAAACGTCCTTGAAGGCACCCTTACCTGTGATATTTGGTGCAAACCATGTTGTTGGCCAGGTAAAATCAGTTCTCTTGTTGAGAATATCATGTATATCCTCCGGCAACTCTACAGTGTAGCCTTCTGCTATTTGCAGTACAGGCCCCAAGCCCTTAATTATGTTAATTCTCGACATTGTTATTGGCATTCCATCTTTTGTAGTAAAGTTGGAAGAGTACCCGCCACCTCTGAAATATCCAACATTAGCAGGGTACCAGGTTGTTGCCTCTAAGCACTTGTTTGCTTCCTCCTCGGTAATCTCCCAAAACGGCTTCATTGCAGGCTGTCCATTTTTAATCTGCTGTCCTGTTCCATCAAGTGCAGCCGAGCCTGAATTTATAAGGTGAATGAGACCGTTGGCAGCTCTTCCGCTTAGCTCTTTGCCAGTAACCCTCTTCACTGCTTCAGGACTCCAATAGGTTCTCACATCTGCAAAAACCTGTGCCGTATTTGTCAAAAGCTTGCCAAACAGCATGGCAGCACCGTTTAAGCTATCGTTTTCGGTCGCTACAACAAATGCCTCTCTAAGCCCATTCCAGTCAAAGGAGGAATTTAGTATTGCCTCCATAAAATCTCCATTTGGAAAATGATCTGTCCATTGCCTCTGTCCTTGGAAGCCAGCTGCTATAGCATTATGTCCGAACGCCTCTTCTCCAAAGCCCAATTCCTTTAGCTTAAGATTTCCTATCATTAGGTCTCTAGCTATTATAGCCATCTTGACCACTGTTTCCCAGTTCTTATCCTTTGTCTCTCTATTCTGCTGAACTTCTACTGGATTCAGGTCGGGCCCTTCCTTGCAGTTTTGCTTAACCCATGCAAGTGCCTTATTGAATTCTTCTTTGTCATATATCTCTTCATCAATTCTTCTTGTAAACTCGGACATATCAATATATTCATTTCTCATACCCAAGTAATCCTGGAAAAACTGGTCATTCACTATTGAACCAGCAATTCCCATAGAAACAGAACCCATTGAAAGATATGATTTCCCCTTCATGGTAGCCGCAGCAATTGCAGCCTTTACAAATAGTAGTATTTTTTCCTCAACATCCTTTGGAACTGTTGTATCTCCTGAATCTTGAACATCTCTTCCATATATTCCGAAAGCGGGCAAACCCTTTTGATTATGTCCTGCCAAAACAGCCGCCAAATATACAGCTCCAGGTCTTTCTGTACCATTGAAACCCCACACTGCCTTTGGAATATACGGGTCCATATCCATAGTCTCTGACCCATAGCACCAGCATGGTGTTACTGTAAGTGAAACGCCAACCCCTTCTCTAGCAAATTTTTCGGCGCACTTTGCCGCCTCGGCAACCCCACCTATACAGCTGTCCGCTATAATACATTCAACAGCTGTACCATCTGAATACTTAAGATTTTCTGAAATAAGCTTTGCTGCTGTCTTTGCCATATTCATGGTCTGTTCTTCTAAGGATTCTCTAACTCCACCTCTTCTGCCATCAATCGTTGGCCTGATTCCCACCTTCGGATATGCGCACATATCTTTACCCCCTCATACTTACTGCTTTTTCATAACTCACTTTACACAAATATAAGTGTTTCATTGTAATACCCTTTATCTCTGACCTTGCTACTTCACTGCTACTATAACCTCTATATCCTGCTGCATAAATGCCTCATTCCATTCATCATCAAGCTTTTCATCGGTAATAAAGCAGTCCGCTTCGCTGAGTTCAGCCACTTTGCAACAGCTTAGCTTTCCAAGCTTACTATGATCGCATAATACTATTACATAGTCAGAGCACTTAATCATCGCCTTTTTTATTTCTGTCTCGTGCTCGTTCTGGTCAGTGAATCCCCTTTTGAGAGTCACTCCCTGACAGGAAATGAATGCCTTAGATGCAAAGTAGTTGTTTTTGATTGTATTTTCTGCCACTCGCCCTACAAAAGACATGTTGTTTTTTGTAAACGTCCCCCCTGTAGATACAACCTTGACATTCTCACAATCCATTAGCTCAATTACCACTTTGTTTGAATTGGTGATAACAGTGATATTTTTAAGACTTTTAATATACTTGGCCATGAAGTATGCAGTAGTACTTGCATCCAGAAATATTGTTTCCCCGTCCTTTATCAGCTTTGAGGCCTCCAAGGCTATTATGTCCTTGCCCTCTGAGTTAATGACTTGTCGCTGCTCGGCAGGAACTTCACCTGCTATTTCTTCAACCAAGGTTGCTCCCCCATAAGTCCTTACAAGTATCCCTTGTTTCTCAAGCTTTTCAAGGTCTCTACGAATAGTTTCCTCAGTCACTTCAAAGAGCTTGCTTAGCTCTGTAACCAATATGCTTTTATTTTCATTAATAATTTGAGTTATCTTCTTTCTTCTTTCAATAGCAAGCATTATTCCCTCCAACGTTTTTTGATTTCAGAAAGATAGCCTAGTATTAGTCAGCAGACTTACATCATAGTTCGGCTGATTTACATTATAGGTCAGTTGACTTACATCATAGTTCAGCTAATTTATATCATAGTTCAACCAATTTATATCACAGTTCAGCCAGTTTATATCATAGGTCAGCTGATTTACGTGTATACCCGGGATGTCTTCCTGTTAAGTTGTAGTTTTGTCTAATATCCATAAGCTTCTCGACCTGCTGATTGTTGAGCTCCTTCTCACCACCAAGCAATCTAGCAACTAGACTAATCTTGGCATAAAACTCCATTGTTTCCATCTTGAAATATGCTGTCATAAGGTCACAACCAACTGTAAGTGCCCCATGATTTGCAAGTAAGAACGCATCATGATTCTGCAAGTATTTGCTGACTGCATCTGGAATCTCATCTGTTGATGGTGTTCCATATGGAGTAAGCGGAACATTTCCAAGTGACAGTATTGCCTCAGGCATAGTGTACTTATCGAGTGGTATACCGGCTATGGCAAACCCCGTGGCCGTTGGTGGATGCGCATGTACCACTGCTCTTACGTCAGGTCTCTCCTTGTAAACACGCAAATGCATCCTTAGTTCGGACGATGGCTTCCATGTTCCTTCTAATATAGCTCCTTCAGAATTTACCTTTATTAGCATGTCGGGAGTCATGTAACCCTTACTTACCCCGGTGGGTGTTGCCCAAATCTCATCATCTGCAACCTTGACAGTAATATTGCCATCGTTTGCAGCAACAAAACCGTTGGAATATATCCTTCTGCCAATCTCACAGACTTCATTCTTTATTTGACTATCAATATTCATTTGGCTACCTCTTTCTATGTAATTAATTAAAGATTTTGCTAACTTAAGATTAGAACACTATGTATATTAATTTGTATTTGTGGGCTATATGTTTTGTGATTCTATATTTTTATGGTTGTATGTATTTGTGACTCTATAAGTATGTGATTATACACATTTATGTTGTTTTGTGTTTGTTTTGTTGGTTTTATATTTATTTTATACCTTTTATACTGTTTTGTAAATAAATGTTTCTAAATAAAAAGCATAAAAAATCCCAAATCCATCGCTAGATTTGGGATTTAACGTTATAAGTAATTATTTTAACAAGTTAATAAATTGTTTGTTTTTATTTAGTACTGTGAAGTCCTTATCTTTTTTTATAATATCTATATATTTTTTATCTAGCTTTATAGTCTTCACTATATACTCTAAGCTTTTAGAGTTATTCTTAAGAAGCACATAGCACTTAGCTATTCTATAATTTACGTCAGCATCTTTACTATTTAGAGCAAGTAAACGCTGGTATATAGCGAGAGCCTCTTTAATATTTTTCTTACTTAAATACTCCACACCTAACCCGTTTAAGGCCTTTTTGTTCTTGGGGTCTAGCTTAAGTATCTGGTTATATACAGGTATTGTATCTTTATTCTGTTTTAATAAATAAAGAGTATCTATTTTGCTTTCATAATTACTTATTTCATTGGATTCCTGAGAAATGACACTATTGATACAAAGCAATGCATCCGAATATTTTTTCATACTAATAAGCAGCTTAAATTTTGATTTAAGTATATCAGTAGTGATATATGTTTTATATGATAGAACTATATCATACGTTTTTAAGGCAGATTCAAAGTCGTTTAAATTTTTATATGCTTCAACTATTCTCAGAAGCTGCATTTGTTTATCATATGCTTGCATAGGAAAGCTAATATACTTATTTAGGTCAGCAATCATATTTTTGTAGTCGTTTGCATATTCAAATATTAATGCCCTATTTAAATAATAGTATGCAGTATCGGGAGAAAGACTAATTGCTTTATTAGCATCTTCAATTGCAAGGTCATACTGCTTTAAGTGACAAAGTGCCATCGCCCTGCCAATTAATGCATTATGATCTTTCGGGTTATTCTTAATACATATATCAAATAGGTCTCCTGCTTTCTGATACTCCTTAAGATTCCCATCATATATATATGCCATATTTTTCAACATGTTGTTATACCAGGATAAATCACTTTTCGCATTTTGCTTTATGTAATCCGCACCCTTTTGAAAATACTCTAAAGCTAATGTATATCTTTGTAACGTAATAAAGGCTACTCCAATATTATTAAATATCGGCTCCACTCCGCCCTCGTTTTTAGGGAGTTTTTCTATTGCTAATTTGTAGCACTCTACTTCTTCTTCTTTTTTATTTAATCTTGAAAGGCTCTCAGCTTTCCTGACGTATACTATGTATTCGTCAGGAAAAGCAGCAATGGCTTTGTCACTTATTTCTATTGCATCTTCAAACTTCTGTAAACGATTATAGCAAATTGCCATCTCTGAATATGCTTCTATAGCGCTAGCATCTATTTCTATAGCTTTTTTATACACTTCAATTGACTCTTCATACCTTTGCATGCCAAATAAAGTATTAGCTTTACCTAGATAACCCTCTAAGATAGCGGGATACTGTTGTACCATTTTCTCAAACATATCTAACCTGGGTTGTCCTGATAATAATTGAGCATCCCAATACATTTCAGGAAGTTGGCTATATGGAGTTTTTGCTAACACTGGAGTAATACTGCTTATGGATAATGACAAAACTAATAAAACAACTACGACCAGCTTAAGTAATTTCCTCATCTCAACACTCCCAATATGCATTTTATGGTAATTTTAGTATATTAAGAGAGTCATTTATTGTCAATAATATTATTTTTTGCTTAATAATTAAATTTTTATCTGAAGCTTGATACCCTATTAGTACAAGCAAAGGTCCCATGATACATGATTTGCCTAACTTACTCTACCTTTGCAACCACTTCAATCCCGTTAAGTATCATATTGTATAATGCAAATACATGCATTAAATGACCGTCATGCAATCCTAAATCATAGGTTTCAACAGCGTTCATTGGGACTATAACCCTAGAATTCTTGTTCTGTCTGTTAAACCAGGTCTTAAGCGTTACTGCAAATTGCTGTATACATATATCAGTACAGTCTCCCGTTATAATAAAAGTATCAGTGTCGTTATTCTCTTTTAGCCATTGCTCAAATTTTTCTTCAAGGAAGCCATTAGTTGAGTTTTTGCTTATAAGGGTATACCCTCCTACCTCCTTAATCTCATCAACTATCTCACCTTCACTTGTACCACATATACAGTGTTGAGGATAGGACTCAAATTCTGGCGAATAATTTGAGTGACAATCAGCAAAAGCAACTTTTTTTATTTTTAAATCATCACAAGCCTTTGATAAAGTGACTATCTCAGGAATTAACCCTTCCACTCTGGAGCTCTGTAGTGCTCCTTCTCTGGCAAAGCCATTTACCATATCAATTATTACAAGAGCCGTTTTTTCACCCTTTAAGTCATTTAGTTTTATTGCAGGAAGTTTTTCTAGCATATCTATTATTTCGTTTAAAGTATTAGTACTCTTATTTAAAAATCCATCTCTATTTAATGTTGTCATAGTAATCTCTCCTTTCATAGGTTTCTACTATTATAAATCACTTCTATATAAATTTAATATTATATGTACATTACATTTTGTCAATAACATACTGGGGCTTTTGAAATATTAGTATCCCACTGTTTACTTTATTCATATATTGAATAGTAAACATAAAGTGAAGGAGATCTCAAAATAATGAATAACAATATGTCTCCACAATTTTTCCCAGGTGAAAATGCTATATCCATAGTAAGTCATCCTCCAGAAATCCGACCGGGCACATCTCTCAAAATAGTAAAACCATGGTTTGGGAATCTATGTGCAGTCCTATTGCCAGACGGTCATATACATCGCTGGTTTGCTTGGTTTGAACTAAGGCCGGAGAATTCATATTTAGTTCCAGGAACTTTTGCTACGGTATTAAATACAACCGGACATGGCAATCCACCTCCAGTAGAGGTAGGCACAAAAGTTCAAATTTTAAAATGTATTCCAACATTTTTCTATGATTCTATACTGAATAATGGAGAATACCATAGGTGGCTAGCACAATTTGAGCTTGCAAATCCCATATAGGGTCATTCAATAACATAGTTTCTTGATAAATATATTTATCTTGATTAATTATGTTTATCATAAAATATGTCTATCAAAAAATATGTTTACTAAAAAATTTGTTTTATTGAATGAGGTACAATTTTAGCCAATCGAGGTGTAATATTAGTCAATTAGGATTCAATGCTAGTCACAACTTGGTTCTATTTTATATTTATATGGAATCTTACACCCTTAACAGCCCTCGGAATCCTCTAGCTGCATAATAGGATTCTGCACCGTTATGATATACAAATACATGGTCATATCTCCTATCACAAAAGAGAGCACCACCTAGTTTTCTAATATCAGCAGGAGTTTCGATCCAGCTAGATGTTTTAGTATCAAACTTCCCAAACCTCTGCAAGTATCGGTAATTTTCTTCTGTTAAAAGTTTAATGCCCATATCAGCCGCCATATCCATAACGCTGTTCTCTGGTCTGTTTTCTTTCCTTGACTCTAGTGCCTCACGGTCATAGCAAAGGCTTCTGCGCCCTTTAGGGCTCTCTGCTGAACAATCGTAAAAGATATATTCACCAGTAGCTTCATCGTAACCAACAACATCTGGTTCACCCCCGGTTGCTTCCATCTCATTGAGTGAGCGCAGCTTTTCAGTGCCATTCTGAAGTTTTGCTTTTACTTTGTCCCATTCAATCCCCTTATGACGGTTCAAATTATTCTCAAAACGATCTTTCAATAAATCGAGTAATTGTTCATTTGACATATTTGGTCCCCCCCTCCTGTTATTAAAGATATTATTTCCAGTAATAAATATCATGTAAAATATTTTCACAATTTATTTAAATAAAAGTAGCCTTATTCACCAAATATACCCATATGTACTGCCAATAAACAGTTAGATTATTGTGAAAATATTAACCACTTACTTTCTGGCAAATAAAAACGGCTATCAGAGCCTAAAACCCTGAAAGCCGTTTTTTCTGTCAAGCTTAGCGCTTACAGATAATAATTCCATATTGTTAGCATCTTAGCTATCTTAAATATACACATAGAATCTTCCATCTTCTTTCTATCTTCTCTCTTTATAGAATTCCTTTTGAAATTTTGCAATCTGCTTACCAAAATATTTCTCATGAGCTCTCAGCCTTCCTTCCTTTTTAGCTTCTAGATGTGCCAGCTCTTTTTGTAGCTTCAGCCAGCTCTCCCATCTTTTCATTTCCAATTTTCCTGTATCAAGTGCTTCTCTGACAGCACACCCTGGTTCATTCTGATGTTTACAGTCATGGAATCGACACAGATTTGTCAGTTCCTCGACATCACCGAACAAAACTTCCATACCAGAATCTGCTTCCCATAGAGATAGCGTACGCATTCCGGGTGTATCCAAGATTAATCCTCCGCCTGGCAAAAGCAGAAGTTCTCTATGGGTAGTAGTATGCCTTCCCTTACTATCATCTTCACGGATTGTCTGGGTTTTGAGCAGTTCTTTACCCGCGAGCGTGTTAACTAAAGTCGATTTTCCAACACCTGAAGAGCCTAGCAAGGCTACAGTTTTCCCAGGAGTAAAGTGTTTCTTTATCTCCTCAATCCCCTCTCCTGTTACACAACTTATGGAATGCACCTCCACTCCAGGACAAGTGGCATATACAGCGGACATTTTATCTGCAACATCGTCACAGCAATCCGCCTTGGTCAATACAACAACCGGTACAGCACCACTTTCCCATGCTGCAATAAGATATCTTTCCAGTCTTCTCATATTGAAATCTCTGTTCAACGACTGGATAAGAAAAACCGTATCTACATTTGCTGCAACAATTTGTTCCTTTAATTCAGGGCCTGCCGCGGCCCTTGAAAACTTTGTTTTCCTTGGCAGAACAAGACGTATTTGGGAGGAGTGGTGTTCTGCAGAATACTCCTTTTCACTAGGGGAATCAACGGACTCCGTCTGCGCCCAGTTCAATCCTACCCAATCACCAACCGCTAATTGCATAGCTTCATCAAACTTCTTTACCGGTCTATTTACTAGAAGTTCTCCTGTCTCGGAAACTACACGAAGCATTTGTCCATAGTCCGCAACTATCCTAGCGGGATACATGCCATCGGCGCTGTTTTGTTTCCACTGATTTTCAAAATATTCATTCCATCCAAAATTTTTTATATTCATTGTTTCATACCATCCTTTATCATTTTATTTTCTTGCTGTCTTCGTTTCTTTTTGTTCTTCATTTCATTCTCCTGTACTCTTGTTCGAGGGTTTATCACCCAGCTTCCGCGTATTTCTTTTATATATTCATAAGTACCTTTTATCTTTGTCATATCATCACTCCTCCATTTTTCATAATTATTAGATTTTACAACCCAAAAAAGCACACAAAAATCCCGCAGATAACGACCTACCTGCGGGTTCAAAAAGAGACCTTAATCTACTGATTGTATCTCTTCAACTTGTATGAAAGCAATAAAAAAACACGCTACCGACGCGTGCTGCTATTTGCTATATACACGATTTAGGGCTTGTCGCAAGCTCTGCTTGCTGATCACCCATGCCACCTGGTTGCTCGAAAGAAGCTGCATAGGAAACACAAATAATACCTGTGTAACCTGTGCCAATATTCAGTTAGTTAATTACTACCTCAACTTTTACTATAGACATTAAAAAAACTCCTTTCGTACAAAATTTATTATTGCAAAAATTGCAACATTAATATTATATGCATTTTTCCAATCATTGTCAATATAGAATATTTTAGGCAATATATAGATTAAAGCATAACGTCAGCCATTTGACATTGAAGTTATACATAAACTCATACTCAAGAGAAAACCGAATGATTGCCCTTATGAATCATTCAGCTTTCTCTACAGTTATTTCAGGGGCGCATTTACTCTGTCCAAAAGAACAGGTTTAAGCATTTCTCAATAGCTTGAGTTCTACACGTTAATTCTTTCTTTAAAATAATCTATAAGAATACTATTTATTTCATCGGCTATCTCATGGTTAATCCCATGTCCAACCTTAGGAAAGAACTTGGCACTCATCCTATTGCTATTCAACATTTCTTTACCTCCAAGTGTCATAAACGGATCCGCTTCACCTACTAAAAACAGGCATTTATCACGTATTATATCTATTTGCTCTTCAGTAAAGGTGGTAACTTTATGGTTTCCCATTGCCATATTGTTGTAGCCTTTTAAAAGGTACGTAAAATGTTCCATTATGAGCTGATTGTCAGTAAAAGCTCCACTATTATCTCCACTTAATTTTCTTATAAGTTTTCTAATATTATTATCAGTTGGGAAAAGTGCTTCCGGGAAGAATATCTTCATCATTGTAATCAATGGGTTGCCTGATTTACCCGCCGCAACACTAGCTGCCATGCAAACAGCCCTAATTACTTTATCAGGTCTCATATGGCAATAATATTGTGTAAGGTACCCGCCATGAGACACTCCCGCAATATTAACCTTCTCAAGTTCAAGACTATTCAGTACATCATCAATCCATAACGCATCATCAAAGCTTTTGTTATAATTTTCATTGGGTCTACTTTTACCTGGGCCCCCGATAGTATCAATGGCATATACACGGAATTCCTCTGATAATTTGGTAGCATTGTAAATCCACATCAACGCAGAATCATCTCCCACACCATGAAAAAGCACTAGCGGTGCTCCATCCTGCTTTCCACATATATTTATATGTGTGGTTCCATAACGTGTTTCAACGTCCGTCTGCGTTACTGGCACATTCCACTCTCGTAGAAGTGCATCATATGTGGAAACAATTCTTTCCTCAGCTTTTTTACTCTTGTAGATTTTCATTAACTCTCACTTCCTTTCAAATATTGAGAATAAAATCTCATTAACATTTCGGATAGCTCATTTCTTGCTTTTTGTAGATTTTCTTCTGTAATATAAGTTTTAGATGGAAAGTATTTAAAAAAAATAAAAAGGATTATCGACTGATATTCGGAGGCTAGTTTATCGGGTTCATAATTTCTTATGATAAATTTTTGCTTGAGTATGGTATATACCTGTTGATGGTGCTCAAGTGGAATGTCAAAAAGAAACTTTACGTAGTAATCAGCGGCTTCCGCATTTGTACTTTTCTCAATGCTTAGCATGTTTATAATGCTGTATACTTTTTCCGCTAACAAAAATTTTTCTATATACGAAATACCTGCCGCAACAAATCCCTGTTGGCTTATTTCATTAGCTACAGAAAGAACGTTATTAAAGGAGGCTTTCATTGACTCTATTAACCCTTGTACAATACAAAGCAAATGCTCGAAAATATCTTGCTTGTTTTTAAAATGATAATAAATGGAACTTTCCTTAATTCCAATTGCTTTGCTTATGTCCCTAATAGAGACAGAAGAATATCCCCTGGTAGAAAACATATCTAAAGCAACGTTAAGAATTTTATCCTTTGTACTTTGGCAAGACGACTCCATATAACCCTCCTTCAATCTAACAGTTGTTAGGTAAATTATACCTAACAACTGTTAGGGTGTCAAGAAGATTTATGAATGTTTACGGGTATATAAAAAAAGATGTAAGACAACTAGTAAATTGTCCTACACCTTTTAATTATTCAACTTATTTTACATTCTTTGCAGCTATCCTTGTTTTAGAAACAGTTTGCACATAAGGCTTTCCATATGTTTTTGAAAGATAATTATAATCCTTAGTTATGAAAAATTCTACGATGTAGCAATATCCATCTTTAGCTGTATATATTGCCCAAGTATTCATTGTTGAGTGCGCTGCAACTGGCAGCTTGTATTCATCTTTTTGAATACCCCAACCACTAGTATTATCTCCTACATTAACCAAATACTTAGTTAAGCTTTTAAAATCTGGATATGCATTTGATAATAATGCTTTAATATTATTGTCAGATAATGATTTATCTTTATATGTCTTGCTCTTTACTTTAAACACCCCAGGAACTTGAGCCTTACTAGCTCTATAGGCATCAGAGATTTTTATACAGTTAGAAACATTATTTGAAATTTTCTTTAGGTCAGCATTTTTCCAATCTATATCAAAATCACCACCTGCCACAGTAGTTTCGCCAACAGTGATTTCAACAGAAATTGTATGCTTGCCAGGCTTTAACTTTGAAAAAAGATAATCATACCATTCTTTAAGATTGTCACCTTTAGTGTTTTTAGCATTTGGCAGTAATTCAAAGGTAACATATCCTTTATCGGCCTGATATTCTTGAACATCAACTGCAAATTTTATATACCCGTAGCTAAAATCTACACCATCAATCTTAACATGAGCCGCTGCATAACAGGTTTCATTTGGATCAGGATAATATGAAGCTTTTGGTACGATTTTCTGTAATGAAGTTGATAAGTATGCTATTGCGTATATATTGCTGTTAGCATCAAATGATTTGGTGAAGGAACTTGCTGTTTCTTTACCAGCAACGATACTGTTTTTTGAAAATAAGATTTTTCCTATATTGTTCTTGTGTACGTCACTAGAGAAGATTTTGGTATCAATACTTTTCATAACACTATCAATACATTTTTGAGCTTGAGCTTTTTTATCAGATGCACCCTTGTGCTCTCCTACTATATTCAAAAATGCATCAACAATTTGTATAACTTTGTTGTATTTTTTTAATACTAAATTATACTGAGATTTATCACACTCAGCAGCGTCTTTAAATATGTCATCTATCTGTGATATTACGGTTTGGTCAAATCTAGCTTCATAATTCTTTATAAAATAGTTGAAATAGTCAATGCCATCTAACACAGTGTTTGTATTACCATCGTAATTATCAAGATACTTGATAAGTTGGTTCAAATTACTTTCATCATTAAGACAATCATTTACATCTTTGAGCCTAAAAGCTTTAGCACACTGGGCATATTTATCTACATCTGACGTATCACAATCCATTAAGAATTTTCCTATCGTCATAAAGTCATTAAAAAACTTCTTTGCTCCTTCATGATACTTATCTGGATCTGATTCATAATCTAACTTAAAGAAAGAAAAATCAAGAACTAGTTTGTCTGGTTCTACCTCATCGCTTAAAGCGTTAGCGTAATTAGTTGTCAATGGACTAATAATACCTGTAAATAATAAAGCAAATGCCATGAAAATTGAAATAATACTCTTTTTCATTGTTAAATCACTCTCCTATAAATATGTATTTTTTATAAACCGTAAGTAGTTTATATAATAAAAAATTACCATTACTTAAAATAGCCATAATCGTCATATGCTTCCCTTGTTCAATTTCCCCCCCATTAATTATATATAAAATTTATATATATGTTTTTGATATAATTACTATAACCTCTTTCGAGTTTAAAGTCAACAATATCCATTAATACCATAAAAAACAACAGCATGCATTGTTCTGAAAGGCTGTCCCATGGCATATTTTATATTATTTTATAAATTTTTATGATATAATAATGATTTAAATGACATATATACTTTGGTACTATTATTAGGAGGCGAAGATACAATGCCAAAAGCAAATAACAGCTATTATATGATACTTGGTGTACTCGGATCCGGTCCCATGTCAGGATATAGTATTAAATCGGCTCTTAATGCAGGGGTAGGTTTCTTCTGCGATATAAATTATCAACAAATTTATCCAACGTTAAAGAGAATGGTTGATGAAGGTATGGCTACCTATCATATAGAAGAAAATGGCTCGCGCCCTAGAAGCAAAGTTTATACGCTTACAGACAAAGGATATGATGAACTGATAGCCTGGCTAAACAATTCTATAGTATATAGTAAGCTAAATGCTAAAGAACTAAGGCTTAAGCTGTTCTTTGGTCACTATATACCCGTTAAGAAAAACATAGAACACGTTCAAAAATTTAAGGAGGCTGTCATAAAAGATATTGCTTTAATGACTAAAATTAAAGATCGTATTGACAAAGCAAGTATTTCTGACACTTCATGTAATTATCGATTAATAACGATAACAAATGGTATAAAAATGGCCAATGCAACACTTGATTGGTGCGATGAAACTATTAAATATCTAGAAAAGTTTGATACGTAACATGCCCCGTGTTCCATATGCTGGTCCTTTTTGCTGGTTCCTTATGCTAGTTCCTTATGCTAGTTCCTTATGCTGATTCCTTATGCTGATTCCTTATGCTAGTTCCTTATGCTGGTTCCTTATACTAGTTCCTTATGCTGGTTGATTATGCTGGTTACTTATGCTAGTTCCTTATGCTGGTTCCTTATGCTGATTCCTTATGCTGGCTCAATATGTATGTTTACATTGGTGTTTTTTAATGCTTCTTCCAAGTCTCTTTCAAGCTTTTCACTTAAGCTATGAGACTGTTCTACCGTTAGATTTTTGTCTACCAACAGGTGAAAATCTATGTATTTTACACATCCCGATTTTCTAGTCCTAAGCTCATGAAAATCCACAATTTTATCTTGATATTTTGATATTACTTCTTTGACCTTTTGCTCTTCTTCTATCGACAATCGTGAATCCAGTAAAGGACGAAACGCTGTGGAGCACAGATGCCACGCTTCTTTAATTATTAGTAAGGCAACTAAAACTGCTACTATTGGATCAAGTATGTTTATTTGGGTTATCTTTATTAGCAATAACCCTACACCAACACCAAGCGAGGTGTAAACATCTGTTTTTAAGTGAAGAGCATCAGCCTCCAAAGCAATAGAATCTTCTTCTTTTGCTACCTTGTATAGAACCTTTGAAATTATCGCATTAACTACCGAAGCAAATATCATTACTGCTATTGCTATATAAGCTTCGGAAATATCAGTAGGGTGTAGTATTTTTACTACAGCTTCCTTAATAATCAAAAAAGCCGCTACAAAAATAAGTAAACCTTCTAAAACACCAGATACATTTTCAATCTTTCCGTGACCATAAGGGTGATCCTCATCTGCTGGTTTTGAAGATAAGCGTACTGAAAAAAAAGCTATTACGGATGCTACTAAATCCATGCTTGAATGAATAGCCTCTGAGACAATACTGACAGAACCACTAATAATACCTGCTATAATTTTAAGAACTATAAGAACAGAGTTAGAAATAATTGATAATAACGCTACCTTAACCTTACGATTTTGCAAACAAATCCACCTCTCATATAAATAATTAATTTATTCAGAACCTAAAAAAACCTGCAGAACTATATATAATATAGTCCCGCAGGTTACTAAATACCCGCTATCGGATGTCCCGACCCAGCCCCACATTTCCACAACTGGAAATATCGCCTGCTCTAATGTTAGAATGTATTATTGTATTGTATAAAATACTATTATAGATATATATATGCTGTCAAGTAAAAAAATGTAACAGTTTTCCATGTAGAGCTTATGTATTACCTCTTCGCTGCTTATAGTCTTCTTCTACTCGCTCCTTCCAGTTTTCTTTTATTGCCTTACTGGCTCTAAAGCAGCTGACAGTGTCACTAATTACCTCGTAATTAAGCAAGGTACCTTTACTATCCGCATTATAATTTGTTGCTCTTTCCTTACTGATTCCAAAACGCTCTGCAGTTGCAATGGCATCTATTTTGGCACCAAGAAAAATAAACTCCCATCCGTATTTGCTCTTTTGGCGTTCAATCATATGGCGAACCTTTTCATAGCTGAACTCCCTACTGGCATTTTCCATACCATCCGTCGTTATTACGAACATAACATGTTCAGCCCTCTCATCAACTCCTGTATGCTTCTGCACATTACCAATCTTATTTATGGTTTTACCCACCGCATCCAGTAGGGCTGTACTGCCTCTTACAAAGTATTCTTTGTCTGTTATAGGAGCGATTCCTCGAAGGTTAATACGGTCATGCAGTAACTCATAATTATCATCGAATAATACAGTAGTTATTATAGCGTCACCGCACTCATTTTTCTGCCTCTCTAACATAGCATTATAACCGCCTATAGTATCGGCCTCAAGACCACTCATGGAGCCACTCCTATCAAGAATAAATACCAGCTCTGTTAACCCTTTTTTCATTATTTTGTCCTCCCTAAATTTTTTATAACTTAAGGATAACCGTTTTTTATTGGCAATAGGTCGCTTTGAGAGCGACATATTATAATGAAATCTGCAGTAGCAATTATGGCTATATTACAAGAAATAGAAGTGTTCTTTTATTTTGTTGAGTCAAACTATTACATGTTTAAAGAGCAAAAAAGGTAGTCTATTAATCTGCTCGCACAGGCAGATTTGAAGAAATACAGCTTATAAGAGATAATGCTATAGTGGTTGAGCAACCTTCTATGTATTTATCATCGATGTACTGTGCGATTGAGGAGAAGAGCTTTTCCGACAAAACAAATGCTGCCTTATCGTATACAACTAAAAAAACTGTCATATCATAAGCTAATAAAAATTCTCCTATAATTTTGATTCTCCTTACCAATTCAACGTAGCCCCTATTGTGCATATAATGAAAAAAAAGCTAAAAGCACCACTATTAGTAGTATTCCCTGAAGCTGCTGTTTGCGTTTTAATCTTTAATTTTTTCTTTTCTCTTCTTGCTTAATCTTTCCCCTCGTTTTTTAAGATTTTTCGCTCTATGACCTATACCTCTTTTAATAAGGCCTTCAATATCTGCATCAAAACTAGCTTCCTTACTCTTTAAGCTAAATCTTAATTTCATCTGTCTCACCTCTTTTAACCGTTTATCATTGATATTGGTTTGTAAATTTAAGAACTATGTGTAATGGATAACAGACGCAATATAATATCTATATCCTCTTATTCACTCCTCACAAGCTAAAATAAGTTAAAATAATATATTCCTTTCATTACTATAAAAGCTATGGTGGTAGAGCAGAATGTACATGAACCTTTCTTTCGATAACTCGTAAATTGCTTCTACCTTCTTTATCTATATCAATACGAGTACTCCAACTTACTCTTGAAATACTTTTAGTGCATTTTTGTTAGAAACATTCCCATTATGCATATGCAAGTATACTCTCACATATTTAATTCCTTCACTTAGTTCAGTTGGGTTAGGATTACTAAGTATTTTTCTAGCAGTTTAAAGCTTTAATAATATTATAAAGTATTCAAATTTCTATTGTTTTGTAACTATTTAGCCTCCAATTAATTCTTTATGCTGGAAGTACAAATATAAACTTATTAAGTAATAAGGTATTGTTTGATCTAATAGATTCTATACAAATTTATAAAAATTTTAGATTATTTTTATAAAATTTGTTGATTTAATTTGGAAGTTAGTTTATAATACTTCCAGTAGGCAGTAATATAATTCCAAAAATTTAGTTTATACTTCCATGCGAGGTGAAAAAATGGTAAGAAAAAACAATCAACCCAGGGCTATGGTTTCTCTTCCTGCTGTTAGAGGCATACAAGCCGGGATGGAATATTATGTTGTAATGTGCCCTCTTGATTATGTCACAAAATTATTTCAATACATTGACGAATCTCTCTCCCCTGATATGCGGGCACAACGTATTCTTAATAAGCAGCGGATCCCAGAAATGTGCGAATACATACTGGACAACCCAAACTCATATGTTTTCTCAGCTTTAACTGCATCAGTTGATGGGGAAATTGAGTTTGAAGAATCAACAGATTATCGGTTTGGGTTCCTAAAAATTGGTTCAGGCTCACGAATACTAATTAATGATGGCCAGCACAGGAGAGCCGCTATTCAGGAGGCAATTAAGAAGAATCCAAAGTTGAAAGATGAGGATATTTCAATAGTTATGTACTATGATTTAGGCTTAAAACGTTCTCAACAAATGTTTACAGACCTTAATCGACATGCAGTACGCCCTACTATGTCGTTAAATATACTTTATGATAATCGTGATCCATTTTCATTACTGATAAAGGATTGTATTGCCGAAATTGAAGTTTTTAAAGATCGTGTTGAGTTAGAAAAGTCAACTATATCTAATCGTTCAAGAGCTCTTTTTACGCTAAGTGGAATATATCATGCAACAAAGGATTTGCTATTAAATTTAGATATTGATGAAAAAAATAGAAAGGCATTTATCGTAGCCTTCTGGAATTGTGTAGCTAAAAACACACCGCCTTGGATTTCAGCCAAAACTGGTATAATATCACCAGTTGATTTTAGACGTGAATATATTTGTGCCCATTCAATAGCATTAAAAGCTATAGGTGCTGCAGGTAACCTGTGCATTAAGCACTATCCAACATCATGGCACGAAATTCTGAATAACCTTAATAAAATTGATTGGCGGAAAGACAACAAAGACTTTGATGGTCGTGTACTCGTAAATGGCAAAATAGCTTCATCAAGAAATAATCAATCAGCGCTAACTGAATATATTAAGGATAAACTTGGATTATCTATCACCAGAAGAAAGGAAACACTATGAGTACCTGCCCAGTTACAAAGGAAGAAATTAATAATCTATATAAAATAATTCAAAAGCTCTATTTGGAGGATTCAATTCCTTGGGTCATTGGATATTCCGGTGGTAAGGACAGCACAGCCGTATTACAACTTGTATGGTACGCACTATCGGAATTACCGAAAGAAAGTTTGCAAAAAAATGTACACGTTATTAGTACAGACACATTAGTTGAATCCCCTGTAGTAGCCGAATGGGTCATAAAGTCACATAATAAAATGAAGTTAGCTGCAAAAAAACAGCAGCTACCATTTATTGCGCATAGACTTACACCTCTTGTAAAGGATTCATTTTGGGTTAATCTTATTGGCAGAGGTTACCCATATCCACGTGCAACAATGCGTTGGTGTACTGATCGCTTAAAAATAAAACCAGCAAATACTTTTGTTCAAAATGTAGTAGCTGCTCATGGTGAAGTTATCCTTGTATTAGGAACTCGCAAGGCAGAAAGTATCAACCGTAGCAGGACTATGGAATATTATGAAGGTTTTCGTGTAAGAGATTACCTTAGCCCAAATTCTACAATGCAAAATGAATTGGTTTTTTCTCCAATCGAAGATTGGAAGGACGATGATGTTTGGATGTTTCTCATGCAATATAAAAACCCATGGGGGCATTCAAATAAGGATTTACTAACTATGTACCGCGGTGCAACTGCTGATGGCGAATGTCCTCTTGTGATCAATACAGATACCCCAAGCTGCGGTAAAAGCCGTTTTGGCTGTTGGGTATGTACGTTAGTAGAGCAGGATAAATCTATGGCTGCCATGATTACTAATGATGAGGAAAAAGCATGGATGACACCATTGTTAGAATTCAGAAACGAAATTGGAGCAGACAATGAAACGGATAGAGAACGAAGGGATTTCCGTCGTATGCATGGTACTCTTTTACCATTTAAAGATAGATTAGTACACGGGCCATATAAAAAACAAGTCCGAGAAAATTGGTTGTATAAGCTTCTATCGATACAGCAACAAATAAATAGGACTGGTCCGCAAGAAGTGCGGAAATTAAGGTTAATTACCAATGATGAATTAAGTGAAATAAGGCGTATTTGGCTAAATGAAAAACATGAGTTTGATGATGCTCTACCGAGAATATACGAAAAAGTAACAGGAAAAAGATTTGCTGACAAACAGTATCTAAACCAAGGCTCTTATGGAAGTGATGAATGGACACTGCTCTCCGATATAAGCAATAAGGAATTCCCAGAGGAAGAATTACTATTTGAGTTAGGTGCGAACTTACTTGATATTGAGTATAAGACTTCAGATATAAAAAATCGTAAAGGTGTATTATCCAAGTTAGAGCAGCAGATAAGGAAATGTTATTATAAAAACGAAGAAGATGCTACTGCCTTTGCCCTAGATAAAAATAGGCGCAAACGTGCTATGGGTGGAAAATATAACGAGAAGGCCGAAATTACGTTTTCTTATGTAGATGAACCAGCAGAAGACGAAGATGAAGATGGGGGTGTGAAGAATGATTATAAGTAAATTATCGCTACACAACTTCGGTCTTTATGCCGGTGAGAATGTAATTGAAATAGGCAATAACTGCAAGGGGAAGCCGGTTACTTTAATCGGTGGTATGAATGGTCGCGGAAAAACAACAATATTAGAAGCTATTTTACTTGCGCTTTATGGACGCCGCTCGTTTGCCTTTTTAGAGAGTAAACTCTCTTATCCATCATATTTAAAGAAATTTGTTAATAAATCTGATGGATCCTTAATTACCCGTATTGAATTAACATTTATATTAGATTTTGATGATTATTCCGATAAAATAAAGTTAAAGCGCCAATGGGATATTGATGTTAAAGGTAAAACAGATCAATTATATGTATATAAAAACGATCAATATGATAAGTATTTGTCAGAAAACTGGGGTATTTATATCGAAGACATACTTCCATCAGCTATTTCGCGTTTTTTCTTCTTTGATGGTGAAAAAATATCAGATATTGCAGTAGAAAATACAGACTCTCAAATGAAGGATTCAATAAAAACATTACTTGGAATTGACACTATTGACCGTTTAATTGTGGACTTGAAAAGGGTAATTGCGACTAAGCGAGAGAAATATAACTTACAGGACTCTGATAGCCGGATAGAAGTATTAACTAAAAAGAAAGAGGCATTAGTTGAAAAGTCCGAAGAGATTGATCAAAGGATAAAAAACCTCTTTTCAACACAAGAACAACTTCGTATAAAACTAGAAGAAAAGGAACTAGAGTTTATTCGAATAGGTGGTTCGCTTGCCAATAACCGTGCTGAGCTAATAGAAAAGAAAGCTTCATTAAAAAGTAAGCTTAACGAGATATATGGAGAGTTACTAGAATTCGTTTCTGGTGAATTACCATTGTTGCTAGTTTCACCTTTATTACAGGATATAAAGGTTGCATCAAAATTTGAACAAGATAATAAGATAAAGAAGTACGCTAGTAAAACAGTAAGCAGATTTCTTTCTGAATTGCGTAAGGATTTGGAAGGTATACAGGAAGCTTGTGCAGTGATTAATACGTACGAACTAAACTTTCAAAAAAGTGTTAAATTAGATGAAGCTAGCCTATATGATCTTTCTGAGATAGCACAAGCACAGGTGAATTACTTAATAAATTCTGCACTTAAGGAGAAACCCGAAAAAATAAATAAACTTTTAGTAACAAGAGATGAAATTCAAAAAAAACTTGATGAGATTGATAGTTATCTGACTATCGATATAGATCAAGAATTGACTAGTGATGTTTTTCACACGATAAAGAACTATACCGCTAAGATCGCGGAGCTTGAAGGGAAGATTCAAGTTTTTAATTTTGAACTTCATCAAATTGAAACAGAAAAAGATCTATTAGATAGAGAGCTTAGTCGCCTAATCGAAGAAGTATTAAATAATCTTGAGGAAAAAGACGATTCTGCGCGTATTGTCAAATATGCCAATTTATCCATAGATTTAATGGAAAAATATAAGTTAGCATTGCAGAAACAAAAAACAACACACCTAGCATCTGTAATGTCAGAATGTTTCTCAAATATTATTGGGAAAAAAACATTAATTTCCAGAGTAGTAATAGCCCCAGAAACACTGGAATTTATATATTATGATGGAAATGGAGAACAGATATTAAAGTCACAGCTTTCTGCTGGAGAAAAGCAGCTGCTTGTTATTGCTATGTTATGGGCACTTGCCAAATGTTCAAGGAAACGTCTTCCTGTAATAATCGATACTCCCCTTGGAAGACTTGATTCCTCTCATAGGTCCAGATTCTTGGCTAGGTATCTTCCTAACGCTAGTGAACAGGTAATAGTCTTATCTACTGACGAGGAAATTAACGGCAAATACTTGAACCTAATAAAACCGTATGTATGCAAAGAGTATTTACTAAACTTTAATCATGAAACACAATCAACCAAAATAATTGATGGATATTTTAAGGATGGTGATAGAAACAAATGATTCTTAAGCAAATTAAACTATCTAACCAATCAAAGGATAAATTGTCTCGACTTAAAGGCAAAACAGGTATTCAGAATTGGAATACTTTATGCCGTTGGGCATTATGTTATTCTCTAAGTGAACCGGGTATTCCCCTGGACATTGAACAACCAGCTGATAGTAATGTAGAAATGTCATGGCATACGTTTGGTGGTGAATACCATGAAATATACGCGGCTCTAATTAAATGTCGCTGTAGACGCGATGGTCTTCCAACCGATAGTGAGACATTAACCAAATATTTTAAACTTCATCTGAATAGAGGAATATCTTATCTATCAGGTACTAATGTAATTAAATCAATTGATGATTTACTAATACTTGCATTAAATAGTCAACATTATTTGGAGGAAATATGAGTATATATCTTGATTACAACGCATCTACCCCTGTCGATGAGCGCATAATTAAGCATATGATAGACGTCTATCAAAATTACTATGGCAATGCAGATAGTCGTACACATAAATATGGTACTAATTCTAAAGAATTGATCGAAAAATCCCGAGGTAGAATCGCTTCATTATTAAATGTTGAGAAAAATGAAATTATATTTACTAGTGGAGCCACAGAAAGTGATAATCTGGCTATCCTTGGTATCTCAAAATATGGTCAAGAAACGAATAGAAAACATATAATAACAACTGCGATAGAACATAAAGCCGTATTGGAACCAGTAAAGTATCTGGCAGGTTGCGGCTTCGAAATAGATTTTATAAAACCTGATGAGAGTGGCAGAATTGATGCCAATGAATTACTTTCACTTATACGACCAGATACATTGCTTGTAAGTGTAATGCATGTAAATAACGAGACAGGAATTATTCAGCCTGTTGTTGAAATTGGTGAAGCTTTAAGCAGAACTGAAACATTTTTTCATATAGATGCTGCTCAGAGCTGTGGTAAATTAGTTGATGAATTACGTAAAATAAAATATGATATGCTTTCTATTTCTGCCCATAAAATGTATGGGCCACAAGGAGTAGGTGCTCTTGTTCTTAGACGAAAGAACTACAAACGCCCTCCTGTAAAACCAGTTATGTTTGGAGGCAGTCATGAGGGTGGGTTGCGCCCTGGTACATTACCAGTTGCCTTAATCTCAGGATTCGGGTTTGCTTCTGAAATTGCAGAGCAGGAACATAAAAATAACAATAAGAAGTATAGTTTAGTTAAAAGGGAGATTATTAATCAACTTGATGTTTCTAGGGTCAATTACGAAATAAACGGATGTCAAGATTACTGTATCCCAAATACAATAAACATAAGCTTTATAGGTGTTGACTCTGAAGCTCTTATGCTTTCTGTCAAGGATAGTTATAGTATTTCGAATGGTTCTGCCTGTACCTCACATGATTATTCACCTAGTCATGTACTTGTATCTATGGGTTTAGAGGATACTCGTATAGAGTCCGCTGTTAGATTATCATGGGGGTACTCATTATCAGAAATAGATATTAAACCTATAATTGATTCAGTACTAGCCCTTAACCAACATTGATTACAACAACAACCATGTGTTAACATCAACATGTTTACCAGATTAACTAATGGAAAGTGCTTATTAGAATTAGTTTGGTAAAAGCATCCTACGATTATCATTGATAAAATCAATGATAAATAAGATAAAAGAGATACCGTGCAATGAGTGCAAATAATTGTAACATGTAAAATGTAAAAGAAGAGGCTTAGAGTTCACCAATAAGCCTCTTACACAAACTTCCTTATCTACCCTAAAAAGGGGTTTTCTATCTCATTCTTAATAAACTCTCATTACTTGCTTAATAGCTTGTCCTGATGTCAATCCAGTAAACCTTCCGCCAACTAACCAATCTGATGAAACAACTTTTGTCGCAGTTATACACTCCTGAAGTGTTTGAGTGAAGCAGTTTTATCGAATAAACTTTTTTCAAGAAATTCGAATAAAAGCACATAAATTGGGAATACCCCAAATTCTTTGCAGATGTTATAGCTATTGTTATATTTTTTGTCTTTTGTAAAGCATTTAGGCCATATCTCAATAACTGTATACCATGCAGTGTCTATGAAATACAGAATTTTATTTTCTTCTAAATGAAGAGTATCAGCACCTATTATACCTTCTGTTTGGATTGCACTCAAACATTGGTTAACAATTGGCTTTATTGCTTTTTAAAAGGCATTAATTGATATAGGTTTATGTTACCCACATCATCACCCAAAATTATATTTTGATACCACAATGAATCATATATATCGGATAGATCTCTAATTACTCGAGTTGCTGTGGTGGTAACCAATTCATCGTTAAATATGATATATTCTTTCTGGTTGATATGTCTTCTACGGTGAGTTTGTAATATATACAAGCACCTTATACCTAGGTCGGTTAGAACGTGGTGAGAGTATGGCAAGCATTCACAGAGTGGAGAAGGTAACATAATCTATAAATATCTCTATTGAGGAATTATTTAGGTTTTTAAGCCTTGAATTTGAAAATAAAGATGCTTCTGTCATGATTAATCTTGTATGCAAACTGAGTAAAGGAAGCATAAAAGATTAAGAATATTTCGCATTGTTAAATCAAAAATCCATGATGGGTTTTCACCTTCTATTAGCAGTATTAGCCTTTCCTTAGACTTTGTAAGAGCAGTATATAGCAGTTCTCGACTAATTATTGGGCATGTCTTTGGCAAACTTAAAAATACCTTTTTAAAATCACTTCTGAGTACTGGTAAAAACTATTTCGTTTTTTGCTATGCCCAATTTAGAGCTGTGGTAAACTAGTCAATGAACTGAGGTCCCTAAAATATGACCTTCTTTCTGTTACCGGTCATAAGATGTACGACCTCAAGGTATAGGGGCATTAGCTCTAAGAATGATAAATTATAAAAGACCTCCTATTGCACCTATCGTCTATGGCGGTGGACATGAAAGAGAATTAAGTCCAGGAATGTTACCGGTGGCATTGATTGTAGGCTTTGATAGAGCTTGCGAGATTGCCGAACAAGAACATTCAAAAGTCATCAATCAATATTATAATACCAAGGAACAAATCATGAAAGAGCTAAATAATTCTGGTGTTGAATTCGAGAATAGTGGTTATCCAAAATTCTGTATGCCGAATACTTTGAATGTCAGTTTCCCTGGTGTCGATTACGAGGCTCTTATGTTGGTAACAAAGTATTATTGTAGCGCTTATAATGGCTCAATATGTACTTCTCATTATTACAGCCACAGCCATGTGTTAACATAAATGTATTTTTATCATAAACAAATTGAAAGTGCTCTTCGGATAAGTTGGGGAAAGCAAGATATAAATTTAAACATTAGGACATATTTATTCTCTACTATTTGAAAATTAGACATATTAGTTTCTAAAAGCATCCTTGAATGCGTCCTTAATATTTCGCAACATAATTTCTTGGTTAATATCTCCAAAATAATCACTAATAAAATTGCGGTAATTGTCAGTAATAGTCTGTTGAGTTGATGTTTGCCCCTTTAATGCTTGCAACGTTATGAATGAGGGCATTTGTTTAATATGATTAATAAACAACCCAATATGTTTTGGCATATGATCAATATATGCATTTTCGATTTGTGATACTTTTTGGACTATATCATTTCGACCAAGTGAAGTATTTATTCGTTCCTCCATTATCAAATAATTAATGGTGCTTTTTTTAAAATAATTGACGCCATCAATCATACTCAGTTCAAATTCAAAATTGTTTCTATCTTCAACCCAAGCAACTCTTTGTCGTCTATTATCATGTATGATTAAATGTTCGCGGTTATATCCAGCATCAATTGAATACAATTTAGGCAAAAAGTTTTCATCAGAAATATAGAAATCAATTATCGAATATAATGTATTTGCATTTTCAATATTAAAATTTACAGAAGGAGAATAGTCTTCTAAAAAACTATTCCTCAATGCTTTTACGGCACTAATAATTCTCCTTTGCTTTTCGGCTAAATCATCATACAAAATACTAAAAATTGTATGATCAATCGCTCCTTTCTGTTTACGTTTATTATCGCTAATAAATAAAAATGAATATATAAAATAATTTGTAATCAACTTTTTAAAATCTGAATATGCCAATCCCTGTCCTAATGAGTTATCTTTCATAAAAAAGTGGATCAGCATGAAATATGGGAATTTTTGATACTGCGCTGCCTTATTCTCTATAATGATTTTACACATTCTTTTTATAATAACATGCGCATTCGTATTTCTATAACGGATTAAATCAGGACATATATCAGCGAAAATATAGGTTTCATTATAAAGATTATTCCAAAAAATAGTAATATTTTGCGAATAATCTACCATATCATCTAGCAAAAGCTTCGTCTCATTATTGTTCTTACCCTCTAGATAATGCTTGCCTCCAGGTGATAATTTTTCTGGAATGTCATAACTTTCTGATCTAGATAATAAATAATGATATATAAATTCACTTAAATCTCTATATCCAAAATCAAGAAATGTTTTATTGTTTTTCTTTAACTTAACCCACTGATCTTTCAGTTCATTATGAAATTGTGGCCAATAGTTTTTAAAACAATAACCTTTAAATATGTCCTCAACATCAAGTAATTGCGATTTAAAATTTATATCAAGAAAAATTTGTTCGATAGAAGTGGTATGACCCGTATCGTTGTTAATAAGTACTAAGAAAGAGCAATCAAGTAGTTTGTTAACAAATCTTCGAATATCGACTATTTTATCTAACTGAGTTAGTATGACATTATATAATGAATTAAATGTTTTCTTCTGAAAATAAACATCAACATCAGTATTTATATTTATTTCAATAATATTTCGATTAAGTACCAAGAAGCTTCCAACAGATTGATTTTGTAAAATGAAAGAGTTTTCTTTATACAAATATCTATAAATATTACGTTGTTCTAAATTTATTTCATGACCTGTTGCGTTTTTCAATTTATTAAATAATGCTACTAATATTAAGAATACTGTAGTAATTCTTTGTTGTCCATCAACAATTTGATAATACTGCTCCTTCTTATCAAGAATTATATTGCCTAAGAATTTATCTCGACTATTTATGTCATTAACAAGTGTGGCAACTTTATCCTCGGTCCATTTATATTCACGTTGATATTTAGGAATAATGTATTGTACAACATCATTATCAAAATTTTCTTCATTGTCTATATTTCTCATGATCTGAAAGAATTCGCTCAACTTAACTATAAATGATTTCATATATGTAGCTCCTTCCAGAAGTCTATCTAGGATAATATTTCCAATACAAAACTAGTATACATATAAACGAAACATATTTCAACATAATTCTACCATTAAGTTTATAAACTAAGAATATACTCAATTGCAAAGTTAAATTCCACCCTGTTCTAGGGGGTGCGGACGTTTTTTTAGACTGCCACACCTATTCAAAGTGGAACTTAACTTTTCATTTAACCAAACTAAGAATATGTTTCATTATTCTACCTTTCAAATATTTTAAACTAATATCAATCCATAGCCTCATCTAATATTTAATCATAATTTCATCTGCATCTAACACTTCATCATATAAATCTTTTTGAATTTTAGAAATTTTGGCATTATCTTTCACTCCCTCAATAAAGCCTCTAAAGTCAGCATTAACATTACATAGTTTATTAATTGTATCCCAATCCAGCATTTCTTTAGATTTTGCAGGAATTACTATTTCAGAATCATCCGGATTAATAATATCAAGTCTAATAACACCAATTCCAAATGAATTCGTTAGCCTTTTTAACTCTTGAAGAAAATCATTGTCCTGTTCTAGTTTAGCTACCGCCAAATAGCCCTCATGTGCCCAAGAAGAATTTGATACTGCCTGGAAAAAGTATTCTCTCAAATTTGAGGAGGTCAACTCTATTTTTAATTCAAAAGAATACAACTTTATTGGAAGTAATCCCATTTCTTTGGATAGCTCTATTAACTCTTTAGCCCATGAATCTACAGGAAAGCTAACTCCAACCATATCTGGATGAATCCATTCTTTATATTTATCCTGTCGATTGGACGTTTGATGCCGAATTGTTTTTGTATATACACGTTCCAAATACGTATATGCAAAGTATGTCATATGCTTATGAAGCTCATCCTCACGTAATTTAAGGGTGTTTTTCAATGCACCACCTGCTTCAGTTATAATTTCAGAGGTAGAAATACTTTTTAAAGAAAAGAGTTTAGGGCGTACCTGGAGGTTAACGGTAAACTTAGATTTTGGGTTTTCTTTAATATCTATCATAATTTTTTGGCCAATAGTTACCCAAGGCGTCTTACCGACAAATCCGCCTCTTTTGTCATAGCCCTTTTCTACTCCGTATTGCCAAATTTCTGATGCTGTCATGGGACGACTATTTTCTTTGATTATTTGCTCAGCAAAATCCTTTAATGTATACTTCTTCAATCTGTTCACCTACATTTTTATAAAGTATTCTGATATACACATTAGCTATTCAAAAAAAATACCTTTTTCAAAACATTCAAAGTAATCCTGATAAAACTCTTCTAGTCGTGTGTGCTTGGGCATTTTTTCTATAATTACATCAATTCCACGGGAAGCATATTGGTTTAAGCGGTCTTCACCCTCTTTTGATAATCTTGTCTTTGAGTGTGAATCAACTAAAATAGTCATTAGCTGTTCAAGCTCATTTGCACTTGTCACATCAACTGGAATTCGCTTTGCTTCTGTTGCAATTAACAGGGCTGCTACATAATCACGGCTATCTTGATAGCTTATTGGGTACTCATTCACTAATTCAGAAGCTTCAAGATCAGCATTTGCGTCGATTTTGGCTTGTGCCAAACCCACTAGTAAGCTAAGATAATAACCATCAAATAGAATATGTAGCTTAGAATCTTCTTTCCCAGTAATCTCATTAAAGTAACCTCTACATTTTTTTGGTAATCTAAATGGCATTAACCTTCCTCCTCACACTGGTATGTTGAAAAATATTCTTTTGCAAATGAGCATTGTGCTTTTCCATCATCATCATTTCCTTCAACCGTAATATAAAGCACATCGTCTAAGGTATAGAATTTTTCAGCAAAACCAGCTACTTCGCCAGATGTAACAAAGATTATTAACTGCTCAAATAATGTGGGTATTATGTTTGCAACCTCTCTTCTTACGGAAAGATCCATTGATGCTGCAGGGGAGTCGATAACAAATGGAAACTCAAATGACGAGTGTTTAAAGAGCGAGCCAATATAAGAATATGCAATTGCTAAAGTCTGGCCTTCGCTAACTCCTGCTCTGTTTTGCAGAATAAGACTTCCATCTATTTTTTCTACAGTTATCCGTTCATCCGTAATTATTGCAGCAATTTTCTCGTTAGTTTTCTCTAATATGCTTTTCTTAAGTTTTTGTAACGCTGACCAACGAATACTTTTGATATATGAAATTAACTTATTTGCTTTTTGAGTATACTCATAAGTCCCTGTTGCACGAAGTAAATTTTCTTCTGCTTCTTTCCATGCTTTCTCAGCTAAATCAATATTATTTTGTTCCGAAGCGTTCGGAACTCCAAGTGGTGCTATTAAAATATCACGCTCACGCTCATAGTCTAATATTCTTTGTTTTATACTAGACTGTTCTAAAGCAATTGATTCTGCCTCATGTACTGCTTCTTCATCTAGACTAAGAACCAGTCGGTCCAGTGCACTTTGGATGCTTTGAATATACTCTTTGAGATTTACCATCTCCCTAAGTGAATTTGATAAACTATCTCCTGTCTGATAATTCCTTAGTTTATCCTTAATTGCATTTATAGCGTTTAGGTCGTCCTCTCCAAGATAATTATCTGCCCGCTTGAGGATAGCTTCTTTTTCCTCTTTTCCTATAGGCCTGCCACAAACACACTCTTTACTTTCTGATAACTCTCTAAAAAACTCTCTGGCTGTTGTTTTCGGCAATTTAAGAGTTTGCATATTTTGCATCAAGCCCTTAAGCCGTTCATTAAAAACACTATGTACATGAAAAGGTTCTTTTATATAATTACCTATTGCTTGTAATAACTTGTTTAACTCAGCAATTTTAGTTGACTTTTCTGCTAATAATCTCATCTGTTCTTGACGCAATCTCTCATCTGATGCAATAATCTCAATACGTCTTTGTTCCAAGCTATCCCATTCGCTTTGACTTTGGGTAATCTGTGAAATGAGAGTATCCCTTCGAGATATCAAATGTAGATAGTGTCTTTTTTTAGTTTCCATACGTGTACGATTATTGCTGAGGCTTGTTGATGTTGCTCCCCTTGAATCTGATTCAGACTGTTTTCGTAATACCATGGATTCTATTTGAGAAATCAATGTATCCAATTTATCAATTTGGTACAGGTAGGTAACGGCTAGTTCAGCCTCTTTACTCTTGGTGCTCAGTGTCTTTTTAGCCTGTTCACCATCAAAGATAAATCTATTGATAAAGCCTTCATTATCAAAAACACTTTTTAGCTGCATAGGCAATATATGCTCTGATTTCAAACCGCCCGATAACCCCACACAAGAGGTTTCATATGAAGCCTTACCATAATCATAATCCAAAATAAGATTATAATGGTATAAATCCATGCCAAACTTAATTTTTATATAGAACTTCCCTCGTGAAGCTTGTCCATTTACTGGCTTAAATTCTCGTACCTCTTCCGGGGTCCATTTTTTCGCAATTCCACTCAAGATAGCACGCATAAGGGTAATGGTTGTTGTTTTACCTGTGCCATTTCGCATCATAACAAGAGTTGCATGCGGTAAATGATTACCTCCTTGAAGCAAATCTATATATAATGTATTAAAGCGCCGAATATTTTCATACCCCCAGCCAATAATTCTAATTTCCATTTATATTCTCCTCCACAAGGCCAACCAAATTAATCACATCGTTGATATCATGCTCTGCATAAGAATTTTCAAAAAAGTTTTCTATTAGCTTTGAAAACCGAATTTTAAAAGTACTTGATTCCTCTGTAGCAGATATTGTTTCTGCCATAGCTTGTGTAAGTTCTTCATAAAGCTTCATTAGAATTCCTCCTCACAGTTGAAAGGGTTGTTAACCATTCTCGTCTTTCCATATCCGCACCAAGCTCTCTGTCGCTATCGTCTGTATTATCAGAGGTTATGCAAATAAAATCGACGACATTTGCACGTTTTGTAGGATCATTTGGATTTGTCCTCAAACTTCTGCCTATTCTCTGTGTTGTGACTAATCTTCCTCTATCAGAGGAAAATAAAATGATATTTTTAACAGATTTTATATCGACACCTTCAGATATCTTTTTACAAGTAATTAAGCAATTTAAAGCGCCAATACCAAATTTTCTCAAATTATCAACATCATCCTCTCCATAATAAGTATGAAACTCTGGAAATCGTTGGATGAGTGTGTTCTGTATATAAACACCATATTCCCGAGTTTCGACAAAAATAATACACCTATCTAATACTTCAGGCTTTTTACATATAAAAGCTTGAAATAGAGGAAGCTTTGCAATTGATGTTTTATTAACTCTTGCAAGATCTCTATACATATCTTCTTCGTTTACAAATATGCCATTCTTTCTTTGCGCAGAGTATCTTGCAATAATAGCCCTTTTAGCTTGCTTTTCTTCGTTAGTTAGCTCGTATTCAAGGGGGAAATATGAAAACTCACATAAAATTCCTTTTCGTATCGCATCTTCAAGAGAAAATTTAAAAACAATAGGCCCTACTTCTTGGAGGATAAATTCATTCCCTGCATCATCATATTCTCTGTCTGGTGTTGCACTTAACCCCAGACGATACTGAAATGGTAATATTTTGCCTGAAAGTGAAGAACGCAAGGATTCCGAGCCAAGTCCATGTACTTCATCAAATACAAACATTGTATCTGAATAGACATTAGGAATCCGCATAACCATCCGGTCTATACACTCTGAAAGACGGGTCGCATCACGGGAAATTATTAATACACATTTCTTTTTACATAAAAGGAATGAAGGCAATTCTTTATATGCTGACTCAAAGTACCTATATACTTGAATATCAGCATCCAGAGCAGACAGAACTTCTTTTTCCCATTGTCGTAGCAAGTCATTGCCATACATTGTAATGATAACACGCTTAATTTTTCCATTATTCAGCAGATGAGATGCAATTCTCAAAGCAGTTCTAGTCTTACCAGTTCCGGTAGCCATTTCAAGAATTCCATTTTTCGCATCCAAAAAGGCCTTAATCGCTTCATCTTGATGTTTCCATAGATCAGATGAGCTATCTGTTTTTATATTATTGTATGGGCGATCAGCTTTTCTTAGTTTAATCAAGTTTTCTCGTATTGCATCACTGCATGCTAATACACGTAAGTTATCATCAAGATTATTCCAAAGTTTTTCAAACCGTTGTATATCTGCATTAACATAAGGGAACATGCCTTCCCATGATTTAAAGACCTTAATGCTCTCATAATTTGAAAATCCTTTACTGCTGTCATTAACAGACCCAGAAAAGGATAAACATTCACCGTTTTCATTGTAGAATATGCCAAACTTATCGTGAAAATCTCCATCTAATAATTTTTTCGTAGGAATGGCAAACCTAAATTCTAAAATATTATCGTAAACCATCCAGCCTAATGCATTTTGAGTATCCGCTGCTATTTCTTCTGCCAATCGGTTTACACAACAAGATAGCAATTCTTGAAAATATAATGCTATATTATGAATATCAGTAGCAGATTTTATCGCATTATAATCTCTTTCATCTAATATTGGACTGGTTATCCATCGAGCCTTACCATGATTATTTGCAAACTCTGCTAACCCAATTGAGTTCTTGGATATCCAACCCGAAGTAAAATAGCCAACACCCCGATCGTACTTAGTAGCCCATTTAAGACATGGAATATAAAATTCTTTATCCAGATTATTATCAGAAGTATTCAAACATATAGGTATATCCGGATGAATCATTTTGTCTATGCCTCCCTTAGCATGTGCTACTAATTTTTATGAATCTAATACACCAAACTATTTCGGTCATATCTATTATAAATCTGCACAGAGGTATTTGTATTCTTGCTAATATTTTTGTTAAAAACAATTCCATACATACAAATTATAATAGAGTATGCAAAATGAATCAACAAATTTTGACAATTAAGTCTTTTGAGGCTTTAATTAATCGGCTATATTTTTTGCAAGTTACAAAATTCCTCAGCTATATGATTGATGTTAAAGCAGAGGAATTTTTATTTGTAAACTCAAGTGCATTCTATCTACTAGTATTTCTTCGGGATTTGGTGTTGTAAAAGTCATTTTTGATTGTTACTGCATCTACACATTAGTTTTACAAGCCTATTTAAGAAATTTTATTTACTGGTTCTACCTTTAATTATTCCCTTCAATTGGTCAACGAAAAAAAGGTTCTTATTATTATTCATTATTTTGTGACAATTACAGCAAAGCATAACTATATCCTCTATTCTTGTTATATCGCCTTCATTCATCTGTGATACCATTTTTGAGTGATGGCCTTCAATAAAGTTTTTTTCGATTTCCCCTAAAACTCATAAAAGTCAAAATTCCAATAAAGCCTTCCATGTTTCTTGAAAAATGCAATTTTGGCATTCATAATAACTTAGGGATTTCTTTCTCTGACAGTATGCTCTTTCAATAAAGCTTTTCCTTCTTCATATTCCTTTTGCTCTGGTATAAATCCACCAGTAACACCTTTGATAGAGATTCTGGTATTCAATTCATTTTCTTTGGGTGAGTCTCCAATGGCGTTGAGTCTTGGGTTTATAACAGAAGTGAATTCCTTGTCAATTTGTATCACTGATGATAGTCTAACTGTTATATTAATAAGATATGTTCAACAATAGAAAAAGGAATCTTAGCCTCAATAGGCTTCATCGTTTTTTTCTGTGACTACTGCAAATCCAACCATATCCTGGCAAATTCCGTAAATATAAATTTCTCCGATTTCTATGTCCTTATAAAGATTAAGCACTCCCCAGCGTTCTCTATCGCTATTTTCTATTATATTATTCAAACAACCTAAGGATTGACCCTTTTGGTACAATAACTAAGAATGTACCGTCATTATGAATAGAAGCATTAGTACCATATAAGCTGTCGTATTGTTGAATATCCCTCGTATAATTGTAGCTAAGAAGAGAATCGTAGTTTTGCATCTCTATGATATCAAGCAGCTCTGAATCAATTCCAAACAATAGCAGATATTCATTCCCTTTGAATTTTATAGTCTTCTTAAAGCCTACTTCTAAATTATTAGTAATAAAAGTTTTGAATGGAGCATTTCCGCTTAGAAATATTTCTGCTTCTCTTCCTGCTTTTATTACATTTTTATATTCGATGCTAGAATTATTATACTCTTCTATCATATGTCTGTTGTCGCTAATATCTGCAACTCTTTTATTGAGATGATTAGCGAGATTGTAAAAGCCACATAGCTGTAAAACTTTGGTATAATAAATTAGTAAGTCAAGAATCCTATCTTCTTTTCTTTTAGGAACGCTTATTTCTGGAGGATCAACCACGGTAAGATATACGGGAGTTCTATTCCTTTTAATCGTTGCTATACAACCATACTTTACTAAACAGCCTGTTCTGCTTGCTTTTTGACTGTATATTTCCCGCTTTGCTGAATTAAGCCCATTTTTCCTTCCTTTCGATTCCATAATAAAGGTATTACCATGCTTGTATATTTCAAAATCGCACCTTTTACTGCTTCCAGATGGAGGAATTCTAATAAAGCAGTTAAAGTTAACATCTATAAGCTTCTGAAAGAGTGAAACCGCAAATCCTACTCCAATAACCTCAGATGAGATTTTTTGAAGTTCAGCTTCTTCAAAATTATTAAAATGAAAATGTGTTCTCCCATCGAGTAAAGATGGCTCTATTGTATCAAGTGTATACCTAAATCTTCTGGAAATATTAGTTTGAAATCTTGACTGATAATGAATCGAAGCACAGTGTATTAGATTAAGGTCAGTTAGAAAGTGTCCTCTTTGGCGTATTTCATTATATATATTTTGATTAAAATGTGAAATATCAATCATACGTGGAGGATTACTTGTAGGTTCATTAAGAAAATTTACTTGTACATTTTTTAAAGATGCATTTATAGGCATTGTATTTCTCCCTTCAAACTATTACCAAGTAAATATTCTTCATAATTTTATAATATCCTTCATAATTCAAAGGCTCCTGAGTAATTTCGCATCCTATTCTAGCAGAATATAGTTTAAAGAAAAACGAATCCCTCAATTGTTCAGACTTATTATGATTTACTCGTTATTTTCGCTGTATCGAAAATACACCCCTGGATACAATCATCAATATCCAGCAAAAAAGAAACCAGAAAGTATCGCCGGGCTTCGGGGTAAGCTACTAATAGTTCAACATCCTCCAGGAACTATCTGCCCGAACCATCATATAGAATTCGCATTAGAGTGATTATTTCGGCTTCCTAGCTTTTATTATATAAACTTGGAAAGGACCATTAATATCCTATGTGCAGGCTGTGGTTTCATTCAAAGTATTTTTTACTGAAACCAACCTATTATTATAGTCATATCCAAACGTTATATTTTGGTCGTTTCCTTAAAAAAGTGGATCTCAGGAAGGATTACCCTTATTTCCTTTTCAGTACCTTCTTTTTTCCACAGCACTATATATTTTGCACAAGCATATTTGGGTAAAATACCTCTTTGGTTTAGTTTACTCAATCGTTCATTGAATTGCTTTGAAAATTTGAGTACTATTGTACCTTTAAATGAAACTCCCTCGCAAACAACCTCCATCCAACATCCAGGAGATATATCTCTTATTCGTGCTTGCTGAGATTCAAAGCAATCTAACCATACATCCCTAAAGCTTAGTTGGATTATCATCTTCTCTGTTTCAGGGTAAGTGAATTTATCAAATTTTTTTATCAGATTATAAGCAGCAATATTATCAAGATATGTTCCATTATAGTGAATACTCATAAGGTTTTTAGCTCTAGACATCGCGACATATAGCTTTCTTTTATCCTCATCGGTATTGCACTTGACTTGATCCAGCATTAAAAATACATTATCGAATTCCTTACCCTTTGCTTTATGAATGGTTGATACAACAATAGTCTCCGAGTCCTGCCCATAAAAATCTTCAAGTTTAGACTCTCTAATAAGCGCTTCTAAGTCTGACAAATATTTATTGTAGGTATTTGTCTTCTCAAATGTAGCAATAAGATTTACACACACCTCAAAATTAGGCGTAACTTTAAACTCCTTTATGAACCTATTCTTTGATGCAGTCCAGTTTTCATCACTAATGGTAAAGACCGCACCGTCTCCCTTTAAATAGTGTAGAAAGCATCTAAGCTCCAGTAGATTATATAAATTAAAAGCATCATTGGATTGCATAAGCTTTGAATTGATGCCCCTTTCCAATAGCACCCCAAATATCTGAAGTGCTTGGTCATTTGTTTCTGTGAGAATACATGTTGTTCCTGTTAGGTCTGTTGATAAAACATCATTAACTAAAGGAATTACAATGCTATTACTAGAATGCTTTGTTAATTTAATAGTTCCATTATCACTGCGGATAGCATTAATAGTAGACTGCTTGAGTCTGTTAGTTATTTTTGTTACGAAGTTATTAGTATACTCAACAAGGTTTGCCCTGCTTCTATAATTATCTATAAGTTCATGCATAGTAGCGTTTCTATCGACAATTAGTCGCTCCATATATTTGGAGCTTGAACCTCTAAACTCATAAATATTTTGGTCATCGTCCGCAACAGCTATTACTCTCATGTCCTCATTATAGTCCATTAATGTTTCGATAAGCTCATATTCCTCTGCATCCATATCCTGAGCCTCATCAATTACCAATACAGCTTTTGTAATTCTTCCCCTCTCAACTTCATTACTTTTAATTCTATTAATTGCCGTTTTTATTATATCGTCCGTTTTCTCAATACTGCCTACCCTACCCATTAGGTCAAAGCAATATGAATGAAAGGTCTTAATCTCTATATAATTAGCTGCATTTCCGATTAGTCTAATGAGTCTGCTCTTGAATTCAGTAACAGCTGCACGTGAAAATGTGAGCATAAGAAGCTGCTCATGTTTCACATCTTCCATAAAAAATAATGAAGCAAGCTTATGAACCAACACTCTGGTTTTGCCGCTGCCAGGTCCTGCAGCGACCACGATATAACGTGAATCCTTATCATTAATTATCTTAAGCTGTGTAGGTGACAACTCACCAAAAAGCTGTTTAAACTTTGCAGGAGTGATATTTTGTTTAATCTCATTTTGTCTGCTTCCTCTAAAGTACTTCCCTAAAAAAGACGAATAATTAAGCTGAAAATAATCATTAACAAATGTAATGGCTCCTTCGTAATCTGATAACATTTTTTTCGCATATTCCCCAACTATATGTATTTGTTGGATCTTATTTTCATAGTATTGGCTTAGCTTTTGGTAGTCTTCTAACTTATATTGCCGCCTATTATCCTTCTCTATCCTTTGAATGTCCATACCATTATAAGTAACTAAGAATCCACCTTCTATTTTTATTGCTCCAATCCTGCTTAAATAAAACAACGCTTCCTCAATTCCCTCCAGCTTTATAGCCTTCTTAACTAAGGATAACTCTCGTTCATATTCATTCTTTAATTCACAGACTGAAAACTCTATAAGCACATCATCCTGGCTGGATTGCTCCTTGCTGACCTTACTATAAAGGTATTTCAAAATAAATTGAGCTATTGCATATCGGTCTTCTATTTTTTCCTGTAATTCTTCTGTACTATACTGTAGGCTAATTGCCATACAATCCTTAGAATACTGATTTTGCTTCCTTATCCAGTTCTTTATGGACCATATGTTTAAAATGTCGATTAGCTTATTTGGTGTTGATTCAAAACCATTTCTCTCCGCTTCCTCGTTTAGCTCCTTCAGATTATATCTTTCGTTCTCTGCTTTAATTCTAGTAGCTAAAAACATTTCTAATTGATTATAGCATTTCAATACGCTAATAGACTTATTTTCCCTTTGAATAACAAATGCACTTAAGTCCTTCATATCAGCTAGAATATTCTCTTCTCTTAAAACATTAACAATATGTATTACCTCTGATTTCTCTAATCCCAAGATATCAGCGATATAATCTACGCGATCCTCTGCCCCCTGCTCCCTTGTGCTCTTTCTGCTTCTACTAGATATTAGCTTTGCCATAATTCTTACAGCGTTTTCCTTTTCCTTATCATCTAGAAGGTTTGACGTTCGTATTTTATCACTTGCCTGTTTAGCAGTCTTGACCATAATACTATCAGCATAAACCCTTGGCATATTTTGACCACGCTTAATATATCCTGACTCTTCCAAGGCTAAAATAGCAGTTTTAACTTTTGTTTCTATATTATCAATATTCTCATCCCATCCTGCAAGACGAGCAATTTCTAGTGCCGACTGAGAAACTCTGGAACGAACTTTAGTTATAGCTTTAATCCCTCTCCAAACCTGTTGAATTTCTATAAAATTTAACTTAGTTTGATTCAATAGAATAAAATGCTTATTTAGGTCTTCGTCGTCAAAAAGTACAAAGCAGTCAGCAGTGATTTTTTCATCTCTACCGGCTCTACCAGCCTCCTGAACATAATTCTCAAGAGAGTCTGAAATCTCGTAATGAATAACCATTCCAACGTCCTTCTTATCCACACCCATGCCAAATGCAGACGTTGCAACCATAATCTGTACATCACCTGAGATGAACGCATTTTGGTTCTCTGTCTTTTTGTTTTTGTCCATTTTTCCATGATAAGAGCTAGCCTCGTACCCATCCTCTCTTAATTTGTTAGCTAACTTATCCGCTCTACTTGTCCTTGATACATAAATTATGGAGGGACATTTCTTCTCTTCTAATAATTCTCTGACCTTATTATATTTTGTTTCCTCATCCTTCCCCTGATAAATCTTATACCGAAGGTTTGTTCTAGCTGCACTAGATGAAAATAATTCAAACTCTATTGATAATTTATCCCTAAAATAGTCTCTTATATCCTGAATAACCTTTTGTTTAGCTGTAGCAGTAAAACACGATACAGGAATAGGCTCCTTAATATTTTTCTTTTGCTGAAGATTTTTAATAAAATCACCAATATATAAATAATCAACCCTAAAGTCATGCCCCCATGAAGAGAAACAGTGCGCCTCATCAATAACAAAGCGAACAACATTTCTACCCAATAAAAGGTGTTCGATGGTCTTTGATCTTAAGGATTCTGGAGAAATATAAAGCAGAGATGCTGAGCCGTTTTCTACACGTTCAAATGCATTAGCACGTTCAATCGGATCGAGTAGACCGTTTATAGCAACGGCCTCTGTAATACCAAACTTCTCAAGATTATCAACCTGATCCTTCATCAATGACTGAAGTGGCGATATAACTACAGTGAGCCCCTTGGTGCTAATTCCACTTAACAGCGCTGGGACTTGAAAAGTAATTGATTTTCCACCACCAGTTGGGAAAATAGCAAGTATAGATTTATTATCTACAGCTGCTTGAACAGCTTTCTCCTGCAGTGGTTCACCAGCGTAAGTTCTATATGAATCATAACCAAAGAAATCCTTAAGCCCCTTATAAATATTTAAAGCACTATTACAATAATCACACCCTATTAAGCAGGGATTACTTCTTAGCAAAAACATAATTTTGTTAATCTCTGGATAGTTTTTTGTTACCCACGGAGGTATTATTGAATATCTATTATCTATATTTATCAGTGCCAGACAATAGCATAATTCTATCGGGTAGTTTACTATAATCTTTGACAGGTCACAATTAATACAAATCAGAGAACCAAATCTCTCATGTATTTGCTTTTCAATATTAATAGACAATAGTTGTTTTAGATTATATAATGCTCCCTGACCGTATCCTATATATTTAAAAAAAGCTCTAAATTCGGTTTTGTCCTTGAGCAGATAATAAAAAATTTGCTTAAGCGAATTATCAAGTTTTTGAAAGGCAGCTAGTTCATCATGGAATAAATTCCTTGCCTTTACTGAATCATTAAGTGGATTATTTATATCATCAGCATGTAACTTATCATCTTTAACTAAGGCATGATAGGGTCTTGCAGGGAATAAAAGAGGAGAAAAAAACAAAGTATCTATCACATTAATGTCATAGAACCCAAATCTACTATCAGCCTGGCAAAGATACTTTAGATCGTGGTTAATAATATTGTGTCCACAAATATATTCGCAATCTCTTATAAAATTATAGCAATCATGAATAGAGTGTGAATGAAATAACGCTCCGTTATCATTAACACACCCTATGTCTAATACTCTTCCGCTGTTTGCATCTACCTCCGTATCAATAAAAGCAATTGAACCCATATATCTCTCCGCAATTATTAAAATCTTTAACTTTTAGATGTAAAAAGCAAAGTCTATGGATAATATCACATAAGTTTTCATGCTATTTAGGGATTCTGTTTGCATTTTGATTTCTATCTGAATATATTAACGGCATATCTCTCACTAAATCCACGTATAACATTATATCCCATTATATACCATAATTTTCAGGGGGACAATAGTATAGTATACGATGCGTAGCAATAAGTTTTGTAATAACCATTGCCGTATTATGCATAGAAAACGGTGTATTACTACTAAATAGGGTTTAGGTCACGGTCAAATATAGCAGCAAGCTCTTTGTTATCTTCAAAGTTGAAACATACAATAAAGTGCACCCCCATCATTAGTTTTTTGTCTAACGCTTGGGGTGCACTGCCTTTATCACTCCTTACAACTCTTTAAATAACTTTAATTTTCAAATCAACCCTATTAAAGGTTGCTCATTGTTTTAACAACTAATATTCCTACTCCCTCAAATTCCTGCCAACCCTTTACCATACTCCATTACTGGCGGAATTCCATGTGCGTTATAATACTCTTCATCAATAAATGCGCCAAAGGAAGTAATAAAATCGATGCCGTTGCTTGAATAATAGTCAACATCCCTCAAAAATACTTCATTGTAGAAAGGTATTTTCACTGCTGGTTTTTGCCAATTTGAAAACATAGATGCATCCAGCCAATACTCCAGTACATGTGCATGTTTCGGATCAAAAAAGCTGAGCATTTCTTCAAATACAGTCTTATATTTAAAGTTTTCCTGTGTATCTATATCATTTATGCATTTATCAAAACGCCTTTTAATGGGAGCAAATTCTAGAAATATACCCTCCTCCGGCTCGATTCTCTTTGGTACCTCAAGCACATCGGCATAAGCCAGGAAAGGCAATTTTGCATTACTATTTACTTTTTTCAAGCCCTTGAGTATTGCATTCATCATGATCAAATTTTGTTCAGAACCAGTAAATTTCCTACACTGCTCACAGTGGCAAGACGCATTTTCTGCATCATCTGCCCACATGTAGTAGTTGTTGGTGGTAGGGGGCAACAGCTGTGCAAGCTTGATAGCGTTTTCGCTTATTACATCCAGAGCATCTCTGTTTGATATACACATGTTGTTTTGCGGTACACGATTTCCATGTTCATCCTCCCTAAACCATTCAGGATGCTTAACAAATTCGCTTCTGGGCAACAGCCAGGATAGCGCATGCATTTCATATTCTATATCAATTCCTTCTTCAATCGCCATGGAAATCAGCTTTTTCCCATTGTCAGATTGGATATTTTGAATCGTTTTCTCTATACAGTCAAAATCCCTGGTTGAAAGGTCATGCAATGCAAGTACATTCAATCCAGCTTCCTTCATCCATTTTATCCAATGTAAATTTAGGTCGTCATTCAATAGAACTATTCCTCTTTTACCTGTCATATCAGTCATATCTCCATTTTTAATATAATATTTTATACGCTCCGTCTATATCGCAGCATGTTGCACTCAGCTCTTTACCGCTCCAGCAGTCATCCCCGCTATAATGTACTTCTGCAAGAATAAATATAAGATAACTATTGGTAAGGCAGTTAGCACAAGGTTGGCATAAACATAATTCCAGTTCGATGAATATTGACCGAAGAAATTATAGACCGTAAGGGGAAGAGTCCAATGCCTTGCGGAAGATAGCAGGAAGAGCGGTATCACAAATTCATTCCATACAGCCATCGCAACAGTTATTATATTAGTAACTGTAACAGGCTTCAGTAGCGGAAAAATTATTTGAGTGAATGCCCTAAAAGGCCCGCAGCCATCGATTACAGCGGACTCATCTATATCAGACGGTATGGATTTTACAAAACCTTCGTAAAGAATCACACTGAACGGCAAATTTATTGCGACATATAGCGTTATAACTGAAGCATATCCGGAAATCCCCAATATCCTGAACAGAATGAAGGTGGTGACAATCTGATAAGGAGCAACCATACCTATGAATATATAATAATATATGCCTCTGGACGTCCTAGTCTTTCTGCGTGAAAGTATGTATCCACAAGAAGATGAAAGTATCACTGTGAAGAAAACTGAAAAAAAAGTTATAAGTACACTATTGATAAAAGCCCTTCCCATGCCACCTTCCTTGATGACAAATAAATAGTTGTCAAACTTCCATTCCACAGGAAGCGTTAAGGCTGCCTTGGCTGCCTCAGTAGAGTCTTTGAATGATCCGAATACCATGATCAGCAAGGGTGCGACGATGATTACACTTAAAAGTATTATGAATATTTCAAGGATATACCTGGATACTTTTTTTCTCCATTTCATCACAGTTCCACCTCCTTTCTTTTCATCCAACTGTTGAGTGTAAGAGAAAATATAATAATGATTATCGATTGAGCCAGTGAAATAGCCGAAGCTTTGCCATATAAGCCTTGTCCAAATGTCATATATGTGTATCTCGCCAATACGTCGGTCTCGAAACCAGGTCCGCCATTTGTCAGTACAAATACGGTAGCAAAAATTTTCAACCCGCCAATGAGTGCAATTGTTATACATAAGTTAAACGCTGCAGTAAGCATTGGGATTGTGATATTCCACATCTGTTGAAAGCTGGAAGCTCCATCAATTTCAGATGCCTCATAGTATTCTTTGGGAATTGATTGAAGCCCTGCAATAAATATAATCATGGAATAACCACTCCATTGCCATATTTCAGTAAACATGATTACATATAGGGAATAGTCCGGGTTCCCAAGCCAATCAACGTCAACCCCATTCAAACCCATGAGATGTACCATATCTGTAAAAAGCCCATCCATCCTGAAAATAGAAGTGAATATCAATCCAATAAGCACTGAACTATAAACAGCAGGCATGAAATATACTGTTCTCATAAGATTTCTGGTTTTTAATGGCTTGATAAGTGCCAGGGCTAACAGAAAGCCTATGAGTGTTTTCATTATTGTGGTAACCCCTGCTATAAGAAAAGTGTTTTTTAAAGCTACAAAAAAGTTTTTATCAGTAAAAAAATTCAAAAAATTATCTATTCCAACAAATTCCGGCTCCCAAAACCTCATGGCATTCCAATCAGTAATACTTAATGCAAGGGCGGCAACCAGCGGTAAAACATAGAATACAGAATAAACACCTAATGCAGGAAATGATAACCAATATGGGTATATGTTCGTGCCTTTTGTCTTCATGTATGCAACACTCCTAGATATTAAATTCATGTGGGATTAAACATTCCGCGACTTACAGCCGCAACTAAAGTATTCGGGAGTCAGTATTACTACACTGACTCCCTATCCTCAAATCAATATTTTTATCTCTCTTACCAACCCGGCATTTTTTTAACTTTCATGATTTCTTCATATTTTTGTTGGTATTCTATGAGAATATCATCCGCACTCTTCTTGCCGACTGATCCTGCACCGAGGTTCAACATAAAGCTATCAGTATAAGCACTGTAAGCCTCAGGCATTAAATCTGGGAATTCATAAACTGACTTGCCAGTAGTCACATACTTTTCTACAGACTGTTTAATAACCTCCTCCACCTGTCCACCGTCACAATCTTTAAATGCGGCAACAGGAGCTGGATTTGTTGTATAATATTTATTTTGATATTCAGGCTGGCTATAAGCATTCAAGAATCTCTTAACTGCTTCGAGATTTTTAGAGTTGGCTGCCACAAATAAAGATTGAATATCCTTTCCGATATTGACAATTTCCTTGTCATTATATGGAAGAGCAAAGTGACCTATATCTTGAAGTTTATCCGGCCAGTTTGCTTTGATATCATTGACAATCCAGTCTCCGTTAATAACCATAGCAGCATTACCATTTGCAAGGGCTTCTTTTGCCATATCCCAGGTTGCACTCAAATGATTCTTGTTTGTATAGCCTTTACTATACAGGTCCAAGTAATCCTGCACTGCTTTCTTCAATTCAGGTACATCAGTAAGCTTGAGCTCATTCTTATATATTTTCGAGGTAATATCCTTCTCATTCGGATTCAGTGCTATTGAGAATGCACCCGCACAGAATATCTGACTTGTCCATGAATCCTTGTCAGACATGTAAATAGGAGTTATATCCTTGCCGCTGTTCTTTATTTTATCGGCAATAGCAAGAAATTCATCATATGTAGCCGGATTTGGTGTTATTCCTAGATCACTGAATATTTTTTTGTTATACCATACACCACCAAAGTATGAATAACCTTTCAGAGGAAACATCTGTATTTTGCCGTCATCATTCTTTATAGTATTTGGCATGCTCAAACGGTCTACCCAAGGTTCGGAGCTCAGATCCGCGAAATTCTCTGCTCCTAATACAAGAAGCTGCTGAGAATTCTGTGAAACAAGATCCGGAGCTTCACCGGAGGCAACCTTTGTCTTTATCAACTGGCTGAACTGTGAATCAGGAATTACCTGCAAATCTACTGTGATTTTTTCAACGTTCTTAATCTGCTCGAATATATCCTTCATAGGATCCTTAAGCCAAGATTGGAGAATCATAAAGGATATTGTAGCCGGAGTCTTTTCTACCTCTTTGACTGACTCCTGAGTTGCAGCAACGGTTGAGGCACTGCTTTCGACTGATGATGCTGTTGTAACTGATTCGCCGGATTTTCCACAAGCAGTAAGACCTAAAACAAGCGTGAATACTATTACCCATATAAGTGCTTTTTGGACATAATTCTTTTTCATAAAGAAATCCTCCTAATAATTCTTTCATTTACTGTATTTTATCGCTTAACCAATTCACTTTAGATACCCTCCGTATATTGATTTGCGCCTTTATTTGTGATGTCTGGCACACTTTTATATATTGCGCGAGGGGTTCTATTTTTTCAAAGTCCATATTTCTTACTAACAGGAAAAATTTTAAATTTTAGGCGCCTCTATACTTATTATACTTGTGGCGATAAATAGATAAATGGACAAAACTAAAATCATAATGGACTTTTGTAAAAGTCTATCAACGAAATTTTATTTATATGTTATAATCATTTCGGGATGGTGATAATAATGTCTTACAAGATTAAATTCCAAACAAAACTGTTTATTTACTATTCACTACTGATTACATTGATAATCTCACTATCACTTGTCTTCTTATATATTTATATTGCAAATACATCCAGGGACCGTGCAGTTGAAAACCTTAAGCAACTGACACTAAAAACGTCAGAGCAAATAGACGGTATACTGGAAAACATGGATAGAGTCACAATACAGATTATGCAAAACCCCACCATTATCCAAGCTTTTGCAAAAATTAATCATACGGATACAGAATACCAAAACTACTTTGAAACCGACTTTGAAAGCTCTAAAAGTTTGAAAGATACACTTTTATCAATAAATGGTCCCAATGTCTCCGTAGCAAGAATAAGTCTTTTCAGTTTCAGCGGTGATTTTTTTAACTATGGAATTCTTCCCGATTCAGCAGCTGTCAGTAAGGATTACCTTTCCAAAATAAATATATCCAATTACCATACTACTTTATTGTCCAATTCTAAGCATAGAATCATTATGCCTCCTCATTCTGATTTTTGGTCTGACAGCAATGAGCAAATGCTCGTATCCATCCTTCGTCTGGTAAAGGATCCATTTACAGATGTTGTATATGGTTTTGTAGAAACACAACAGCCTGCAAGTAAATTTGAGAATGTATGGAGCAATTTAAGTGATATCGAGGCATTTCTTTTCTCAGAAACAGGAGAGCCTGTATTTCCATATAATATAGAAGCCAGCAAAACAGGATTCTACAAGGAAATTTTGGAACAAAGCCATGCAAACGAAAAGGTAATAGTCTACAATAAAGACAATTCTCTTTTATCGTATTGTAAGCTTCCCTATTCCGGTTGGAACCTGGTTTTCAAGCAATCTGAGAATAGTATCTATGCAGCATCAAGAGTTACAGGAATAACCATGATTCTTGTTGGAATAAGCCTAATCCTGATATCGCTGGCTGCAATATTTACAATATCAAACCAATTGGTAAAACCTTTAAGGCAATTAAACCAGTCTATCCGAGCGGTCAGTTTGAACAATCTGTCAGTCGATATAAGCAATAGCAGTAACAGCAACGAGATATATCAATTAAATGACTCCTTCAATAAAATGTTTTCCAGGCTTAAAACTTCAATTACCCAAGAAGTAAAAGCCCACCAGCTTGCGCTCCAATCCCAAGTAAACCCTCATTTTCTCTATAACATACTCTCTATAATCAGTGCCGCCGGGCAGGAAACCGGTAGTGAACGTGTCCCCGAAATATGCAAGAAGCTTTCATCAATGCTTCGGTATACCTCGAATTTTAGTGATTCTAACATTACTATTTATGATGAACTTGAGCATGCAAGAAACTACCTTGAACTTATGAAAGTAAGATATGAAAATTATTTTGAGTATAAAATAAAATTTAGCGAAGAAACACTCTCTGTCAAGGTACCCAAGCTTATATTACAGCCTATTTTGGAGAATTGTTTTCAACATGGCTTTTCGGACATTCTACCTCCATGGAATATAGAAATAAATATTTACACTATTGCTTCAAACTGGTATATTGATGTTGTTGATAATGGTATAGGTATTGAAGAACATATTCTTGAAAGGATAATGAACAAAGCAGAGAATTTTACGAAAAATCCTTCAGAAAATATCCATGATATGAAACTCGGCGGTCTTGGCCTTGTCAATACAATAATAAGACTAAAGCTTGTATATACGGACAGCTTTATATTCCGTACAGATAATAATTTACCTCAAGGAACAAAAATAACCATTGGAGGAACTATAAATGTATAAGGTTATGATTGTAGAAGACGAACCCCCATTGCAAAGAAGCCTTGCCAACATTATTGAAACTCAAAATTCAGAATTTAAGGTTATCTCAACAGCATTCAATGGACAGGTAGCAATTGATTTATTGAACGAGGACCTGCCGGATGTAGTTTTTACTGATATCAGAATGCCGGTTATGGATGGACTCAACTTGATGTCATACCTTTCAGAAAAGCACCCTGATATAATAATTGTTGTATTGAGTGGATACCAGGAATTTGATTATGCCCGTAAATCATTACAATACGGCGCTTTTGATTATATCCTGAAGCCCGTATCCAAGCCCGAGATTAATCGTATTCTATCGAAAATATCAGAAATGATGGAAAGTAAAAAGTTACATAATTCTTCACGCGAAGCTGCATTAATAGAGAATTTAAAAGAAGATGAGAAATCAAAAGCACCAGCGATTGTTTTACAGATAGAAAAATACCTTAAAGAAAACATATCCGAGCCTATTACAAATACCGTTTTGTCTGACCGGTTCGGTCTTGTCCCTTCGTATCTAAGTAAGCTTTTTAAGGATTCCAAAGGCATATCTCCGACCGAATACCTTACAAATCTTAGAATTGAAAAAGCTAAGAAGTTGCTTGAATCTCAGTCTGGCATTTTATGTAAAGAAATTGCCATCCAGGTAGGCTACTCAGACCCTCTATACTTCAGCAGACTGTTCAAAAAAGAGACAGGTGTATGGCCTTCAGATTATAAGAGAAAATAATACACTCTAGATTGCCAAGATCATCAAATACAGGCGAAAATAACAAATGATTTATTATTGTGCAAATATATCCGTACTGGCTGGATATGTCAACGCTTTTGCTCTGTTTATTAATTAATAAGCCTGGTCTTCTGGCTTACTCATATTCTGTTTGATCTTCTGCAGCCCTATCTCTACAGTGTGTCCCAGATGAATAATTTGCTTCAGATGAATACTCAATAGGTTTATAAAATCTATTCAGCCTATCTTTAAAGTAATCCCTAAGCTTTTCATCAACACAATATATATAACAACCTTTTTGTCCTCTTGTCATTAAAGTTCTATATGTATTTTTGATTATTTGATCTGCAGTTTTCAAAGCCTCATCCTTATCTTCCTTATACATCTTTTTTATACCGTTTAGAGACTTATCAGTTTTTGCTCTTTTAGTAAAATCAGTAACAACCCTTCCTCCATCATATTGCATATCATTTCCTATAATCACCCCAATATAATCAAATTCCAAACCTTGTGAAGTATGTATACACCCCACCTGATTAACGGAATCCTTATCTATAGCCCAAGTTGAATTACTTAAATTCCAACTCATATTAAAATTATATTTTTCAATACATATGTCATATATACTGCTGTCATCTTTACCCTCAGTAATCCAATCCCAACAGTAGCCAGCAACCAATCTTGCCTTGTTATTTATTTTATTCTTTTGCTCAATTAATTGCCTAAGGTGGTTAGGGTCATCAATTACTCTAAAATCATAATCAAATTCAAATCCATCAAAATTAGCAGTATTACCAATCTCCAGCACATCATCCAACCATGCAAGATATCCATCTGACCCATTACATCTAAATTGCGATTCTAATTTCATTTCCACTACTTGTGCTTTATTCATGCTTGCATACTTATAAATATCCTGCTTATTTCCAAAGTCAGAAGTACTTATTTTCTGATATTCATCAATAAAAAACACCGAAAGCTTAGCAGCATTTATTATTTCTTTGGTCTGGTTTTCTCCTTTATTTTTAAATAAACCAGATTTCTCACCCAAACGATGCGCTTCATCAACAATTAATACATCAAACTCATTTTTATCTGCTTCATAAAATACTCCTGAGCCTTTAAAAAGATTATCAATATAAGTCCTTTTATATTCACTCTGCAATTTTTGTGAATACACTTCTCTCGGAGCACTATTCTTAGTTACATACTGACAAACCATATCTTCAGAAGTAAGTTTAACTAATAAATTAATAGCAAGTACTGACTTGCCAGTTCCAGGTCCCCCCTCTACTATGAGCACCTGTTTCTTTCCGTAACGATATGAGCTTCTGGCCATTTCAAGAGCTGTTTCATAGACAACCTTCTGATCATCTATCATAATAAACTCTGGGTTCCCATTAAGCATTTTCACTAAACTATCCTGCAAAGACTTTGATGGTCTGATTTTACCGTTTTCAATAATATAAAGTGTCTTTTTATAATCTGGTTTTTTTATATATCTTAAAATAAATTCACGCAGCTTAAAGACCTCACCTTTTGAATATACTGGAGCCTTTTCAATATAATCCATATATACATCATGAGTTAGTGGATCATTATTCTTGGTGAAATAATTATGCAAATAAGCACATGGATATAAACAAACTCCTTCATGCTGAACTGATTCGTTATATTCAGAAATTAGCTGTGCATATGACCATGCCTGATATGATGGATGAGCTGTAATTTGCCTCCCAGCATAGGGTGTCTTAACAACACCATCCTTGTCTGTAATAGCCTCTACTTTATCCCATTGCTTTAACTCAATAATTACTGCAGAATTTCTTTCATCTTCATTAAGTCCAGATAACATAAAATCTATCCTTCTAGAAGATGCTGGTATTTTATACTCAATAGCAATTCCCGAGTCATTAGGTATTTCTGGTGTATTGAGAACTTTATACATATAATTCATTGAGTTATTCCAAGAGTTTATTTCACTTTCAGCAGTTCGCCCAATCTTTGCTTTATAAGATTCATATATTTTTACTGCAATCTCATCTCTTTCAACATGTCCCATAAACTCTTGTTTAGTAGCTTCATATACAATCATAAATCACCTTTATGCTAATTCAGTATATTTTTTACTGTTTCCCTTTGCTTTTTCAACTGGATACTTAGCCGAATTCTTTCTAAGCTTTTCTTCGATTATTTTAGTAATATCAACTTCTAATGAATCCGCCATCAGTACACAATATATCATTACATCCGCCAATTCTTCTACTAACTTTTCTTTATCAAAGCAGTTGTTCCACTGAAAATTCTCTAATAATTCAGCAGCCTCTATCATTATTGATTTAGCCAAATTTTCAGGAGTATGGAACTGTTTCCAATCTCGCTCGTCCCTAAATGATAAAATCTTATTAATTAATTCTTCCAAAGTTATCAGCTCCATAAATAGTATTCTAAATTAAGCCATATTTTATTTTATAGGCGTTTAATTTATAGTTATTTTATCTCAAATATTGCTTAATATCAATGTCTTAGAATCTGTACTTCCGTTCACTATATTTGTTGCACCGCTAGTATACTCTAAAACCAGCCAATTGAGCCAAGTCCAGTTGATACAATGATTCCACATGAGGATTGAAACTCTTGGCGTTCCCCTAAATTAATTTGGTATCTTGAGGATACATGCGTCTTCTGCCCTATAAATAGGTTATTAACAGCATATATAGTGTGACAATAATTCAGAGCTACTTTTGCCATTGAAACTTCCTTATAGCGTTGTATTCGAAAGATTGCAGTTCTAGGGCGACGACACAGAAGAAAGATTTCGCCGCCCCACATTAAAGCCGTAATAGACTGCCCATTAACACAAAGCTGAATTATTATTCACCAATCCTTATGCTTCCATAAATTGTACTAATTCCTTGTTGAACCTGTCACGCTGGTCATAGAACAGGAAGTGGCCACACGCTTCAAATGGTACAAGCTTGGAATTTCTGATACTGTTCTTTTGTGCTATAGCCAATGGATATAGACAGACCTGATCATTAATACCGTGAAGGATTAGCGTTGGAACATTTATTGTTTTCAGATCATTAAATAGCTCTTCTTCACCCAGCCACGTGTTTGCTATAGCTGCGGTCGACCAGCTGGCTGCCTGTAGCCCCAATTGAAAAATCCAATCTGAAAGCGGGACAGAAACAGGATTATAAAAAATCATATTTCCAAACCCCCTAAGCATATTGGGCCGATCGTTATATGTACCTTGAATGATGTTAATTACAGCTTGTTTTTGCAAGCCATATGGAAAATATGGTCGCTGGACAAGGCTAGGAGCCGCTGCGGCAAAAAGAGCAAGTTTAGATACACCATAACCTTTATGTCTTGACATATACCTGATGCAAATGGCTCCACCCGTTGAATGTCCCCCTAGTATAAAATTCTGCAATTTGAGTGCGTCAACCACACTTCTGACATCATCTGACAATCGGTCATAATCGTAACCTGTCCAGGGTCTGTCCGATAAGCCGAACCCCCTGATGTCCATTCCGATACACCTGTACCCCATTTTGGGCAATTGGTTGAATTGATATTCGAACAAATTATGGTTACCCGGCCATCCGTGAATGAACAAGATTGTTTTTGTTCCTTCCGGATTAATATCCTCCACATAAATTTTTACATTCGGCTCAACATTAACATAATATCCCATGTAAATACCCCCATTAATAAAATCTCTTGTATTACATGGTATTCACTCGAGAACTTTTATGTGAGGGTTAATGCTCATCCCTTACCATGCTTGGGGTTCGAGAACTTTTTAGGTTTTATTCAATCCTTGGAATACTTTAATGTCAGGTCAAGGATTTGTATTTGTAAAAACAAGGTATTATTCAAGGTGAAAAAAACCATTTAAACCCATTTGGAAGCAGGGGGCTGGATATGTGTGAATTTTAGTGACACGAAAAGTATGTCATTTACATTTAGATGAGTATCTATAGATTTTCAAGTATAATAGCATAAATTTGTTCAGATATTGAAATACATTCATTTGCTTCTTCATCGGTTACAATAAGAGGTGCGTCAGCTGGATATCTTGTCTCTATGTAGTACTGGTTTACAAATGCACAGTCCTTGAGCTTGGATTTCAATTTGCTATTAGTTTGAGCAGCATTCTTACAAAGATAAATCAAACTATGTCCCTCAACTATTTTACCAGTTTCTTTTAATAAGTAACCTTTTAATGCTTTTTCAATTGCTTGTTGAGCATGAAAAGCAACGATATCATTACCACAAGAGTTTTCTTTTAAAACTTTAGCCGCTCTGATATCCCTTTGAGCTTTTTCTACCCAATCCTTATATCGTAAACTATCAACCATATAATACCTTACCTTTCTCATTGATTAAGTATGCGAAGCTTGTTGAATCTCTAATACAACTTTCCCATTCAGATGGAGTATATAGCACTAAATCAAACGGTTTATTGCAGTTTATATTTAAATACATATCGGTTAATAAGCTTCTTTTATCATTGGTATCTTTTATAATACATAGGTCTATATCGCTTTTAGGATTCGTCGTACCCTTTGCTTGAGATCCAAAAAGTATTATTTTTGTTGGGGCATAAAGAGATGCTATATCCTGAACTATAGATTGTATTTCAGTATTAATAATTAAAACACTCATTTAATTCCCTCCTTACTAATGCTTATTATTAAATATACACATATTGTAATTATAACACATTATGAATATTCTATAACATGGGTTTTTACATGGTTACACGACAAATCCATGAATGCTATTTCTTCTCACAACCCATTTAAGCCCATTTGGAGTGGGAGCTGGATGCAATTAGATATTACTCATTTGCGATGGAAAAATATTTCTTATTTAGCTAGATTAAAAATACAGCATATAGTGGTACTGACTTAATATTATTAGCAAATCCAAAATTCTTGCCTGAAATTCTGATTGAGTACGGTGCCTGATATCTTTGATTAAAAACCATAAGACTTTTAGCTTTAGTATGATCCCCTGACTTTACTTCTACAGGAATAATATCACCATTTTTCAATTGAAGTATAAAATCTACCTCCGCTTTTCCATTGCTCTCCCAATAATATGATGTATGCCCATTTGCAGCAAGTGCTGCCGCAACATAGTTTTCAGCAAGAGCACCCTTGAAGTTGTCGAAAGCTGGTAAATTGCTCAATATTGCATTTGGTGGTATATCAAATTTTGCAGACAACAATCCAACATCTGTTAGATATATCTTAAAGGATGCGAAGTCACAGTAAGCCATTAATGGTAACTTTCCTTCATTTATTTTATGACATTTAATTATTACTCCGCTTGCCTTTAACCAGTCTATAGGAGTTTCATACTGGTTTGCCTTGGCTCCTGACCTTATCAGCTTGTATTGAAACTTCTTGTTTTGCTTTGCAAGTTGTGCGGGTATACTCTCAAACGCGGCCATAATTTTGGTTGTTTCATTTGGCGTGGCATATTTGGCCATATCCGCAATATATGAATCATTTATTGATTTTTGAGTAGCAAATACGAAATCAAAATCCATTTTGCTGATATATTGTAAAACAGCAGCAGGCATACCTCCCGTTAGCAGATATGTTTTATATAAATCCATTGCAGTATCATGCAAAGAAAATGGTGTGTTATTATCAAAACTTTCTTTCAGCAGTTCTACAAAATCACCTTTACCTAATGCATTCAAATATTCTTCAAAATCAAGAGGATATAGTGGCAAAAAGTCTACTTTTCCAACAGGAAAGGAATAGCTTTCTCTATTAACTGCTACTCCAAGTAAACTTCCTGCAGCAATAATATGATATTTATTGGAATTTTCATTGAAATATTTTAAAGATGTCAATGCCCTTTCACAAGATTGAATTTCATCAAAAAAGATTAGGGTATCTTCTTTTAATATAGACTGACCTGATTTCACAGTTAACTCTTTTATCAGTCGCTCAGGGTTTAGGTCACGGTCAAATATTGCCCCAAGCTCTTTGTTATCTTCAAAATTGAAATATACACAAGATTTATAATACTGCTTTCCAAAAGTAAGAATGGTATATGTCTTTCCTACCTGCCTTGCCCCTTGTATAATTAATGGTTTTCTGTTAGGACTTCGTTTCCACTCTATTAGTTTTTTGACTATTTTTCGTTCCAATAAATATCACCCCTTTACTTTTATTATAACCAAATTATATTGTATTTATAACATTAAGTCAATTATTGGGGGGTAGTTATTTTATTGAATAAAAATGATTAGTTATGGCCCAGACTACTGCAATTATAAGCTCCACTCCTCGGAGCTCCGCTTCCTTGCAATGCTTGTTTTTTACTTCGCATGCTCTGCCGGCAAAGCGCAAGCACGTTGGGTTAGTTCATAGCTCGGGGGAATGCAGGTATAGGCCCAAAAAAAATCACCTCCGAACAAATCGAAGGTGATTTTTTGGAGCCCTCAACCGGAATCGGACATGACCCCATCCCCTACCATGAATGCACTGCTCGTAAAAAACTTCGCCTTGCTTTGTCACCTTTCGCTCCTGCGGTGCTCACATATCTCATATGCTCCGCTCCTCGTAGCTCAGCTTCCTTGCATTGCTCGTTTTTTACTTCGCATGCTCTACCGGCAGAGCGCAAGCACGTTAGATTAGTTCATAGCTCTGGTTACTGCAGTTGTAGGCCCAAAAAAAATCACCTCCGAATAAATCGGAGGTGATTTTTTTTGGAGCCCTCAACCAGAATCGGACATGACCCCATCCCCTACCATGAATGCACTGCTCGTAAAAAACTTCGCCTTGCTTTGTCACCTTTCGCTCCTGCGGTGCTCACATATCTCATATGCTCCGCTCCTCGTTGCTCCGCTTCCGTGCAATGCTTGTTTTTTACTTCGCATGCTCTGCCGGCAGAGCGCAGTCAGGCTAGATTAGTTCATAGCTCGGGTTACTGCAGTTGTAGGCCCAAAAAAAAATCACCTCCGAATAAATCGAAGGTGATTTTTTTTTGGAGCCCTCAACCGGAATCGGACCGGTGACCTCATCCTTACCATGGATGCGCTCTGCCGACTGAGCTATGAGGGCATATAAAATTGTGTATCTAAGCTTGTTACCATAAAATATTTATAACCTAATATAGGTTTTCAATAGGTTATATCTTCTATACAATTAATCGTTATTGTCAACTAAATATATAATAAGCCGATACATCTTATTGTAAAGCTTGGAGCGGGTGATGGGAATCGAACCCACGCAATCAGCTTGGGAAGCTGAGGTTCTGCCATTGAACTACACCCGCATTATGTACCGGGAAAATATAATCAAAAAATCCAGAACGGATTGTATTATAGCACATACATTAAGCATTAGTCAACAGTGCTTTCTGTTCTTCCAAATATTTCTCCAACTTGCGCTTTACACGTTGAAGTGCATTATCAATTGACTTAACATGCCTCTTAAGCTCTACTGCAATTTCCTGATAGGATTTCCCCTCTAGATACAGAGTAAGTACTTCCCACTCGAGAGAACTCAGAATCTCACCCATTTTGTTCTCTATGCCAAGAAATTCCTCACGATTTATCATAAGTATCTCTGGATCAGAAATGCTTTCCTCACTGATAATATCCATCAGCGTTCTGTCTGATTCCTCATCAAAAATAGGTTTATTGAGAGAGACATACGAGTTGAGTGGAATATGCTTCTGTCGGGTGGCAGTCTTAATAGCAGTAATAATCTGTCTAGTAATGCAGAGCTCGGCAAAAGCACGGAAAGACGATAGCTTGTCCCCCTTGTAGTCGCGGATAGCCTTATACAATCCAATCATGCCCTCTTGTATGATATCCTCTCTATCAGCACCAATCAAGAAGTATGTTCGTGCCTTAGCACGTACAAAGCTTTTGTATTTATTAATCAAATACTCTAGCGCAATCTCATTGCCTTCTCTAGCATCAAGAATAACTTCTTCGTCTATCATACCGCAGTATGCTTCTTCAACTTCGGCCTGTACATTTGTCTTCAATAATATTGCCCCCATTTATCTGACCAAAATAGACACATATATTAAATTATAAGCATCAACCCTGAGTATGTCAATATGCCTCAGCTTGACAAATTCCTAATATTTACCATCTAGACTTCTATCTCTTTGTCTTTTAATTTCATACATTACAATAGCAGCCGCAACAGATGCATTAAGTGAACTAATTTCCCCTTGCATGGGTATATTTACAACAAAATCACACTTTTCCCTTACTAACTTACTCATACCAGTTCCTTCACTGCCTATTACTAAAGCAGTAGCACCCTTCAAATCACTATTATAGAAGGCTCTGCTTCCTGTAGCATCTGTGCCTACCACCCATACGTTATTTCTCTTGAGATATTCTATTGTCTGATTAATATTTGTAACTCTTGCTACAGGTACATATTCTACTGCCCCTGCTGATGCCTTTGAAACTGTAGATGTAAGGCCAATCGCCCTTCTCTTAGGTATAATAATTCCATGCGCACCTACAGCATTTGCAGTTCTCATAATTGACCCTAGATTGTGGGGATCTGTTATTTCATCTAATATAATAATGAAAGGCTGTTCTCCCTTTTCCTTTGCAGCCAAAAGTATGTCGTCAACACTCACATAATCCTTAACTGCTACAAATGCAATAACGCCTTGATGAGACTTTGTTGATGACATGCTGTCTAGCGCACTTCTTTCAACCTCAGTAACAATGATGCCTTTCTGCTTTGCTATTGCTAATATCTGACGAATAGAGCCTTCCTTTTCTCCCTTTGAAACAAATAGCTTGTTAATTGTTCTATTTGCTTTGAGTGCTTCGAGCACAGAATTTCTGCCCTCAAGCTTATCTGCATCATTAATTTCATTATTAAATGTTGCAAATACATCAACTGGCACATCATGGAGCTTATCCTGCGGCTCATCCAGCTTTCTGCTATATCCTTTTTGAGGAGTGCTGTCTACATATCTTCCTCTACCACCCTTATTTTTATTAAACTCCTTTGAAGCAGCATCCCTTTGTTTATTTGTGTCCCTGGATTTACTATCCTTATAACTCTTGGTGTCACCGAATGCACTATCCTTATGTTTGTTGGCGTCTCTAAATGTACTATCCTTTTGTCTATTCATATCTCTTGATGCACCACTTCTCTGCTTATTCATATCCCTTGATGTACCATCCTTCTGTCTGCCCATATCCCTTGATGTACCATCCTTCTGTCTACCCATTTCCCTTGATGCGCCATCCTTCTGTCTGTTCATATCCCTTGATGTACCATCCTTCTGTCTACCCATTTCCCTTGATGTCCCATCCTTCTGTCTGTTCATATCCCTTGATGCGCCATCCTTCTGCCTGCTCATATCCCTTGATGTCCCATCTTTCTGTCTATTCATTCCTGATGAATAATTCTTCCTCATATTAATCCTATCCCTCTCTTATTACCATCTATAAAAATCACATTGCTAATCTTAACTATGTTGTATATATTGCTAACACTAATTAACCTGTTAGTATTGCTTGCTAATATAGCCTAGATTGCCATGATAGATACCTATATCACTTAACTCTTTGGGATTGTTTGACAATATTAACATAAACCGTTAGGATTACTTTCACAGCTCCCCTCCCTACTGGGATTTTCCCCCGAACTGGCTATACTGCTGGAACTACATTCCCACACTACCTAACCCGTTCGCCTGCACTACCTAGGCTGTTGCCATAATCACCTATATTACCTAACTCGTGGGGCTTGCTCGCCTGCACTACCTAGGCTGCTGGCATTGCATCGTAAATTACCTAGAATACTGGGATGGCTTGCTCACACTACTACTTTTGGGACCTAAATTGCGTTTTTGCCCTAAAAAAGTCCCAATTTTAATTCTATCCTCTTCTTACACCGTAAATTTCTTAGCTCAATCATCACTTTTGGGACCTAAATTTCGTTTTTGCCCAAAAAAAGTCCCAATTTTAATTCCATCCTCGTCTTACACTGTAAATTTCTTAGCTCAATCATCACTTTTGGGACCTAAATTGCGTTTTTCGCCCCAAAAAAGTCCCAATTTTAATTCCATCCTCGTCTTACACCCCTAATTTCTTAGCTCTATCATCATTTTTGGGACCTAAATTGCGGTTTTCGCCCTAAAAAGTCCCAACTTTAGTTCTATCCTCGTCTTACACCCCTAATTTCTAAGCTCGATCAGCACTTTTTGGACCTAAAATGCATTTTTTGCCCCAAAAAAGTCCCAATTTTAATTCCATCATCGTCTTACACTGCAAATTTCTCAGCTTGGTCGCTAATTTTGGGACCTAAATTGCGGTTTTTGCCCTAAAAAAGTCCCAATTTATATTCCATCATCGTCTTACACTGCAAATTTCTCAGCTTGGTCGCTAATTTGGGGACCTAAATTTCGTTTTTGCCCTAAAAAAGTCCCAAATCCACTTCTATCCTACTCCAATACTGCATATTTCTATACAAATAATTATAGGCTATAGTTTTATCCTTAACATATAGCCTCTATAATATAAATCTATTCAGTTTCAATACAATAATTCAATACTTCTTTTAATCTAGCAATGTTATTTGTCAAGTACAGAAATCCAACAAGAGCTTCAAACCCTGTAGAATAGCGATAATCTGATACATCCGCATTCTTTGGTACTGTAGCAGACTTAGCATTACGACCTCGCCTTACAATATCCTGTTCATCCTGTGTAAGTCTATCATGTATTCTGTGTATAATATCTGCCTGAGCCTTCGCCTTTACATATTGTACAGAGGATTTATGCAAAACATGCACATTTGCCTTTTTCCCTGTAACAAGCATAGTGCGAATAAATGCTTCATATATAGCATCACCTACATATGCCAGAACGAGCGGCTGTAAATTACGAACATCCGCTTCATTCATCTCAAAATCATTAACAGTACCACTAATAAAGTTATCAAACATTGTCTTCTCCAAGTTTCCCACATCTCAAATCATTTTTATTATACACTAAACAACACATGGTTAAAACAATTGTTTCAATTATTACTTCTAAAACATGTGACAATTACTTCCCAACTATCATTTATTTCTCTAATGCATGTGACAATTACTTTCCAACTTTCATATTACACTAATGCATATTTCAAATACTTCCCGGACTTTCATTGCAATACGCTGAAGAATGTTTCGTTTTTGAACTCCCGAACCTTACATTATTACTTCTATTATGGTTTCTTTTTTTCCACAACTCTACAATATAACAAAAAAAGTTTTCCACAGTAATCTCTAAAATCATCCCGCATTATCTTAATATTGATGCGTATTAACTGTTTTATCCACAATCAATCCCTAATGTGGACATACTTTATGTGGATAATGTGGATTAACCTGTGTATATGTGTTAAATAGCCTTGTCCATATGTGGAATAAATATTTAGTTAACTAGCTCATCATCAAGTACTATTTCGACAGGACAATGATCGGATCCCATTATGTCCTTATGAATACCAGCCGACTTAATACTTTCTCTAATACCTTCAGATACCAAGAAATAATCAATACGCCATCCGACATTCTTTTCTCTAGCCTTAAACATATATGACCACCAAGTGTATGCACCTGTAACATCAGGATTTAGAAATCTGAAGCTATCTATAAAGCCGCTGTCCAAAAGCTCTGTAAATTTTGCCCGCTCCTGATCAGAAAATCCGGCACTATTTCTATTTGAAGATGGATTCTTTAAATCGATCTCTGTATGTGCAACATTTAGGTCTCCACAAACAATTACAGGTTTATTAGCAGCTAATTTCAGTAGATATTCTCTAACAGCGTCCTCCCAATTCATTCGGTAATCAATTCTTACGAGTTCCCTCTTAGAATTTGGTGTATAAATATTAACTAAATAGCAACCCTTGTATTCTAACGTAATAACTCTTCCCTCTTGGTCATGTTCCTCAATACCAAGTCCATAGGTAACATTTAATGGTTCAATTTTTGAAAATATTGCGGTACCTGAATAGCCCTTTTTCACTGCATAGTTCCAATATTGATGATACCCAGGCATCTCTATCTGAACTTGTCCTTCTTGAAGCTTGCTCTCCTGAATACAGAAAACATCAGCATTTACTTCTTCAAAAAAGTTCATAAACCCTTTATCAAGACAAGCCCTTAGTCCATTAACATTCCATGAAATAAGTTTCATTTGTAAATCCTCCTATTATAAGCAATTATATGGCTCATTGTTTGTTTCACCTTCAACATCAATAATATTACCCCTCTCTATGATAGTAATAACAGCCCATTATACATTCATTTTTAATAAGTAATGGTAATTATATCATTTTTTCAACTATGTGTTTCCTACATTTTACTTATATTTGCTCTACTACAATAAACTTATATTTGCACCTGCCACAATGAACTTATATTTGCTCCTGCCACAATGAACTTATATTTGTTCCTGCCTCAATGAACTTACATTTGCTCCTGCCACAATAAGCTTATATTTCTCCTACTGCAATGAACTGATATTTGCTTACCACATTAAACTTATATTTACTTCTACCATACTGAACTAGTATTTGCTCTACCACATTAAACTTATATTTGCCCTATCCCAATAAACTTATATTTGCTCTACCACAATGAACTTATATTTGCTCCTGCCACAATAAGCTAATATTTGCTCTACCACAATGAACTTATATTTGCACCTTGACTATATAGGAATAATATGTTAATTTTTAGGTATCTAAAATTTGAAAGGATGGTATTGATGTCGGTAAGTTTTGTAATGGTGGTTCTCAACTAAATATAGTTGATAGGACATATTTGATTATATCAGGTAAACACCTGTTTTATTTCTATATGCCCTAAAAACAGACATTACCTTATTGACTGCTTCAATATTCATTCATGTATTAGTACGGATTTATTTGTGTATGGCGCGGCTAGGTTTGTTTGTCGGGTCATTTTTTATTGTCTAAATAAGTGGGCGGGACACCGAAAGCACTGAATAAATTGCACCACTGCCACTAAAATAATGACAATGTGGAAAACGCTAAATAAGTTACCAACCCGAAAACACCTAATTAAATGGCACAGTGCAAAAGAACTAATAAATGGCTCACCCCGAAACAAGCTTTGACCCCATTTTGATTTAGTGCTTATCATTATGTGAACAAGCAAAGCTTAACGGGGATAAGTATAATATATGTTACTAATAACCCGCAGGAGCATTCTGCCTTTACAGGCGAGGTATGTGTCTCTTGCGGGTTTTTTATTTTTATGTTTGGCCAATTTTAGGTTTTTAATCAAGAATAACAATTTAAAGATTGAGGTGTTTTTAGAAAATGAATAAAAAAATGTATATAACATTGGAATTTAACAAGGTGCTTAGCATGCTTGAGGATCATGCACTATCTATTAATGCTAAGACAAGAATACAAAAGCTGGAGCCATTTCTCTCTGAGAGCGAAGTGCACAGGCACTTAAATGAAACAAGTGAGGCTAGAGAAATTATTGAACACTATGGTACTCCTCCGCTTTCACCAATGTCGGACTTGGAGAAGTCACTTTCAATGATTGGTAAAGGTACTATCTTAATGCCGGAAGAGCTGACTAATATAGCCCAATTTATTACTTCCTGCAGAAGACTAAAGAGTTACTTACACAAGGCAGAAGCCCTGTCAACATCGGTAGCCACCTATGGTAATTCCATATTTGATTTGTCAGATATTGAAGACGAAATAAATAACGCTATAAGAGGTAATCAGATTAATGACAAGGCAACGCCTGCACTTGCTGACATTAGACGGAAAATCTCAAACGCTGGTGCTTCAATAAAATCCAAGCTGGAATCATTATTAAAAAACAACAATAGCTGGTTTTCAGAAAGCTTTGTCTCGATAAGGAATGGGCATTATACCCTTCCTGTAAAAAAGGAATACAAGGGTCAGGTTAGCGGTACTGTTATCGATATTTCCCAAAGTGGTAGCACATATTTTATCGAACCAACGTCTGCAAGGAGATTTCAAGAAGAGCTTAGTCTGCTTATGATTGAAGAAGAAAATGAGGTAAGACGTATTCTTTATATTTTAACAGCTCTTGTTGAGGATAATCTGCAGGCTATTCGTATTAATATCGAAGCCATGGAGTGCCTTGATTATATTTTTGCCAAGGCCAAACTCAGCATTGCTATGAAAGCAATAGCTGTGCCCATTTCTACCGAAAGAAAAATTGAGATTATAAATGGCCGTCACCCACTTCTTAATGCTGAAAATATTGTGCCACTTAATTTCAAAATAGGTGGGGAAATCAATGGCGTTGTTATTACCGGGCCTAATACCGGTGGAAAAACAGTAGCACTGAAAACAATAGGTCTGTTATCAATTATGGCTCAAAGCGGCCTTCATGTTCCAGTTGAAGGGGGCTGCCTCACAATGAATAATTATGTGCTGGCCGATATAGGAGATGGGCAAAGTATTTCAGAGAATTTATCCACCTTCTCTTCTCATATGACCAACATAATAGGTATTTTAACAATAACGGATGACCAGTCACTGGTGTTGTTGGATGAATTGGGCTCAGGAACCGATCCTGCTGAAGGAATGGGCCTTGCGGTTGCAATTATTGAGGAGCTTGTACAGAGGAGCTGCCTATTTGTTGCAACAACACATTACCCTGAGATAAAGGAATTGGCAAAGTGTACCATGGGGTTGGTAAATGCGAGAATGGCATTTGACCTTCAAAGCCTTATGCCATTATACAAATTAGAAATAGGTGAGGCTGGGGAGAGCTGTGCATTATATATTGCTAAGCGACTTGGACTGCCACAAGAAATTATTGACAGGGCTGGAATAGCTGCCTACAGCAATAGTGCCCAAACTGGTGGTGCTACCAATTGTAGCATTAGTGCCCATAGTGGTGGCAATGCCACTGATAGCAGCATCAATACGGAAAGTAGCAGCACAACTGCAGGCACATGTAGCCCTGCCCCTAGTAGCATTAGTGCCCATAGTGGTGGCAATGCCACTCCAAGAACCATCAATACTGGGAGAATCAGCACAACCTCATGTACATGCAGCCCTGTCCATGTACATGACGCTACAGGTGACATAAACAGCATCACAACAGCAGGCACATGTAGCCCTGCCCATGCACACAACACCACAGATAGCAGCACAACTGCAGGCACATGCAACGCTGCCCATGCACACAACACCACAGATGGCTGCATAACTGCAGGCACATGCAACGCTGCCCATGCACACAACACCACAGATGGCAGCACAACTACAGGCACAGGTCCTAGCAATGGTGAAAGGAGAATTAAACCAAAGCAAGCTTCACCATTAGGAGTTACAGCCAAAAGCTCCAAATACAATATCGGTGATAGCGTAATGGTATATCCCCAAAAAATGATTGGAATTGTATTTCAAACAGTAAATGAAAGAGGGGAAATTGGCGTACAAATCAAGGGTAAAAAAGTCATGATTAGCCACAAGAGGCTTAAGCTTCACGTTTCCGCTACCGAGCTATATCCTGATGATTATGACTTTTCTATAGTATTTGAATCGGTAGAAAACAGAAAGAAGCGGCATTCTATGGAACGCAAGCACGACCCCAATATAATTGTAGAAACATAAATACAATTAATAATATCTTTTCAAATATATGGATTTGATATTGTTGACCATTGCTTAATAAAGTATAATAAAATTAAAAAATTTTACATTATTAAGGAGATTAACAATGAAAAAACAGGGAACTAATCCATATCTCCCGTCATGGGAGTACATACCAGATGGGGAGCCTTACGTTTTTGGAGATAGAGTATACGTTTACGGCTCTCACGACCGTTTTAACGGTCACGCATACTGCTTGAATGACTATGTTACCTGGTCAGCACCTGTCAACGATTTGGCAGATTGGCGCTATGAAGGAGTAATTTACAAAGCAACTGATGTTCAAAATAATGACGATAGAAATAGTTGTCTCTATGCACCCGATATGGCTGTTGGACCTGACGGAAGATACTATTTATATTACGTTGATAGCTGCCGTTCCATTGTATCAGTAGCTGTATGTGATTCTCCTAGTGGAAAATTTGAGTTCTATGATTATGTACACTATGCCGATGGAACTATTTTGGGAGAACGTGCTGGCGACGAACCCCAGTTCGATCCAGGGGTATTAAGAGAAGGCGATAAAGTTTACCTTTATACTGGTTTTTGTGCAATCGGTGATAAGTCAAGATCTGGTGCCATGGCTACTGTACTTAGCTCAGACATGGTTACCATTATAGAAGACCCTGTAATCATTCTTCCAAGCCAACCATATAGCAAGGGTACCGGAAGATATGAGGGACATGAGTTTTTCGAGGCTCCATCTATTAGAAAACGTGGGGATACATATTATTTTGTTTACTCCTCAATTGTAATGCATGAGCTTTGTTACGCAACTAGTAAACACCCTACTAAGGATTTTACTTATGGGGGAGTAATTGTGAGTAATAATGACCTCCATATCGATACCTACAAGCCAGCTAATAAGCCAATGTATTATGGGGGCAATAACCATGGAAGCATCATTGAGATAATGGGCAACTGGTATATCTTCTATCACAGGCACACACATGGTACAAACTTCAGCAGACAAGGCTGTATTGAGAAGATAGAGTTCCTTGAAGATGGCTCAATTCCTCAGGTAGAAATGACTTCTTGTGGACCAAATGGTGGCCCGCTTGTTGGAGAAGGTGAATACCCAACTTATATAGCATGTAACCTATTCTGTAAAGAGGAGTCACTATATACTGACTGTACAAGTGCATGGATGGGTCCTCAATTCCCTAAGATTACTCAGGAAGGCAGAGACGGGGATGAGGAAATCGGTTATATCGCAAATATGAAGGATTCTGCAACGGCAGGATTTAAGTATTTTGACTGCAAGGGTATCAAGAAGGTGAAGATAAAGGTTCGCGGATACTGCAAAGGTGAGTTCCTTGTTAAAACCACTTGGGATGCTACAGAACCTCTTGGAAAAATACCTGTTGTATTCTCAAACTCATGGCAGGAATATGAGCAAGACATCGTAATACCTGATGGAGTACATTCTCTGTATTTCACTTATACTGGTCATGGAAGCGCAAACCTTAAATCCTTTACCTTGGTAAAGTAACCTGGTAAATTTGGGGGTTACAGGTTTGTATCCAGAGTTTACATATAGTATTTATAATTAGTATTTATAATTAGTATTTATAATTAGTATTGATAATTAGTATTGATACATAAGTTTTGATACATAAGTTTTGATACATAAATATTAATATATATTTAATCCATCAAAAAATGGGCCTCGCACTTTTGATCTAATCAAGTTGCGAAGCCCTTATTCTTGTTCTATATAATCTCTTTAAATAATCAATTAATAAATTTAACTTTAGGGCCCTGTGCAGTATCTTCTACAGCAACTCCCTTTTCTTTGAGTGCATCTCTTATTTCGTCCGCTCTTTTCCAATTCTTTTCTTTTCTAGCGGTTTGTCTCTCTTCCACGAGAGCCATAATCTCCGGTGAAACCTCTGGTTCCTTTACTTCCTTCTTCTCAAGTGAGAAGCCAAAAACGGTATTCATTTTTTCTAGAAGTTCAAAAAGCTTCTGAGACTTTTGAGGATAACGCACCACATTCCAAGCTATACCCAGAGCCTTTGGAATGTTGAGGTCATCATTTATAGCGTCTTCAAACTCGTTCTTGAAGCCCTCTACCACCCCATTATCAACCTTATCTGTTCCACCCTTGTGAGCCAGTGCTCCATCAACAAATCTATCATAAGCAACCTGGGAGGATTCCATACCTTCCCATGTAAAGTTGAGTTTGTTTCTATAATGTGCATTCAAGCACATATACCTCAATGCGAGAGGATCAAAGCCCTTTTCCTTCAAGTCCTTAATTGTGTAAGTATTACCGAGACTCTTGGACATTTTACCGTTATTAACCATCATAAACTCACAATGCATCCAGTAGTTTACTGCTGGTTTACCCAAAAGGGCTTCTGACTGGGCAATTTCATTTTCATGATGCACAGGTATATGGTCAACACCACCTGTATGAATATCAAATGTATCTCCAAGATACTTTCTACCCATTGCAGAACACTCAATATGCCACCCTGGGTATCCCATTCCCCATCTGCTTGGCCATTGCATAATGTGCTCTTTTGGGGCCTTCTTCCACAGTGCAAAGTCAGCAGGATGCCTCTTTTCCTCATTAACCTCAACTCTAGCACCTGCAATTTGCTCCTCTAGGTTGAGCCTTGAGAGCTTGCCATATTCATCAAACTTCTGAATATCAAAATATATTCCGTCGGACGTCTCATATCCGTAACCCATTTCAACAAGGCCTTCCACAAACTCAAGCATTTCCTGAATGTGATCGGTTGCTTTTGGTACAACCTCAGGTACCTCTATATTTAATGCCTTTATATCATTCATAAAGATATTAGTATAGTATTCTGCTATCTCCCATGGTGTTTTCTTTTCCTCACGGGCACTTTTAGCCATCTTGTCCTCGCCTTCGTCCTCATCAGAGACAAGGTGTCCAACGTCAGTAATATTCATGGCATGATTAAGTGTATAACCATTGTATTCTAAAACCCTTCTTAGCAAGTCCATGAAAACATATGCTCTTAAATTCCCTATATGTGCATCCTTATATACTGTAGGTCCACAAGAATATATTCTCACTTCATTTCCTGAAATAGGCTTAAAGTCTTCTTTTTGTCTGGTCAGCGTATTATATACCTTCATTTGTTTCTCCTTTCACTGTTCAACAAATATTTATTATGAATCATTGATCTAAACTTATATATTAATATCAGTGTTCTAAACTTACTTATAAGATAATTCAATTACTTATTCATCGTATAATTAAAATCCTCTGCTATATATTATAAATCAACATTCTTTTCTTCACAAACAATATTAGAAAGTAATTTAGAAGAATCATCTGATTTTATTTCTCTATTAACTTCCTGTTTACTGTTCAACTGTTGTTCAAGCATCGAAATTCTATGTCCCAACCTGCACAACTCTTGAGCAATAGGGTCTGGCATATGCACCTGATCCAGAGATTCTGAAGGGCTTTCTACCTTTGTATTACCTTTTTTAACAACTCTTCCTTTAATTCCTACTACAGTTGAAAATGCCTCGACATCAGAAGATACAAAGGTATTTGCTCCTATAGTGGAATTATCTCCAACATTAATTGGGCCTAAAACCTTGGCACCTGCTCCAATAAGTACATTATTCCCAATTGTAGGGTGTCTTTTTGCGCCTTTATCCTTGCCGGTACCACCCAATGTAACGCCATGATAAATTGTACAATTATCTCCTATCTCAGCAGATGAACCTATAACAACACCCATTCCGTGGTCGATAAATAATCCTCTGCCTATTTTTGCACCAGGATGGATTTCTATACCGGTAAAAAAACGTCCCATCTGAGATATAAGTCTAGCAATAAAAAATAGTCTTTTTTTATAAAACCAGTGAGATATTCTATGGTAAATTAGTGCATGAAGGCCTGGATACAGCAAAAATACCTCAAATGTATTCCTTGCTGCGGGGTCTCTTCCTGCTATTGATCTTGCGTCGGTTAATAGTCCCTTGAACATAACCTACAGTCCTCTCTATATATAAATAAACCTTATAATGTTATGACCAGCCAAATTTTTCATTAATATTAATGGTATAAATAACATTTCTAATAGTAATATTAATACCCCGGAACACAAACCTAAAAACTCTGCATTTAGCATTATGACTATACAATCCTGTAAAAGATAATTTTAACAGTTTTAAGAAATGACAGCAACACTTTATATATTGATATATGTAGAGCATGTGAAAAAGTTTACACTGAGTCAGGGGGGACGGTTCTTTTTTGACTCATGAGTCAGTGGGGACGGTTCTCTTTGACTCAGCGAGTCAAAAAAAGAAGTCAGCGAGTCAGGGGGGACGGTTCTCTTTTGACTCAGGAGGGACGGTTCTCTTTTGACTCAGGTTGACTCACTAAGACAAAAAATGAGTCAATAAGGAACCGTCCCCATTGACTCCCATTGACTCTTGACAACCCATTGACTCAACTAAATCTTACTTAACACTTAGCCTCAAGATACCAAATCCTGCTCTGATAATCTCCTGTAATATCTCCAACCCATAAGCCTGCATACATTAGTTCATCCCCGCCTAATACCCCATTCAATCCTGAAATGCAATAGTCCTTATCTTCATCCAGCCCTTGAAGCTTCAGCATTTCAATAGGTCTATTGGCAATGTCAAGCACTCTGAAATATGCTACAAATGCAGCATTTCTGTCCTGTGAAACAAACATCCATGCTGTCGTATTTCCCTCAAATGGACTACTCAGCCTGTACATATCCCCAAACTGAATCAAATCCCTCAGTTTTTTGTACTGAATGACCTGTGCTTTAACTTCCGCTTTCTCCAACTCAGTCAGGCTCGTTAGGTCCAGCTCATATCCGAAATTCCCGCTCATTGCAACATCCCCCCTAGTTTTAAGAGGTGTTATTCTGCCCACTTGATGGTTAGGCACTGCCGAAACATGTGCTCCCATACTGCTAGCAGGATAAACAATGCTGGTCCCGTATTGTATTTTTAATCTATCTACTGCATCTGTATTATCACTCGTCCAGGTCTGAGGCATATAGTACAAGATTCCAGGGTCAAACCTTCCTCCCCCACCAGAACAGCTCTCAAACAAAACTTTAGGATTGCGTGATGTTATCTCTTCTAGTACTCTGTATAGTCCCAACATATATCTGTGAGCTGTCTCCTTTTGCCTATTTGAAGGCAGAAGCGCTGAAGCGACATCCGTCATATGTCTATTCATATCCCATTTAACATATTCTATTGGAGCACTCTCAAGCACTGAACAGATTGCACTAATAATATAGTCCTGCACATCCTTTCTTGACAAGTCCAGTATGAGCTGATTTCTTCCTTCACTTCTTGTGCGGTTTTGCACATGGAGACACCAGTCAGGATGGGAAGTATATAACTCACTTTTTGGAGAAACCATCTCTGGCTCAAACCACAGACCAAACTTCATATTGAGTTTATTTATCCTATCACCAAGGTCTTTCAATCCCCCAGGTAGCTTGTCTTTATTTACAAACCAGTCCCCTAATGAAGTGGTATCATCATTTCTAACGCCAAACCACCCATCGTCCAATACAAAAAGCTCAATTCCCAGATCTTGCCCAACCTTTGCAATTGCCTCAATTTTGTCGGCATTAAAAGCGAAGTAGGTACCTTCCCAGTTATTAATCAATACTGGTCTGCTTTTTTCCTTAAATTGTCCTCTGCAAAGCCTTGTCCTATATAGCCTATGGAAGGTTCTTGACATCTCTCCTAATCCATTTGATGAATACACCATAACGGCCTCTGGGGTTTGAAATGTCTCTTTACATTCTAGTGTCCACTTAAAATTATGAGGATTTATTCCTATAGAAACTCTTGTAGTAGAATACTGATCGACTTCTGCCTGAGCTACGAAGTTTCCGCTGTATACTAGATTAATCCCATAAACCTCACCGCTAACCTCATTTGCATCCTTACTCAAAAGTGCAATAAAAGGATTATGCTGATGGCTGCTTGCGCCCCTTCTACTTTCTACTGATTGCTGCCCCGGTCTGAGTGGCTGTCTGTAAATATGTCTTTCCCTTGCCCAAGAGCCCGAAAGCTGCATGAAATCGTAGTTATAGTGTGGAAAATCAACGCTCATACTCAGCGCATTATTTAGAATAATATCTGAATCACTATTGTTTATAAACCTAACACTTCTTGTAATAACATCCAACTGACTGTATACCGTATAAATTAGATGTGCAGTCAATCCAATAACTTCGTCATACATTTCGATAATTACAGTATCCGCTTCGTCTTCATTTTCCACATATGTAGCTGGCAGTCCCTCAAGGGCAGGTTTTCCTTTTAGAGTTCTATAACCCTTATATCTGAGTTCAGATACGCAAGTTCCATCCTCTAACTCCACCTGATAAGCAGGTATCCTGAAATCGCCATGACCAAAGGCAGGATACTCTTGTGGAATTAAATCCAATGAATACGATTTATCCCCTAAGTCATGGTGCGGAGAAAACGCCCTATCTTTATATACTAGTATATTTTCAGCGCTTACATTTCTAAGTTTTTTACCCCAATAAAGGTGAGCAGGAATGCCCGACTTTACAATTTGAAAGGCATAGGTAGAGTTTTTTGAATTAAGGAGGAATATTAGTCTGGATTTATCAATTAATATAGACATTATTTTGCATCTCCATTTTTTACATATTTTTTCTAGTTTATCTCATTTCTTATAAGACTGCAAACTAAAAATGAGTCAGCAAAGTCAGCAGGGACGGTTCTCTTTGAGTCAGTGAGTCAGAAGGGACGGTTCTCTTTTGACTCGAAAATAAAAAATGAGTCAAAAGAGAACCGTCCCCATTGACTCATTATGTTTTTTATTTCAATATTGCTCCTGCGGTGAGGGCATTCTCGATTTGTTCATTTCCAATCATATATACAATGACGGTAGGTAAGCTTGTAATAATCATTGCAGCACCAATCTGCCCCCAATGAGACACTCCTATACTTACAAAGAAATTCAAAAGTCCAACGGTTAAAGGTCTTATCTTGTCATCAGCACCTAGAATGAAGGCCAGGAAGAATTCATTGTATACATTCATAAATATTAATACACATTGAGTCGCCAAAGCTGGTTTTATTATCGGGACTATTATTCGGAAGAACGTTTGATAAATGTTACATCCATCTATACAAGCTGCTTCCTCAAGCTCCTTGGGTAAGGTTCTGAAAAATGCATATAGCATGAGTACGCAGGATGAGAGGGCAAAAGCTGAATAAGGTAATATTAAGCCTAGATGAGTACCTTTTAAGCCCATATCCTTAACCATTATCAGAATTGGTATTATAACTACCTGAGCAGGTACAATGAGACCCATTGAAATATAGCTTAAAGCCAGGTTCTTTCTTTTCCAATTCATTCTGCTAAGACAGTACGCTAACATACTTCCTAGGAATATTGTAATTATAATGGTACTAGCCGAGTAAATAATACTATTTGTAAAATACCTTATAAAATTAAACTTTTCAAGAGCATCCCCATAGTTGTTGAAAACCCATTCTATAGGCAACCCAAACGGGTTGGTATATACTTCACTTTTTGATTTGAATGACATTACTATCATCCAATACATCGGAAATAGAAATGTAAGTCCTAGAACTACCATAAATATATTTGCCAGTATTTTGATTTTACTATTTTTCAAATTCATGTCTAATCCACCATCCTAAAACTCGATTTTTTCTCTTGCTACGAAACGATTAATAATAAATGTCAAAATCAAGCATTGTACTATAAATATTATTGCAATTGCACAGCCCTGGCCAAAGTCAGACGCTGAAAATGCCTTGTAAAACAACTGATATATAACTGTTCTTGATGAATCACCCGGTCCACCAGCAGTCATTATACGTACATGGGCGAATTGAGACATACTTCCGAGAACAGATATTATAAGTACATATTTCGTTACATCTTGTAATAGTGGAATGGTTATCTTTAAAGAGGTTTTTATAAACCCTGCACCGTCAATAACTGCTGCTTCATAATAAGTTGTTGGTATAGCCTTTATACCTGTGTAAAATAATAATGCATTTAAGCCTATGTACTGCCATAAAAATGCTATTGTTATACAAATCACTACTGTTCTTTCATCTGACAACCATGCAAGTTCGAGATTGTCCATGCCTACTGCATTTAATATGCTGTTTATAAGTCCCCACTGTGGTTCATAAATTGCAATCCACATCTGAGCTATAACTGTTACAGAAAGTACTGCCGGGAATACGCTACTTGCCTTAAAAAACCTTCTCATGAAATCACTTTGTCTATCCATTATTAACGCAAGAGCCATTGATATAGGCAATCCTACAAATGTAGATAGAAATACAATTAACAAAGTATTACCGTTCGATTTCCAGAAGGTAGGATCTTTAAATACCCTAATATAGTTTTCAAATCCAATATATCCTAGACTTTTGAATCCATCATTGTTTTGAAAGCTAATCATAACTTCTGGAATAATAGGGTAAAAAACAAATGCTGTAAATAAGGCTAATGCTGGAAAGGAGAAAAGAAATATTGCGAGCTTGTTACCATAATATTTGTTCATATTATCACCTGTATTAACTAACATCCCTATATGAGAGATACTCATATAGGGATGTATTAGTATTTTACTCTTAAAGGAGGAAATTATTTGAAGTTATCTGCCCATATTGGATTAATTGCGTTAACCCATTCGTCTACTGAATACTTACCAGTAAGAAGCTTACTATTCTGTGTAGCATATTCTGCTGACATCTTTGAATTAAATGTTGCTGCCCATAATGAAGGAACCTTTATCTTGGCTGCATTAAACTGGTCAAGATTCTTCTTTAACAATGCGGACTTAATTTCTACTGTCTTACCTGTGTTAAGCATTGTTGGTGATCCGCCATCATTGTAGAACAGACCATCCTGAGTTGCACAGAACATAGCAAAGTTTGCTGCTACTTCTGGATTCTTTGTATTAGCTGATACTAAGTATCCACTTAGAGGAGCTCCCCAGTACTGAATAATGTCATCTGGATTCAAACCTTCTTTAGCTGTTGGCCAAGCAAAGAAATCTGTGTCTGGAGCAGCACTTTCAAGGTTTGTAGTTTCCCATGAGAACATAACAAGCATTGCTGCCTTACCTGAAGTATAAGCTTCTATGGATGGTCCATAGTCAACATTTGTAACACCCTTATCAAATGCGCCAATTTGGACTAATTTCTGTATTCTACCCAAAGCATTTTTAACTACTGGATTGCTCCAATCAGTCTTGTTGTTTACCAAGTCTTGTGCAACCTGAGGATCTTCAGCCATAATCATTGTCTGAACCATAGCTAAGTTAGGAACCCATCCTTCTTTACCAGCAATAGACATTGGGATTAAGCCCTTTGACTTAAGAGTTTCACATACCTTTACAAGCTCATCGAAAGTCTTAGGTACCTGGATATTATACTTAGTGAAAACGTCCTTGTGATACCAGATTCTTGGTGTAAAGTATTGGTCTGCTCCTGGCTGAACACAATAGAGTTTTCCATTACTATCTGGTGCTACCATTTCTGCCATTGAGAATTTCTTGTCAAAGCCACTCTTTTGAACATATGGTAATAAATCTAATGCATTTCCTGCCGCAACTACTACTGAGGAGAGATTCTGTTCGGAGAACCATACATCTGGCATATCCCCTGAAGCATTATATGATTTAAGCTTGTTTGCATAGTCTTGTCCGCCGCCGCCCAGGTCATATTCAACCTCAACGTTAGGCATTTCTTTTTCAACATTAACCTTTATGTACTTTTCACGGATATTATTTCTGTTGTCGTCTGTACTCAAAGAAAGAAATTTTAGTTTTACCTTTTCAGCCTTTGCATCTGTACTAGGTGCTGCTGCAACAGTACTTGGTGCAACTGAACTATCTGTGGACGCTGCAGATTTATCTTCTGATGATCCGCAAGCTGCTAAAGAAGCAATCATTCCGATAGCTACAACAATACTCGTAATTTTAGCTAACTTAATCATTTCAGGGCCTCCTATAAATTATTTTTTATTATTGAGTTGTTCCCTTTCGAAAGGTTCTTTCATGTTTCGTACTAATTGTATAACTTTGGTAAAGTACAATGAAGGGATTATTTTTTGTAGACAAGGAAAAAAATCGGTATGAAGAAAATATTATTAATTTAATGTTCTCTAACCCTACTTAGCCCTGTTATCAATATACTTACTTGGAGCTAAGCCATAACGTTTTTTGAAGCACTTTCCAAAGTAATTAGCATCGGAATAACCTACTTTTGCTGCAACGTCAATTATTAACGACTCTCCTTTATCAAAAAGCTCTTTTGCCTTCTTTATCCTAACATCAGTAATATATTCGTTGATGGTAACACCTGTATCTCTTTTAAATATATAGCTCAAATGAGCATAATTGACAAAGAGGTTTTTGGCGATTTCATTCACACTAAGTTCCTCGTCCTGATAACAGTCCTTTATATAGTGTTTAACCTCTTCAACAAGCTTTGACGCCTTTGACATCTTATTCTTTTGTACTACTTCAAGTGTTAATCTGAAAAACCTTTTAACCCACGATTCTATCTCGTCAACAGATTTTTTTGATTGAAGCTCCTCAAGAATATTTAGGCTGCTATTCGGGAGTACATTTGCTAAACTCAATCCTACCTCAGCAATGAACTCCATGCATACTGCTACCATTTCAATGCAAACAACAAATAGAATCTCATGGTGAATATTTTCATTCCTAATCTTTAGAAAAATCTCATTAACAATTTTATTAACTTCATCCTCATTACCAATGCGCATATTCATCATAAGTTGGCCTCTATGCTCACTGGTAAAAATATTACCTTTAATTCTAGACTCAGCTACAGAAGTATACATAATTACCTTATTACTTCCTATTGTTAATTTGTTTTTAAGTGCTACGATAGATTCCTTGTAAGAGGTATGTATATTGAAAAGCTTATTTTTTTCAGTTCCAACGCCTATTGTAATAGTAAAATCCAGATGCTTGTACACTAAAGCCCTGATTATATCCAGTCTGTTTTCAAGAAGCTCACTGATATTAGTGCAATCCTCCATGTCATTTAAGTTGAGAATAATACAAATCCTATCTTCACTGTCGAAACACATACTAAAGACAAATCTCTCTCCAAGTATTTCGTTTGTAATGTTTGATACAGCAAACTTCCAGAGTTGGAAATCCTCATCGTTCTTTAGCTTATCATCAGCTAAGTCCAGCTCTATGGTAACCACCATGTAATACTCAGAGGCTTTTATATTGAGGTAATTCATTTTATCAACTAGCTCTTTTTCATTGTTCAAAAAACTGCCTTGTAGTAACTCATTTAAAAACTTTTCTTTTAATAGCGGTATACTATCCTTGACTTGCTGCTTTAGGCTATTAAATTCAATTAAGGTACTCAGTTCTTTTTCAATAAGGGCTTTAATTTCGAGAAGACACTTTATAAGCTCCTCCTCATCTACCGGCTTCAGAACATAATTGTTAACACCAAGCTGAACAGCTTGCTTTGCATAATTGAACTCACTATGGCCTGTCAGAATAATAATCTTGCAATTATAGCCTCTTTGCTTGATAGCCTCTACAAACTCCAAGCCATCCATAATAGGCATATTGACGTCAACGATAATTACATCAGGATTTATATTTTCAACCTTTTCAAGTGCATCCTTGCCATTTTTTGCTTCACCACATATATAAAAACCTAGCCCGGCCCAATCAATTGAGACCTTAAGAGCCTCTCTAAAATAGTATTCATCATCTACAATAAGAGTTTTTAACATGTTTATCCCTCCTGTACAGAAATAGCAGGCATTCGGACAGTAACCTTTGTGTATTTACCAACACTGCTCTCAATTTTTATACCGTAATCTTCCCCATATAACAGCTTAATTCTAGCGTCTACACTGTATACTCCAAAGTCAGTTTTGTTTTGCTCCTTTGATGGCCTAGAAAGAACTCTATGAATTAATTCCTCTGACATCCCCACACCATCGTCTGTAATGTCAATCTTTATAATGTTATCCTCAAAGTAGCCTTTTATAGTTATTAAGCCCTTTTCTTCCTTTTCTTTTAATCCATGATATATTGAATTCTCGACAAGCGGCTGCAGAGTTAATTTTGGTATTTGATATTTCAGAATTTCTTCGTCAAAATCCAGCTTGTAATCAATATATTCCACATACCTTAACTTTTGTATTGATAGATAATTATCAATAAGCCTCATCTCATCATTTAGTGAGATAATATCATTCCCCTTGCTTAATGAAACTCTATAGAAGCCTGCAAGGTATTTGGCTGTAGATATTGCATTATCATGTAATCCCAGTTTTATAAATGATATGATAGTTTCAATGGTATTGTATAAAAAGTGCGGCTTTATCTGTGCTTGAAGCAATTTAAACTCGCTTTCTCTTTTGAATTTCTGCTGCTGATAAACCTGATTGAGAAGATTGTTTATCCTATCCATCAGACTGTTAAAACCCTCTGCAAGCATAGCAATTTCATCCTGAGATTTGAACTTGGCTCGAAGCTCCATATTGCCTGCCTTTATCTCTTTCATGATTGCTGCAAGTTTGAACACAGGTCTGGTTATTGTAAAGGATATAAAGAAGGATATAATAAATGCTATTATTAAGCATATAGCCCCTATGCCTAGAATAAGCTTTGTTATTACTTTATTCTCATATGTTATTTCATCTAACGGAATTATACTTATTAACTTCCAGTTAAGCTTCTCAAAGTTCTGCACTGTCACCAAAGCCTGTATACCGTCAACATTGCTGATAATACTCTTATTTTGAGACATTTCACTTATGTCATATCCACCAAGGTACTTTTCTTCATCAAACTTATTATAGATTTCTCCTTTATCCTGTGTTGATATTATAGTGTTTTGGTCATCAATAATATAAAATTTATCTTCTTTATTAACAATATTATCGAGATATATGTTGGCTACATCTTTTTCTTTTATATATAATACAGCTGTCCCAAGGATATGACCGGTATCTAGACCTATTATCGTTTTTGATACTGCAAAAACATTCTCATACTCTCGCCGGTATTTATACTTAATTTTTATCAGGCCCAGCCAAGTTGGGGTCTTATTTTTCGTTATCATATCAACAGTTCTTGAATTTAGGACAGGGTATATGCTATCATTGTCAACAAATCCAATATCAAAGAGTACCTGCTTAGATGACATAATGCTAGCAGAATCAATGCGTGTTATAGGTTGTGTAACACCACTTATAGCTGTAGAAAGTATCTTTGTTACCTCTAGGTCGTCTAAAGAATCCATTTCCATGTTTTGAAACCGTTCAAGCTGAAATTGCATTCTGTTGTCGGTAGATAGTATCCTTACATAATCTTCAACATTTTGGGTGAGGTTGAGCAAGCTTTTATTTATAAGAGTTAACTCTCTTTCTGCGTTTTTAGTAGCTTTATCAACTATTGCTTGATTTGATATTTTAATAGACAAAAATGCTAGTACAGATAACGATGCCATAAGAATAACAGCATAAAATAGAAATATTTTTGCTCTAATAGAAAGCTTTTTACATTGTGAAATTAAAAAGCCCATGCGCTTTTCATCTCCAATTCCTTTTATAGTTTTATCTACTGGGGATATAAAAGCAATTGATATCTTGTAAATTCAATAACCTGCCTGAAACTACTACTCTTTGTTTCCTGCCGTTACGATTCTATCCAGATATAACTAATTTTACAATATATAAGGGTACTGTCAAGTACTGAGTCAATCAATGAGTCAATGGGGACGGTTCTTTGAGTCAGTGAGTCAGGAGGGACGGTTCTTTATTGACTCACTATTGACTCAACAAGTCAAAAATACATGAGTCAATAAAGAACCGTCCCCATTGACTCAAAGAACCGTCCCTCCTGACTCAAGAACTTTAACACAAATACCCAGTAATATGAGCGAAATACAAAATATAACCTTGATTTCACCGGACCCAATGCCGCTTATAATATCAAATTGCTGTAACAGCTTAAGCAGCCATGTTCCCACTACAGTTCCTACAAATCCGCATACGCTTGAAAGTGCTGAGGAAAATCCCAAGTGAACCGTTTTATTTTCCTTTGGTGAATAAATAAATTGTATATTTAAAATGGAGATATTAACGCCCGCAATGGCGGCTCCATTGAAAAGCTGCGCCAAAAAAATCATTAGCATATAATTGCTCTCGTTGGTAAAGAACCATGCCACAAAGCTTAGCATTTGCAAAAGGACCATCAGCTTCATAACAAAAAACCATGTTTTTTTATCAGCTATTCTCCCCCATAGCCTTACAAATATAAAACTAGATGCAGAGGCCGTGACACACATAAATGTTATTACGGTATAATCAAGCTCAAGCTTCGATACCATTAACACTGATGTAAAAGGAAAGCTGAGCTGATAGGAGAAGTTCCATAAAGCAATCAATATAAGGCTTGCACGGTACTTTTCAACCCTTAGAGACACAGAAATAGCACTTAATATATTTGGTGAAGACTGCTTATACTCTAAGGGAGATTCTTTCATAAAAGACAGAAATACAAAATTCACTATTGCCAGTAAAAATATCAATAAGTATATTATTAAGAAACCTTGAAACTCTAACCCATCATTTTTGAGTATATCCAGTACCCTTCCTACGAGTAGTGTCACTACAGCAACAAACAGCAAAACATAAGACTCTCTGCTGCCAAAGTATTTTCCCTTTATAGCATCAGGTGTTAGCCTTTGAATCCAGGATTGAGCACCAGGATAAGTAAAGGATAGTAGAAAATTTGCTATAAAATATATCATTACGAAGGATATAAATCTTATCTCAACACTATTAATAAAAATGGGTACCAGAATCATTGTACCCAATAGTACCCTGCCTAAGAGGCACAAAAACACCACTAATGGTTTATGATTTCTCATTGTCTCAAACAGCCTAGGTGATATAAGCATGGCAATGCCCGAAAGTACTGGAATTGCAGAAATTAAAGCCGCAGTACTATCACTTGTACCAAGGTATTTTGCATATCCAACAATATAAGCACCGCTTGTCAGTGTCAAAATTGTCCTTGCGGAGCACCCCTCAAACACGGAAAGCAGTCTTGACGACTGCTTTTCCTTATCTGAGAGTTGTTGTTCATTGAAATAGATTTTCTTGAATTTACTAGCCATATAATAACCCTTTTTGAACTAACGCCCGTAATATATTGTATATTACAATACCTATATTTCGACTCTTAAATTAAGACTCTTATATTAAGACTCCTATATAAGACCCCTATATTAAGTCTCCTATTTTAAGCCCCCTATATAAGACTCCTATATTAAGAATCTTATTTTAAGACTCCTATATAAGACCCCTAAGACCCCTATATTAAGTCTCCTATTTTAAGCTCCCTATTTTAAGAATCTTATATTACAACGCCTTTTTTAATAATAATATTTGCGTAAAGTGCTGCTTCGCTGGTTGCAACTACCGCAAATGCCTTTTTTGCCCTTTCATAGAAGGCAAATCTCTCAACATTCTCAATCTGGTTGTTTTTTGGCTCATGCTTGTTAATTATAGTTTTGTACTCTTCCCAAATAGGTGTTTCTACTGTATCTCCAGGCACAACCTGCATTAGTGCAACGGGCTTTTCAACATAAGGGTCAAGTGGAAAGAATTTTAGTATGGCGTCCAATATTTCGGGAACTCCATGCCCATCTAGCCTAACAACCTGCTTACCAAAGGTATTGCAAGGAAAATTTCCGTCAGCAATAACAAGCTCGTCACCGTGCCCCATTTCCATCATAATTTTCACCAATTCGGGTGTGAGTATAGAAGGAATTCCTTTTAACATATATGTCCTCTCCCTTACTTAGTTATTTCACCTGATAAATCCCATAGGTCAGTCCAGTCCTTTGATCCATCCCACAGGAAAACCTGACCCTTTATAAGGCGGCAGTTCTTGTCTACAGTCGCAAGCTTCTTCATTTCTTCATCTGTCAATGGATCTTCTACCGCACATCTTAGATTGCTCAGATACTCTGCTCTGTATATTGAGAATGGGATTGGTGTTTGACCTCTTTGAACTGCCCATTTGATACAGATTACAGCAGGATGAACATTATGAGACTTTGCAATTTCTACAACAACAGGATCCTGAATATCAACTACATCATCAGGAGTCTTGTCTCTGTCTGGACGAGTAGGTGAACCTATTGGGCAGAAGCCTATTGGCTGAATTCCATTGTCTATACAAAATTGGAATAACTCAGGCTGCTGGAAGCATGGATGCAATTCCATTTCGTTTGCTGATGGCATTATTGTACAATATTTCATCAATTCCTTAAGCTTTGGTATAGTCATATTAGAAGTTCCTAAATGTCTAACATACCCAGCCTTCTGTAGACGTTCCATCTGATACCAGGTCTCCATATACTGTTCAATGCTAAATGGTCTTGCATCTGAATTGTGGTAATCAGGAGCCGCACCCTTTGGGTGGAAGTTTCTGAATGGCCAGTGAACGAAATACATATCTATGTAGTCCATTTTTAGGTCCTTGAGAGTCTTGGCACAGGAAAGCATAACATCGCCTTTTCCATGCATATCATTCCAAACCTTTGAAGTTATGAACAATTCCTCTCTTTTGATTCCATTCTTAATTACTTCCTGGAATACATCGCCTATCAAATCTTCATTTCCATATACCGAAGCACCGTCAAATAGCCTAAAGCCTATTTCTGCTGCTCCTTTTACTGCATTTGCTACTTCTTCAGCCGTAAATCTGTCCGAACCAAATGTGCCCATTCCAATACCGGGCATTTTGTCCCCACCTCTTAAAATTCTCTGAGGTACTAACTTTGGATCAATTGCATCGTTCTGGATACTCATAAACTCATCTCCTTATAAATTAATAAATTCTTATTTACTCTGTTTTTACAACTCACACATTCTATTTATTTTCTCATAACTCACATTTTATAGCTGCATTTTCATAACTCGCATTTTCTCTTTGTTTTTTATAACTCACATTTTCTCTTTGCTTTTTCATAATTCGTATGTTCTCTTTGTTTTTTAACTCACTTTTATATGTATTGTTCAACTTTATTTGGTTTGGTTGCATACATGTAATCATCAATACAGTCTACAACTCTATCCTTTAAAAGGCTCTCTGGGTTATTGCTGAGCTCACCTTTTCTGATTTTATTGTACTGCATCGGCATAAATTCACTTATCAGTGTAAGTGGGATATTAGTACTATTCAAGTTATTAAGTAGCCTTTGAATAGAGTCTTTTACATTGTTGTCAGGCAGATAATATCTGCTTCTATCAGACAAACTGTACTTTCTAGCAAGCCTTAGCTTAATACCTGAACCATGATAATGCTTCGCCCAGTTGGATGGATTTTGCAGCATAGCCTCATCAAGAACTGCTGCAAAATTTGATAACCTTACGTCAGGATTGTATCTGAATAATTCTTCCTCAATCCTATTTAGAGCAAATAGCCCTTCTCTCAAAGCATATGTAAGCCCCGGTCCTACTTTCAATATAGCAATACCATCTTCCACCATTTCTCTCAAAGCAGTTGGTGTTTGATAGTCGGTAGAATGTCCCTCAAAAACTAGGTTGGGGTACTTTTTCAAAGCGGAACACAATTCTCTCGCAGCTTGTCTATTATACTCATGTATTGTCTCATCACCAAACTCAACCCCAGGCTGTACTACAATGGCAATTACATTTTCCCAGGCATCATTTAGATTTAGCTTGTAAAACTCGGATTTAAATGTTTCAATGGTTTCCTCTAAATCGCATACCCTTGTAACGTGTACTCCCTCTTCCTCACTCTGGCTGCCGCCCGGTATAGGAACTTCACTTCCTACAACATAAACAGGTCTCAATGCATGGCTATCTTTTAAACTCAATTGTCTATACGCTTCTTCTGCAACTTCACAGAGAATGGCACCTCTTCTTGCTATAACCTGAGTACTTAGTGCTTCGTTTGTGCTGTCATTTTTTAGTCTCATGCTTGTATCTATATGTATCTTTGTAAACCCTGCCAAAACATAATCATTTATTAACTGGCAGGACTTCTTCATTGCTGACTCCTCTTCTTCATTAGACCACGTTAATGGGCCTAGGTGATCTCCCCCTAATATTATTTTATATTTTGGAAATTCCACCTTCTGTGCAAGGTCATATATAAAGTCCCTAAAATCAACCGGAGTCATACCTGTATAGCCGCCGAATTGATTTACCTGATTTGCGGTAGCTTCAATTAATAAGTAGTCATTGCTCTTGGCTGCTCGCTCCATAGCCGCAATTATAACATATTCATTGGCAGTACAAGCAGAGTATATGCCTGCTGCAATTCCACTTTTTTGCTTGCGTACAATCTCTTTTAAAGGATGCATATCGTTCATTATTTATCTCCCCCTAGTCATTTACAATCAAGAGCTTGCCTTTTACAGCGCCCGGTGTTTTGTACATGTCAAAAGCTTCTTTTATGTTTTCTAAAGGAAACTTCTTGAATATCAGGCTATCGTCAAACTTAAGTGCTCCTGTTGAAAAAAAGTGTGCAGTGAGAAGCCACTCCTTACCAGGGAATGGTGCACTATAGGACATCCATGAGCCGGTAAGCTTAAACTCTTTTCTGTTCATGTTTTCAAATAGCTTAGGAGTAAAGGTTAGATCCTTAGTAGGTGTTCCTATAAAGCATACATGAGACTTATTCCCCGCCAATTCAAATGCAAGCTTCATAGTAATATCAACACCGGCTGTCTCATATACAAAACCGAAACCCTTACCATTTGTAAGGTTATTTACCTGTTCCTTAAAGTCCGCATCTAATGTATTTATGGTTACGTCAGCACCTAGCTTTTTTGCCAATGCCAATCTGTCATTATCTATATCAAAAACAAATACCCTTTTAGCTCCAAAAATTTTTGCCCATTGAGCGGTGAAGATTCCTATTGTGCCACCACCCAGAATAGCTACATCCTCACCACCTCTGAAATCTGCGCAGTTCAAGCCGTGAAGTGCTACAGTTGAGGGCTCAAAGAACGCTCCTTGCTCGAAGGATACACTGTCTAAGAATTTAACTACGTTCTTTTCAGGTACCTTTACAAACTCAGCAAAGCTACCGTTTTGTCTGGAACCTACAAAGCTATAGTGCTTGCATTGAGAATAATTGCCCCTTTGACAATCGTCACATTTAAGACAAGGTATCAGAGGAACACCGGCTACCCGATCTCCTACTCTTACATTGGTAACGCATTTACCTGTCATTTCAACAATTCCAGAAAACTCATGACCTAATACGATTGGATAATTGTGTGCTGCATCTCCAATTACCCTTGGAATATCTGATCCACAAATGCCCGTTGCCTTAACCCTGACGAGAACATCATAGTCTCCAACTATCGGTGTATCAATTTCCTCGTACCTCATATCATCCTTTGCGTGTAAAACTCCAGCTTTCAAAAAAATCACCCCTATTTTTTTATTATGTATATAAGTACATCTTTTATAAAATCTCTAACAACATTTTTTCATGGTGTCCTTAAGCTTTTCATATATCTCCAAGTATAATTTGTAGTACTCCAAATACTTCTTATGAGCTGCCATATCAGTCTCATGAGTTCTGGTAATCACTATGGTTTTGTCTGTAGCCTCAGAGAAGCTTTTGTATACTCCAGTCCCAACACCCGCAAGAATTGCAGCACCCAGAGTAGTAGCAGTATCAGATGTAGGCACCTTAATTGTCTTTCCTGTAATATCTGCCTTCATTTGAGTCCATAATCGGCTGTTTGCAGCACCACCCATTGCAACCAGTTCATCTATGTATACATTTACCTCTTCAGCAGTCTTGATATTGTGATATAGAGCATAAGCGCAGCCTTCCATTACGGCTCTTATCATGTGAGCCCTAGTCTTGTCATATCCCAGTCCAAAGAATACTCCTTTTGCATCCTTATCCCAGAGTGGTGAACGTTCTCCCGCCATGTAAGGAAGGAATATCAATCCGTCTGAACCAACCTTTATATCAGCGGCTTCTTGATCCATAATCTTAAATGCATCTACTCCAGTTGCTTTGGCCACAGCTTCTTCATATGCGCCTAACTCTTGCTTGAACCACTTTACTGCACCACCTCCACCAACAGTTCCACCCTGTAGCAGCCACAAATCGGGTACTACATGGAAACCTAAGATGAGTTTTGGATGAGCTATTGCTGAATCTAGGCAAATGCTCATTCCTCCAGCCTGACCGCCCTGTTCCTGTGTCTGTCCTGCTTTTATAACTCCCGCCCCCAAAGTACCACAGCATGCATCCAAGCCTCCTGCTACTACTGGGGTTCCTGCTGCAAGCCCGGTAAGTATAGCAGCTTCGCTTGTTACCTCCCCTATAACTTCGTGGCATTTATATATTTCAGGTAGCTTTTCTCTGTCAAAGCCCAGTTCCTGACACAAGCCATCATCCCAACTAGCTTTTTTTATGTTGAAGGAATGAACTCCATACCCCTGTGAAACATCCTGTGTCATACGTCCAGTCAACTTCATGGCAATATAGCTGTTGCTCTGCAAAAACATGTATGTATCTCTGTATATATCAGGCAGGTGTTGCTTAAACCACAATATTTTTGGAGTTGAATATGTAGGTTCAAAGGAGTTACCACTAATGCCAAAAATGTGGTCAAACCCTACTCTTTCCACTGTTTTCTGACAGATATCACTTGCCCTGGTATCCATCCAAATAGGTGTGTTATGTAGTACTCTTCCAGCCTTATCCACAGGAATAGCCGACCAGCTTTGACCATCAATACCTATACCTGCAATGTCTTTTGAATCTACCTTAAAATTTGCTACTGTTTCCTTTATTGCCTCACAAACCTTTTCCCACCACTCTTCGGGGTTCTGTTCAACACAGCCGGGACCAGGGTAGTATACTTTATAGCTTTTTGTGGACTGCCCTAGTACACAGCCGTTGCTGTCAAACAGGGCAACCTTGCAGGCAGAGGTACCTATGTCAATTCCCAATAATAGATTTTTCATATATCCTCCTTATTTGTTATCTTGGCTTAAACTATTTTGCTTAGCTTAAATTGTTCTGGCTTAGTTTAAATTGCTTGTTAGTTTAATCTGTTCTGGCTTAGTTTGAATTGCTTTGCTAGTTTAATCTGTTCTGGTTAGTTTAAATTGTTTGTTAGTTTAATCTGTTCTGGCTTAGTTTAAATTGCTTGATTATCTATAATTGTTTTCAAACCGTTTTTCTTATCCGCAATTTTTTTTCTAATTAAATTGTTTTGCTTATCTATAATTACTTTGCCTACTAAATTGTTTTGCTTAATATTTTTGTTATTTATGTTTTCGTTTAATTATAATCTTTTTATTTAAGCTAAACGTTTAGCTTATGTGCAAAAAAATAGTAGCTTTCTTATCCCTAAATGCCAAGAACCAAATGATTAGAATGCCTAAAATCAACATTGGAATAATAAAAGCCATATTTTTAGGTACTATAGACTAATCTTTTTTATAGACTCATTTATCAAAAGCTCTGTCTTAAGCCTTGTCATAAGTGGATAATTAGAAAAGTCCCCCTTGAGTCTCTTTAGCATAACATTTGCTGCCATCTCACCAATTTGCTTGACCGGCTGTACCACTATTGATAGTGATGGTTTAATAACCTTGGCCAATTGAAGATTATCAAATCCTATAAAGGATACATCATCCGGTATACGAATATTGCTCTCATTAACAGCCATTATGGAGCCAAGTGTAAGTTCATAGTTTGTAACAAATATAGCCGTCGGTAGATTTTCCATCGCAAGCAGCCGCTTCATAAGCTCGTAGCCACTTTCAATGCTGTAGTCCCCTTGCATCACAAGACTTCTGTCAATGTTCATCCCATAGTCTTCATGAACTCTTTCATAGCCTTTAAGTCTCTCCTGAGCAGTAAAAACATCCGTAGGCCCACAAATGATACCAATTCTTTTATGTCCCATAATGATAAGCTGCTCTACTGCATTGTATGATGCATTGAGATTATCTACTAAAATAGTATCACAGGCAACATCCTTTAGTGCTCTATCTATAAGCACTACAGGTATCTGCTTGTGAGTAAGGGCCTTTATATTCTCAGCATCGTTCCCAATAGGCATAGTGATGATTCCGTCTACCATCTTTTTGACCAAAAACTCCATCTTTTGCTTTTGGAGTTCAGCGCTGCCTTTGAAGTCACAAATAATTGTACTATACCCATTTTGTATAAGTATATTTTCCACCTCTGATACAACACTAGTAAAAAATATATTCTCTAGTTCAGGTATAAGCAAGCCAATCGTCTTTGTTTTGCTAGTTTTAAGCCCTCTTGCCAACTCATTGACTTCAAAACTTAATTCTTTTATAGCGGTTTCAATAATTGTTCTGTTTTCTTCTAGAACATTACCACCATTTATGTACTTAGATATTGTTGCTATTGATAATCCTGTATACTTTGCAACATCCTTCATTGTAGCTGCTATAATAAACACCCCATATCGTGAAACGTTTAGTTATGATTTTATTTTATCACAAAACATTAAATAGTCAATAATTTAGTGTTGAAAAGCAATCAAGCTCCTAATCAAAGCTTTACAATCACTTCTTTACCCTCGTATGTGATATTTTCTGTCTTTTTAATTGATGAACCTTCAATTAGCGTTATCTTATAACCCCTCTGGAACTTGTATGTCCCTCTTACAGCCCCAATCAACAAGGTCCTATCACCATCACAATATTTAAAATCAACAGCAGAGTAATTTTCGTTTTCGTAGCTATAATTGTCCCCCTCATCATTGTATAATGTGAATTCTCCATTACTTCCACCGTATACCAATATTTCTGACACTTCCCCCCCCTTTTGATCTGCATACATCAGGGGTTCGGAGGTTGGAATTATGGAACCTGCCTTTACGTACAATGGTATAATATCAAGCGGTGTACTCCTTTTAATGGTTTGTCCACCCTCATATACCTCATTAGTCCAGAAGTCGTACCACTTGCAGCCTGCAGGCAAGTATACATCCTTTACCCTTTCCGAAGTGATTGCCTCACTGTTTGCACTATAATACATAGGCTCGGTTACCGGGCTTACAAGAAAAGCTTTTCCAAACATAAAGCTATCATCAATTGCATGTACATTTTTATCCCCTGCAAAGTCGAACATTAAGCCCCTCAGCATGGTTGAATTGTTGAAGTATATATCGGCTGAAAGGGAATATATGTATGGCATAAAGCTGTATCTAAGCTTGATAAACTTGAGTATAGTGTCATAGAATATAGTCCCCGGAGTGCCAAAATTCCAAGGTTCCCTTGGCGTATCAGTGCCATGAGACCTGAACATAGGCAAAAATATTCCCAATTGCAGCCATCTTACATATAGCTCTCTGTATCCTAAGTCTTCAACTCCATCATTATAATGTCCATCCCAAAACCACAGCACATTCCTATCCTTGCAATTACAGCCCCTATTTTCCCACTTATCCTTTACAACAAAGAATGCACCAATATCCAAAGTCCAGTACGGCATTCCACTTAAGCAGTATTTTATACCCTCTGTTATCTGTCTTTTTAGTGTAGGCCAATTAGCTGCTATATCCCCCGACCAGGCTATTGCTGAATACCTTTGTCCAGAAATATATGTGGATCTAGTCAGATTAACAACCCTCTTATCAGAATTTGAAGCCCTCCAATTTTCATATATTCCTTTTGAATGCAACAACCCATATGAGTTGAGTCTTCTCCAGTTCATAGATTGCTTTGATGAATCTACGATAAGCTGGTATCTTACGTGCTCTTCTCTTTTTGTTTCTCCATTCCAGTCAGCATCGGAGAAAGGCTCTGCATTGTCGCACCACCAGGCATCAATGCCTGATGAAAACCACTCATTATTGCATTGCTTCCAGTACAGCTCGCGGGCACGCTCATCAAATGCATCATAGGTAGTTGAATTCGGCAGTAGCAAATTCTCTCTTTTAAATTCCTCTAAATCCTGACTGCCTTCAGCCATATTGGGCCAAATAGAAACCATCAGCTTAGCATTTAGGTTATGAATTTCTTCTGTGAGCTTATGCAAATCAGGGTATCTACTTTTATCTACATGCTTGTCACCCCATAAGCCTTCATTCCAAGAATGCCAGTCCTGAACGATACAATCTATAGGAATATCTTGCTGTCTGAATTTTTCTACCGTTTCTATTAGTTCTTGTGTAGACTTATACCTCTCCTTTGACTGGACATATCCAAATGCCCACCTTGGAAGCATCGGTGCCTTTCCTGTCAGATTACGCAGCTCGTAGATAATCTCATCAAAACAGTCCCCCACAATTACATAGTAGGATATGTAGTCAGTAGTATCAATCGTAAAAGATACTTTACCGTCCTTACTTTCATATATCATTGCACTCTCAGTATCTATAAGTATTCCATAGTTTTTAGTGGATAAGAGAAATGGTATGGAAATCTTCATATTTGTCTGGTACAGATATTCCGTTTTCCCGTTATAGTTCAGCACTCCGTCCTCATGTTGACCCAGTCCATACAAGTATTCATCACTGGTAACTTCAAACACAATCCTTCCTTCATAGGACATTTCGGAGGGAGTAGTTTTAGCATTTTCTATGTATACTACTTCCCCATTTGCCGTCATCTTCTTTTTTTGAATGGGCTCACCTTCAACATAGTATTTATAGATTTGCTTAGGTGTAAGCGTATGAGAAGCTGCCTTTAAAATATTGTCACCCTTGAAATTGATAAAGTAGATAGCTTCATCCTCAACTATATAGTTATTTTCTAGTAATCCAGAGGTTACCGGCTTCATAAAATCCTCGCATATAAGAACACTCTGAATTTGCTCCCCCTCTGACTTCGAGTATGTTACATGAATAATGTTTTTTGTTAATTGTTCTATTTTTGTATTCTTCATAATACCTTGTATGATGTATTTATAGAAAATACACAATACATTCCTTTCTTAATATTTTTATTTTATAATTTTTTTAACACTGTTGACTTTTTATTTATACTCTATAGCCTTGACTATTTTGGGGAGTGTATTGCCACAGTTTTATCTCAATCTTTTATAGTTGGATAAGCCCTTGAGCTTTTATGTCGCGCAAGTTTAGGATGATAAAACTAGGTGGACCACCCACAGTGATTATTATCAAAGGAGTTGTTTACATGATTTACGTTGGTATTGATATTGCCAAGCAAAAACATTTTGCCTCTGTTATGTCCTCAGATGGTGAAGTACTGATTCAGCCTTTTAGCTTCACCAATGATCATACCGGGTTTCAGTCTATTCTTTCAAAGCTTTCTGCTTTTGAAAAAGATTCTCTGGTTATCGGTATGGAATCAACTGCACACTATGGAGAGAACCTCATTTGTTTCCTATTTACCAGGGGCTTTCGCATTTGTGTTATCAATCCTATTCAGACTGCTACATTACGTAAAACTAATATCCGTAAGACTAAGACAGATAGTGTTGATACTTATTTAATTATCAAGGCTCTCATGATGAATCAATATCGTCTCTTTACACAAAGAGATTTAGAAACCTTGAAATTAAAAAACCTTTGTCGCTTCCGCCAAAAACTTATCAAGGCCAGAACAAAGGTAAAGATTCAACTTGTAACTTACGTTGATCAATTGTTCCCTGAGCTCCAATACTTCTTCAAATCAGGTATACATATCAACGCCTGTTACACTCTCTTGAAGGAATGTTCAGATCCCGACAAGATTGCTGCGATGAACATTACCAAGCTTAGCAATCTTCTGAGAAAAGCTTCGCACGGCCATTTCAATAAAGATACAGCTATTGCTTTAAAAGAACTCGCAAGCAAATCTGTCGGTACTAAAAATCATACCTTATCTTTACAGATTTCTCAATCTATTATTCAGATTGAACTCTATGATGAACAACTCCAAGAATTAGACTCAACCATCAAATCCATAATGGATGAGATGGATTCTGTTATTAAAACAGTTCCAGGCATCGGTAGTCTCAATGGTGCAACCATTCTTGGCGAAATCGGTGATATTCACCGTTTTAATTCATCTTATCAGTTGCTTGCCTATGCCGGTCTTGATCCTTCTGTGAACCAGTCTGGTAAGTTTAATGCACACCATACACGAATGTCAAAGCGTGGTTCTAAAATACTTAGATATGCATTAATTAATGCAGCCTGGCAGGCAACCCTAAATAACAAGACTTTTAAAGATTACTACAATTTAAAGGTCTCTCAGGGGCGTTCCCATTACAACGCTCTGGGACATGTTGCTCATAAGCTTGTTCGCGTCATTCACAAAATGATGACTGATAATTTGAAGTTCAATCTGGCTTAGTCCAGTCTTCCATATTTAATTTTCAAAGTGCGTCCTAGGATGCTTATTTTGCCATACCCTTTTTATCCAACTAAAATTCTTTTAAAATATTTATATTTACTATTGACTATTCATAGTTGGTCTCCCTATCCTAATCAGTATTTAGATAGCACTTAATTAGCATTAATTAGCCAGTTAGTGAGCTTTTAGTGAGCTTTTATTAGGTATATAAGTAATATTATATTGTCATTTTTGTATAAAAACTTGTATAATTGTAACAGATATTTGAACTATTTTAATATTCTGTGCGTTTCTTGATATACGGTATGCGTTCCGAATTACTGAATGGATACTTAAACTATGTTATATCTTATACATTTTGGAGTATTGAATGGATATTTTATATTTTGATTCTTTAAATGAAAAAAAGCAGCATGGAGATAAAGCGTTACCAATTGAGCTGTATCGTGTTTCTCACGAGGCCCAAGGTAATATCTTGCCCTTCCATTGGCATAAGGAATTTGAGTTTATATGCTTTATAAGTGGTCATGCAGTATTTACTGTGGATGATAAACAGTACGAGGTTAAGCCTGGCGACTGCATATTTGTAAATAGCACTCAGGTACACTCAGGATTGTCTACACAAGAAAACTCAACCTACTATTCAATAGTCTTCTCTCCAGATTTGCTTGTAGGAGCTTTTGATGAATGCAGAAAGTACTTTGATTTGATAACCAATAACAGATACAAAATTATAAACTACTTTGACTCCAATATTCAGATTAACGCTAATATTATCAATCTTTTATCCGAAATTGAATTTGAGTTGTCACACAAAAGCTATGCATATGAACTAGAGATAAAGAGCAAATTATTCACCATTTTCAGTATGATATTCCGCAATAACCTTATTACTGAAGCTGATAATAAAACCAATAAATTTCACAGAAAAAAGCAAGGAATGCTAAAAGACATACTAAAGTATATATCCGATAACTATAACAAGAAAATAACGTTGCAAGATATAGGACATACTATCAATCTATCTCCTCAATACGCCTGTAAGCTGTTTAAGGAGCTGACAAACAGCAATATTACGACCTATATAAACAATTATCGGATGCAGTCAGCAATAACACTATTAAGAGAATGTGATATGTCCGTTACAGATATTTCTATGGAATGTGGCTTTGAAAGCCTCAGCTACTTTAACAGAGTTTTTAAGAGACAATTTGGCTGCACACCAAGTGAGTATAGACAAAAGGTATCTTTTTGAGTCAGGGGGGGACGGTTCCTTTTTGACTCACGAGTGAGTCAGGGGGACGGTTCCTTTTTGACTCACGAGGAGTCAGGGGGACGGTTCCTTTTTGACTCACCAAGACAAAAATGAGTCAAAAAAGAACCGTCCCTATTGACTCATTGACTCCAAGACAAAAAAATGAGTCAATAAGGAACCGTCCCTATTGACTCATACTATGTACCCTATTCCTTTTCCTCATGCTCTTCGTCCGTCAACATTCTTTCTTGTTCTGCTGCACCTGGGAAATCAAATTTTTGTGGTGGGTAGAACTCATCATAAGGGAATTCAAAAGTATCAAACAATTCGCATGGGTTATCATCTGTTGCACCTGGGCAACGCTTGTATGGATATGAGAAATCAAATGCCGGTACCAAAAGTTGTACGTATCTAGCGAGATTAACTATTGAGAACAAGCCTATAGTTACATATACTCTCTTTGTCAAAATTGGTCCAGTAGTCACTTCTTCTTCATCACAGAACTTATCTAGCAAGCCTCTAAGCTTAGCTCCTAATGGAATAGGTTCTGCAACCTCTATTTTAGCAAATGGCAGATTTGTCTGCTGCAGCTCTGAATTGTTGCAATGTAAGTCGTCCTTATGTTCCTGGAACATTGACTTAAATACCTTTACCCCGCCTTCTGAGCCAAACAGAAAAATCTTTTTGTCGAAGGAAATCTCACCTTCTACTGTAGTTACATGTACACACTCTTTGCCTCCAACAACAACTCTAGTGAAGAAATCAAGAGTCACTTCAATTATGAACTTAACATCAACAGTATAAAAGCCTCTCTTAAAAGGAACAGCTTCAATGTCTGTTATTACGTCCTCTACCTCAGCCGCTCTGATCTTTACATTGAATGCATTATTGATTGCACATATTTCATCATTAGTTAATTCCTCGAAATAAACTCTAGCGTTTTCTATACAATTCTTTTCTTTGCAGGAATCATATATCTTTTCAACCTGAATTCCTACTGCTTCTCTAATTCTAGCAAGGTCTTTCTCGCAAATTAGCCCTGAGACCACTCTTTCACTATCGTGACCCATAAAAATCCCCCTTAATTGCAATGTTTTTGATTTCCCTTCAATTCCATAATATGTTGGTACAATAAATGTGTGATAAATTTGTTTTTCAATGTTTTAAGCCCAAAGTTTTGTGATTTATTTGATTATACTCACATATATTTTACTGTATTAGTCTGAGTATATGCTTTTATGAAAGGAAATGTAGCCATGTATAACTCACGAAACAAACAATTTGTATTTAAGGACTCCCAAGGCAAGCTTTGGAATTTTTACTATGATATCAACCTAGGTCTGTGCTACAGTATATTTTCAAAAAGGCTGACATGGTCAGAACCAAAGGTTATTCAATCTGAAGTATATAACGATTATTATGTTGAAATAGATAAACAGGATAGCTTTCATATCGTTTATCAAGATAAAAAGGGCAACATAATATATAGTCTACTGAACCAGAACGAAATAGCAAAGGCCATACCCGTACTTACCAGTAAAGCCCAGGCTTTATATAATAAGCACCTTTCGTTGGTTGTAGCAAATTCCTCAGTACATATATTTTTTATCGTAGAACACAATAATACGTTTCTTTTGTCACATCAGACAATAGTTGACGGAGTACCTGTTGCACCTAAAAGGGTTGATAATATTTTTGAGAGCGCTCAGCCCTATACCGTATTATTTGACACAAACGAGGATATCTATGCTTTTTACCATATTTCAGATGGAAAGAATAATCAGATTGGTTACAAGAAATTTTCTATAATCAATAATGTTTGGTCAGAATACAGCCAAATTACTACTTTCTCTTTTAATTGCGAAAACCCAAAGGTAGTAATTGACCGAAATGGCATTTTCCATATCTGCTATCAAAGAAAGCTTGAAAAACAATATCAATTGGTATATCAACAAAAAATACCTGACAGAAATATGTGGACATCGGAGAGTGTCCTAACTAGCTCCCTATCAGCGTTCTTTGAATATTCTATGCTTGCTTTAAAAAACAGCTTGATTGTGTATTGGTTAAGGGATGAACTCATTTACTCTACCATATCCAACGACCTTGGTTCAGCCTTTTCAAAGCCTTTACGTGGAACACCCTTGTCAAAGCAGTTTATATGTATTAAATTCAAATCAAATAGCCCTTATGAGCATTTACTTGCACACGAAATCCCCGCATCTTTTGTGAATGGGTTTAAGCTGATGTTCTTCAATCAGACTCTTGACCCTGAAAGCGGCCTAAATATAGATGAAATGAAGGCCATTATTACTACTGATCTTACTCAGTTAAAAAAGCAAGTGATTGAACTGAGGGAGAATCAAAAAGTATTTATGGAAAGTATTCGTACAATATCCACTGCACAGCAGAATATTCAGCAGATGGTTCAAAAAGAGTTGTCTAAAATTATGCTAATGGTTCAAAACAATAAATCCGGATATGATGCCGAACTATCTCAGGTGCAAAACTTCCGAAATCAGGTCTTAGCACCGCAACAGCCTGCTCAAAGCTTCCACGATGGTCTGCCTTCCCGCCAGGAACAGCTCAGAAAGGAAATACTGGCAAAACAGCAGTCTGCTGACAGTGCCAATAAAAAGGGAAAGCCTTATTCAGGCACTACCGTATCACCAATACCATCTGATAGAATTCCAGAAGATATTAGAAGCATGTTCAAGCGCAAAAAGAAAACGGCGCGCCTGAATGCCAAATTTATCGGTACTTTTACATTGAAAAAGAGAAGAAGATAAAAAAAATAAGTCCCAAAATGGCGTCTCCCTTTAATTTGACACCTAGCCGACGCTAGGTGGGTGTCCCGGTGGGACCTTCAGCCTTCCTCCGCCGTTGCACAACGTTCTTGCCGTGTGTCGGAATTACCTGAGGCCTGACATCTAAGTACCAAACAGCAGACTCCCTTATGAATGATGTAGGTTCAAATTAAAAGGTTTTTTACGCGCTCATTTCAGGATATTATTATCATGCGTAATTATTTAGTTTTTATTTATAAAGCAAAACAAAAGGACTAAAAGTCCCCAAAACTGCTTTCTATGAGCACATTATAGCACCTGCAATATAGTTTGTAAATGCTGTTTTAATGTTATTTTTTCAAGATATCCTTTGCTTTCTTTACAATACTATTCCTACTTTTGTTTTGCACAACTAAACATTGTATAAAAATTAGTACATGTCAATAAACTCTCTCATACTTATTTTTTGAGAATCCAGGAATAATCTTATAAGCTTCCTTTATAGGTGTATTTATGCGCTTTGCCTCTTCTTTTATCATATCCAGATCTTCTTCTGGAAACTTTAAACATAAGCCACATCCTCCCTTTGCTACATTGCATGGAGTAGATATTATTTCAAATCTGTAGCCCTTTTTCTCCAGCTCCGCATTAAGCTTGTAAACAAAATTACCCGAACCTAGTATTGCTATACATTTCATAGTGCCCATCAATCCTTCCATGCCGCATCCAATTTTATATTTATTATAAAAAAACAATTGTGATAATAGCTTTTTGTTATACATTACATAATATTGAAGTAGACAATAAAAGGTTACCACTTACTTCGAGCCAATTTTGTTCAGGCGTGCATAATAAAACAAATATTGTTGCGCATATCCCGTTAAATCCCCAAAGTAATCCTTTGCAAATGCTTGAATCTCTTTTAGTGATGCTTCCCTCTTTAAATATAATTCTTCCATAACGCGTTTTACCCACACATCTGTTGGAAATACATTATATTTAGTTCCGCTAAATAGAAGAATGCAATCAGCAACCTTAGGACCAACACCGGGTAACATCATCAATTCTCTTCGCGCACTGTCAGTGTCCATTGTTAGAAGGCGCTTCTTATCAATGGTATTTTCATGCATTATCTTTGAGGTTTGATGAATATACTTGCATCTAAAGCCCGCCCTGCATTGTTGAACCTCTTCTAGTGTTTTAGTAGCAATCTGTGATATGGCAGGGAACTGATATGCCCCTGATGTGGCATCAATTTGGTTACCCATCAATTGAGAAAGGTGTTCCACCGTCTTCATAATTCTTGGTATTCCGTTGTTAGCGGATATGATGAATGAAATCAGCACTTCCCAAAAGTCCTGCTTGAGTAACCTGATACCAGCACCAGCCTTTACAGCCTCTTTCATTATATCATCCTTCTCTATGAGCCTTTTAATCTCTGAATAATCAGTTCCCAGGTCAAAGTAGTCATACCATATATCTATGAAGTCCTGCTCAGTGGCATTATTAATATGCAGCTCATCCCCTACTACACTAACCTCAACATATCTATTACTAACAACGCCCCTATAGCTGCCGTTTTCTGTCTTATTCCATCTAAAGCACTGCCCGCACTCAAAAACGTGTACTGGATCAAAATCTTTGACTCCTTTTACAATAAGCTTGTTTCCATCTTTTTCTAATGTGTAATTATTATATTGCATTGTTATCCCCCACCTATATATAAAATGTACGTAATTATTATGTGTAAACAAATAGAAAAGCTTTCTCTAGTATCAAGTATTTGTCATTTATCAACATTATCATTAGTGAACTATTATCATTAATTAAATATTACATTAGTCAACTATTATCATTAATTAAATATAATCATTAGTCAACTACTATCATTAATTAAGTATTATCATTAGTCATATATTTGTCACTAATAAATATACCCTCATTTTCACAATGAAACCTATATGCTATAATTAATTAATTGCGATAATACCGTGAAAATCCCATATAACTGACAATAAAAAGGAGAAAATTAGATGAAAGAAAAAATATACACTATTCCGGTATCTGATGCTTTTGCTGTGGAGTGTGAATGTCCTCTTTGTGTACTTGAAAAAAAGCTAGAAGATGAATGTGTAGATTATGCTTTAGGACCATCTCTCATGGAACCTGACCATAGGCAGGAAACGAATAAGCATGGTTTTTGCAGGGGTCACTACGAAGCCATGTACAATAAGCAGGTTAACAGACTTGGACTTGCTCTAATGATAGATACCTTTTTGCAAGAAAAAAACAGAGCACTTGAAAAGCTATACAAAGATAAGGAGTCCTGCCTTGAAAAGGATGCCAATATTGGACTCGCAAAAAATCTTACAAATAAAATCTCTTCCAAACAGACAGACACGGAAAAGTTAGTTGCAGATATAGTATCTATGCTCGATAGCGTTGAAAGCAGTTGTACTATATGCAACAAGCTTGCCTTTACTATGGATAGGTATATTGATGTTATATTTTATCTTTACTTCAAAGAACCCGAATTCAGGCAGATTTTTAATAGCAAGAAAGGCTTTTGCTTAAAGCATCTAAAACAACTTCTGGCTTCTACGAAAAAGTATCTAAATACTAGTCAAACTGCTATCTTCGTGAAAAACATTATGGATATGCAACTATCTAATATGGAAAGAATCGAAAAAGAGGTTGATTGGTTTACAAAGAAATTTGATTACAGATACAACGATGCGCCTTGGGGAAATTCGAAAGACGCTGTAACAAGAAGTATTCAAAAGATAAGAGGCAATTGTGACTTAAAGTAGTAACAAAAACTTTGGTGCTCCATATTATGTAAAGTAGATAGAGAATTTCTATCTGTACATTGAGCATCTTCAAATAAGCTATTGTAGTGGTCAGCTGGCGAGAGCCTACTGTACTTCTGTGATTCTATATTTTAAGCTGCACTCCCCTTGTGCAGCTTTTAATTTTTCATTTGCATGTACTTCACCCTCAGAGATTGCTATAACATTTCTCCCTCAGAAGGTGCTCAATGGTACTCCTAAGATGATTTATCTCTTTATACAATTTATCTCTTTATATGATTTAGAGTCTTTTATCTTTTATCCCTCTATATGATTTAGAGTCTTTTATCTTTTATCCCTCTATATGCTCTAGATTCTTTTATCTTTTACGTTACCAATATTGGTAAGGTCATAAGGAGTTTCCTGATATACATAGTAATTGAGCCAATTTAAAAATAGAAGATTTCCATGGCCCCTCCACCTGACAATAGGAGGCTGTGCAGGGTCATCATTAGGGAAGTAATTCTGAGGAACATTAATATCCAATCCCTTTGCTATATCTCTGTCATACTCAGTTTTTAGTGTGAGAGGATCATACTCTGAATGACCTGTCGCAAAGATATTTCTACCATCCTTTGAAGCAACAAGGTATACTCCTGATTCTTCTGATTCTGATAGAATCTCAAGGTCATCAGCTTTTAGAATGTCTTCTCTCCTTACCTCTGTATTTCTTGAATGAGGAACGTAAAAAATATCGTCAAAGCCCCTTAGCAGCTTAACATGCTGCTTGTTTTTTGTGTGAGGAAATACACCAAACATTTTTTCACTAAGGTCATATTTTGGTATACCATAATAATAATATAGCCCGGCTTGAGCACCCCAACATATATGTAATGTTGAGTAAACGTTGGTCTTGCTCCATTCAAAAATCTCAGTAAGCTCGCGCCAGTAATTCACCTCTTCAAAAGGCATTTGCTCAACAGGCGCTCCAGTGATAACCAAGCCATCAAATCTCTCATTTCTAACCTCGTCAAAGGTCTTATAAAAGGTAGCCAGATGTTCTACTGAGGTATTTTTTGAGGTATGTGATGCAGGATGCAGCAGAGTGATTTCTACCTGTAAGGGCGTATTGCCCAAAAGTCTAAGAAGCTGCGTCTCGGTTGTTATTTTAGTAGGCATTATATTAAATATCGCTATTTTCAGAGGACGAATATCCTGATGATACGCCCTGTCCTCATACATTACAAATATGTTTTCCCCATTAAGGGTCTCACCAGCTGGGAGGTTATCTGGAATTCTAATTGGCATAGTATTTGCTCCTTGTGCAATTCATTTTATGAGAATTTAATAAACATTATATTATTTGAACATAAAATGTCAATAATCAGCTCTTTTGTTACTGCGTGCTTACAATTTGTCCCCCTAAGAGCACTCTATATCTTTTCTGTTTTGAAATGCACAAAACCAGAGAATTTGCTCTTTGGTGCTACAAACTTAAGTCCAGATAATTCCTTATTTCCTTCTGCGTACATATTATGTGCATTAGTTGAACAAGTCTGATTCTCTACACAGAAATATGACTGTCCCTTAGGGGTGTATATAATCAGTTTTTCAAATTCATCGCTACACTCAAGAGTAATCATTATACCCGTTTTTTCATATTTTACTTTTGCAAAAGACCCTGAAGGGTTGCCAGTATACACTGTGTCGAGTTCCAACCCCTTTAGCGATGTAAATTCTGAAACATCCCTATTAGTACCCTTTACCATCTCAAGCTCGCCTGTTGGAATAAGCTCAGGAGTATTGACATAACTATACTCAAACTGAGCAGTCAGGAAGGTTCCTTCTTCTCCATCTATTTTATTAAAGTATGGGTGAATCGCGATTCCAAAAGGTATCTCCTCCTGCTCTTCAAAATTTGTGATCTCATAATTGAAGGTAACCCCCATAGCTGATAAGGTATAAATGATGGTAAGCTGGCTTTTAAATGGAAAGGCTTTATATAGGTCATTATTATCAAAATTAACCTTACCTGATATAGAAATGCTGTCTTCATTCTCAGTAACCTTTATATCATTGAATGGATAATAGATAACCAATCCATGAATAGTTATGAGTTTTCCATTTAGCTCCTGTATGTAATCTCTACCTTTATATTTAAATACCCCGTTCTTTACCCTATTTGGTGTAGGGTATAGCAATGGGGTTCCTGTATAATCCCCCTTAATCTTGTGAGCTTCATAGTCAACAACGTTTTTACCATTTACAGCATATCTCAGGAGATTCATTCCGCAATCAGGGCATACAAATATTTCTTTGCTTTCACCACCATTTTCTGTCAATGCCAATCGATATACCCTAAGCCCATTTTCTTCAAAAATGTCATATTTCTTTATCATCATAAACTCCCCCTTATAAATTTCATAATAGGTAATGGCGTTTATTCACATTGCACCAAAACCCAAGCAATATAATGAATGTGCGTCCTCAGATTATCATAAACTATAGCTTGTGTAATCTCAATAGTTTTATGGACATTTTTGGTAGCTTTTAAAGATTATTTCTTATTATTTTTTTATTTCAAAAAGATAATACTACTCCTATTATAATGAATATGAGGGGTTTTCTTAATGTCCAGTACAGTTAGTAAATTCACAAGATATAGATTAGTATTCAGGTCATGTTTAGCGGTTGTGGTAATAGTATTAGTTTTTCTACTCATTTCAAATAAAGAATCAATTCAGCCCCAGCCTTCAATCGATCCCATACACGAAATAGGGCTAACTTGTCACACCAAAACTACAGTCAATAACAAAGTAATTACGGCTAACTATCCCGTAACAGGAAATAGTGCGATTGACACAATAACAACTTGTGAAGTAAACCTTTTAATAAATAAATGTTCCGACATAATTTCTTGTAACCAGAGCCTAACACCCGAGAGGTCGCTCATTAAAAATATTCACATAGATTATGAATCATACAAGGCAAGTAATGAACTTGCAAGTGTAAAGCTAATTTTATACTGCAAAATAGGAGATCACTTTTCACAGATATATTCTAGTTGCATTAATTATAATATGTTGGACAACAGAAGATTATTCGACCACGATATTTTCAGAAAAGATTATATGAATACACTATCCTCGCTATGCTCCAAACACTTACTTGGTGATAAAACGGCAGTTGCGGCTGTAAATAACATAATAAAAAAGCAGCTTACCTTTAACCAAATTATTTTAAAGAAGGATGGTGTAGTAATAAGCTATTTGGATGGCCCAACCTCAAAGGCTCAGCAAATAGAGCTATCCTACAATGAGCTAGAAGGCTATATAAACTATGTAGGGCAAAAAGAGCAAGATAGCGATAGTAGTATAGTTTATCCCGCCGCCCATCGCCCTAAGCGATACAAATTTGATTCTGAAAAGCCAAAAGTAGCTCTAACCTTTGACGATGGTCCCCACAGCATTAATACCCCATTAATACTTGATATACTAAAAAAGAACAATAGCGTGGCTACCTTTTTTGTATTGGGGTGTGAAGTATCCAACCATGCAGAGATAATACAGAGAATGATAAAGGAAGGTAATGAAGTGGGCAATCACAGTTTCAATCATTACCAGCTTACAAAAATAAGTGACAAACTTATTGAAAAGGAGTTGAATTCCACTGACAAAGCTATCTACAAAATATGCGGTAGGTATCCGTGCGTATTTCGGCCCTGCTACGGTAGTTATAATTCAAGGGTAGTCAAAAAAGCTGGAATGCCGGCCATTATATGGTCAATCGATACTTTGGATTGGAAATCAAAAAATCCCGAGAAGGTTTTTAATATTGCTACCACCAATATTAAGGATGGGGATATCATACTTTTTCATGATACGCATGCAACAACGGTTGAGGCAATAGAAAAAATAGTACCTGCTCTCATTAAAAAGAACTTTCAGCTGGTTACTGTTTCTGAGTTGATGTATGCAAAAGGTATTGAGCCCACTGTAAAAGCATATTACAGGATATCAAGATAATTCATGGTTAATTAATAAAAGAAGAATAAAATATGCCCTACTTATTGATGTGTAATCCAAAAGAATTCACATCTTCAAGTAGAGGCATATTTTACTGCTCGCTAGTTCTTAAAAGATCTAAAAACCTAGCTGTTATTACTTTGTTATAAGCTTCAATATACCGAAGCTTTCTGTATTACAATAGCCCTGACCAGTTAAGTCATTCCAATTTGTGATACTTATTCTAGCACCCTTATCGTCAGAGTTATTAACCTGAGCATCAAAGCCTATCAACTGACCTACTTGGAATTTTGCAATTAGCTTTGGAATTCTCATTTCAACGATATAACCATCCTTGGTTTTTACTGTTGCAGAATCAAAGCTCTTTACATCCAAACCACTTGTAATGGTCTTGAGGTTTTTGTAGTTTACTCTGTACTGTACATCGTCTGCTTGATAAGTTACTGTTTTTGCATTATTCTCATCAATAAATACTTCCAATGAATCCTGCTCCCAAACGTTTCCACTTGCGTCATTTAGCACGGAGTCTTTTACATTTGCAAGGATGTAAATATAGTTTTCATCCCACATTGTCTTCACTGTAGCAGTAGCACCAGTAGTTCCTGCTGAGAAGTTATTGACATTAATCTGCTTTGCTTTTGCCCAGGAAGCATCAATTTTAGCATCGATCTTTGCGCTACCCTTTATTGCTTCAGTGAGCTTTGGCATTGCCTTTAATAATAGCTTACCATAATTAGCAACAACCTTCTTGCCGGTGTACTTCTTATCATTCCATACATATTGTTTTTTGCCATCTTTTATAACAATATCAAGGCCAACAGAGTTATTCAGTTTCAAATCCTTCATCGGGATTTTTACCTCCAAGGTATATCCCTTCTTAGAATCAACTACCTTGCTTACCACAGTAGCACCAGTAACCTTATTTGCTCTAGTAACGGTAAATGAAGTGCTCTTTCCGTTGTTATCAGCCATGATTTCAACCGCATCAGTTTTATCCTTAGTTGCATCTGCAACATTAATCAGCAAATACAGGTTATTATCGTCCCATGCTGCATTGAAGGTAGAACTGGTGGATGAATCAATATTTGTTATGGCCTGAACTCCATATGCTAGTTCTGTCTTACCATCCACTTTTGATGGTGTTCCCTTGTATACCTTAACAGTGTTTGTGTATATAGGCAGCTGGCTTGGGTCAGCAATACCCCAGAACGCTGGCTTAGCTTGGAAATCCGCGTCAAATAGTAGAGGATCGGAATGCTCTAAACCAACACTACCACGTAACCAGGTTCTATCATCTGTTAGTCCCCAAATAGTAACATTTGTAACAGCCTTCTTGCTCTTGAACAGGTCAAACATTTCCTTGTATCTGTAACCTTGAGCAACTGAGTCTGACTCTGATTCTATATGCATATCAACATCAAGCTCGGTAATCTGTACCTCTAGTCCAAGTTTAGCCATATCGTCTATAGACTTAGCAATAGCTTCTACAGTTGGTGCAGCTGACTTTTGATGAGATTGTAATCCAACTCCATCAATAATGCCCTGCTTCTTGAGTGATGCACAAAGCTTTTCGATTGCAGCTCTCTTTGCAGTATCTTCTGTACTATAATCATTGTAGAATAATTTAATTGAGCGGTTGCCCTTTGCATCCTTTTTCTTTAACTCTTTTACTGCTGCATCTGCAAATTTAAATGCCTGTTGGATATAATCAGGGCCTACAACCTTATACCAATTGGATTCCTTTCTCAAACCGTTTGGATCGTTTGTGTTAGGATCAATAGCCTCGTTTACTACATCCCATGCATATACAACTCCAGGGAACTTTGTTTCAAAGTGTTTCATTACTGTTGATATATAATTGTTCATTCTCTTTAGCATGATATCTCTTGAAACATAAGGCTTATTTTCATCATAACCCTGTCTGAATAGCCAGTCAGGAGTTTGTGAGTGCCATACCAATGTATGTCCTCTTACACCCATTTTGTTGTCCTTTGCAAACTGAACAATCTGATCTCCCCTAGTAAAATCAAACTGAGGCATAGAATCCTTGTCATTCTTATATGCCTTGAGTGTTGCATTCTTGTCCAAAACAAAGTCAGGCTTCATTTCGTTTTCACAGGTAATACTATTAAAATGCTTTGAAACTAAACCCTTTATTACTACTGAGTTCGGATCATCTGGATTGATATAATTTCCTCCAACTGCCATACCAATAGAGAAATTATTCTTCAGGACGTCCTTTAATGAAACTATATCCTTCTGATATGATGCAGGCTTTGCAGCTAGACTTGTAACTAATACATCATCAATGTAGAATTCAAGGTCTGCTGTTGGTGCCTGGAAATATACATAGGACTTATCAAAATTACCTGCATGAGTGTACTCCGCAGTAATCTGAGTCCACTTGTCACTTGGAATTGAAACCTCAGTAACTTGTGGGTACGAAGTATCGGTTCCTGCTTTTTCATTTTGTACAGAAATATTTATTTTTTGGTCAGCACCACTCTTTTGGAAAGCCCATGCTGAGAAAGTATACTTTGATCCTGCCTTAAATAATTCTGAAACATCAAATTGGGTACCTTGCCAATTTTGAGTTCTTCCAGAAATCTTCAAGCTCTTGCCGGTGTCTCCATGCGCTACCTCTGATGTAGTTTCAATCTTAGCAACACGTGCCTGCCAGCCATCTTCACCATTGTCAAAATTTGAGTTAATAATACTTATGGTCTTTAATGGGTCTTCTCCGCCCTCATAGGATATAGTTACATCATCAACATAGAATTCTGTAGCATTTTCACCCTGAATCCAGAAATCACATTTGCCTAGATCAGCTTCGCTTAGCTTAAATGTACCCTTGAACTCGGTCCATACTCCAGATGCTATTTCCTTTTTGTCATAAATAGCAGCACTCTGCTTTGTTGTCTCAGCTTGCATTGTAAGTATTTTTGCACTACCCGAATTCTGCATAACCCATGCCGAAACTGTGAAAGTTCTGTCTTTTACTGCAAGTGACTGGAGATCATAGAAAGGCCCCTTCCATCCTTCTCCTACTTCTGAAGCCTTGAGACTCTTAGTCCCTTCATGTGCCTTCTCATCAGAAACTACAATTTTTCCTGCATTGAATCTTGCTATCCAACTGCCAAGTTTTCCGTCTTCAAAGTCAAACTTCAGTGTCTGTGCGCTACTTGCATATGTAACCATGCTGCCAGCATTAGTGAACAAAATGCTGCATAACATAGCTAGCACAAGCAAAGCTGCAACTACTTTTCTGTTTCTTGCCATAAGATTCCCTCCTGTAATTATATAATCTAACTCGATAATATATATACTATTAATTCCAGGCAAGTCATTTTTAGTCAAAAACATTTCAAAAATTGTTGTCCAAAAAAAAAGCAACATAAACCTAAATTTTTGTGAATAGTTCCCAAAAATTAGTGTTATTGTTGCTCTGTTACTTTAGTAATAAAGATCTTTTAATGTTTTAATTCTGGTTGAATAGAGATACGAACTATATATTTCCCTTAATTAACCCTAGCTTCATTGGCGCGGGGCGCTCGCAAACGGTCGTTAGCTCTACGTATTGCTTTTTGTCATAACTGCTGTGAAAGGCATGCATTATTTCCAGCACATGACACGCCAATTGACCGTTTGCCCGATTTTGTCTGCCCTCTTTGGTCGCTTCCACCATATCTGCTACGCCTAAGCCTCTGCTATTTTCGGCATATATATTGGTGAGCGGCAATGTTTCGAAATCACTACCGAAGTATGTCTTTATTTTTACATCTCCACCAAAGGTGTTAGGATCAGGTACTATCAAGGTTCCCCTTGAGCCGTAAATTTCTATCCTAGGCAAAGTACTTCCCCATACATCAAAGCTGGTAATAACAGTGGCAATCGCCCCGTTTTGGAACTGAATTGTTCCCGCAACGTGGGTAGGAACTTCAACATCAACTATTTTCCCGAACTTCTTTTCACTGGTTATAGTTCTCTGTGGGAAGGTAATAGCAGTCATACCAGCTACTGTTTTTGCAGGTCCAATAAGTGAAACCAAAGCAGTAAGGTAATAAGGGCCCATATCAAACATAGGCCCACCACCTATCTGATAATAAAACTCAGGGTCTGGATGCCAGCTCTCATGTCCATGGCAAACCATAAAGGCTGTAGCACCTATTACATCTCCTATCAATCCGTCATCAATTGCCTTTCTGCAGGTTTGAATACCTGCACCTAAAAAGGTATCGGGAGCACATCCTAGTAATAAATTTTTTCTTGCAGCAAGCTGTACCAATTCCTTACCCTGCTCAAAATCCAACGAAAGTGGTTTTTCCACATAAACATGCTTTCCAGCTTCAAGTACCTTTTTACAAATATCGTAGTGTCCCTTTGGTGTAGACAGGTTGATTATTATATCAATTTCAGGACATGATAACATTTCATCCATTGTAAATATATTAGGAATGTTATACTCTTTTGCAGCATTCTGCGCCCTTTCTGCTATTAAATCACACACAGCCCAAACCTCTGTGTTTACAAATGTCTTAGTAAGATTTTGAAGATATATCCCGCTGATATTACCACAGCCAATTATTCCAATTTTAGCTTTGTTAGATAAACTGCTCATTCTTTTTATACCCCCTATTTAATGACCTCTTTTAATGAATTTGCTGCCCATAGCAACCCTCTTTTCATAAGCTCAGTTGCCTCAGGAACGTCAAAAACGTCTGCATGATGTCCTAATGATGTATAGAAAATTCTGCCCTTTCCCCACCTCTTGGTGTAAGCAATGGGCATTAATACCTTTCCATTTGTATCATGTGGCCCCTCTACCAGAGGGAAAGTTGTTGTAGCTAATACATTAACTACGGGGTCTATATGTAAATAATAATGCTCTGTCTTTACAGTAAAATCTTTTATTCCTTCTGTTATAGGGCTTGACCCATTCTTTACAATGTTTACCTCATATTCAATACCGTCATTGCCAGGGTGTGCAACCCACTGTGAACCAGTCAAAAATTGCCACTGAGTACTATTTCTGAATGAATCACACATTCCTCCATGACAACCTGCCATTCCTACACCACTTTCTACAGCAGCGCAGATGTTATTTACATATTCATCCTTGATTTCACTCATGGTGTATACGGGTATGATAAGATCATTTTTTTTCAAACTTTCCAGGTCACTAAAATCCTCTAGAGTGTCAGATATATTAACTTCAAAGCCATAAGGGACTAACATTTTTTCAAATCTTTCAGATACTAATACTGGCTCATGTCCATCCCAGCCACCTCTAACAATAAGTGCACGTTTCAAATTTATATCCCCCATTCAGAAATGATTATTTATACTTGAATATTACCATCCAAAATACTATACTAAAAGTAAAATAATACTAAAAAACTAGACAAATATTGTCCTTTTAGTGGGAGGAACCATGCTTGCATTTTTTGAAAAAGGCCGTCCATCATTCACTTGTTTCAGGAGTGAAAATCTGACCTTTACAGCACACCTACACGAAGAAATCGAACTAATATATATGTTAGATGGTTTAATGGATATTACTAACGGTTCAGAGGAGATTACACTAAAAAAAGGAGAACTAAGTGTTTTTCTTCCCCATGTTATACATAGCTATAAGTCTAAGGTTGCCTCTTCCTTTATATTATTAATATTCAATGCAAACTTTATTGGCATGTATAAAAAACAACTACTCAGCAGTGAAGCCAGCAAAAAGTATCTTTGTGCTGAAGATCTTTCGGAGGAAGTGATTTATGCTATACACAAGATTTATCAAGAGAGCCAAGAGTCACAGAATATTGGCACACTAACTGGATATCTGCATATTATTTTCTCAAAGATATTGCCTTTACTTGGGCTTGAAGAAATAAAGGTTAAGTCAGATAGCGATATGATTAAGGCTGCACTTCAATATATATCCGCTTCCTTCCAATCCCCTCTACAACTACAGGATATAGCAAAGCATTTAAATATCAGCCCATTTTATCTCTCTCGTACTTTCTCTGCAAAAATAGGCTCTAGGATTGACAATTACATTAACGAGCTTCGCATAAACTTTGCGACCCATCTTCTGGAACACTCAAATAAGCCTATTACAGAAATAGCACTAGAAAGTGGCTTTGATAATCAGCGCACCTTTAACAGGGTATTCAAGGTGATAACTGGAGTGACCCCAAGGGAATTCAGAATAAAAAACGTGAATTTGCAGCAATAGTATATCTTGCTGCAAATTCACGTTTTATACAGATTAGGCTGTCAAAACTTACTTTTATTATTTAAAATTTGCCTACCAGCTCTCTCAAACTATTATTTTTAAGGAATACGGGAATAATATCAAGCGGTGCTGCTACTTTTATACTTTGCCCACCCTCGTAGGCCTTACCATCATGGATAGAGGTCCAGCTTGCGCCCTTTGGTAGATATACCTCTCTCTCATATGAATCCGCATAAACCACTGGTGCTACAAGCATTTCGCTTCCAAACATATATTGATCCTTGAGTTCCCAGCACTCCTTATCCTGTGGGAATTCATAGAACATTGTTCTTATAACAGGAGTACCCTTTTTATGTGCCTGCTTCATAAGGTCCCTTGTATACGGTCTCATAAGCTCACGAAGCTCCATATACTTTGTAAGGATTTCATATGCCTCTTCTCCGAAGCTCCAAACTTCATTATCTCCACCGGTAAATAAAGCTGGCCGTCCATCTTTACCATATAATCTTGTAAACGGTGCTCTATCACCATGCAAGCGCATTACCGGACAAAAAGTTCCAAACTGGAACCATCTAATCAATAGCTGTCTAAAACCCTCATCCTTTGGATCCCCACCATGAAAACCTCCAATATCGGTTGTCCACCAGGGTATACCTGCTATACCCATATTGAGGCCAGCACATATCTGCTTTCTAAAATCCTCATAGCTAGACTTAATATCTCCCGACCAAACCAGGGCTCCATATCTTTGACTGCCTGCCCATGCACACCTTACAAGGTTAACAACATTTTGCTGTCCCGCTTCCTCCATTCCATCGTAGAAGGTTCTAGAATAAAGCTGCGGATATATATTACCAATCTGAGCATTAGTCCCCATAAAATATCTGTAATTGTCAAACTCATATGTAGTGTATTCTGGCTCCGCCTCATCCAGCCAGAATATCTTGATGCCATAATCATAATAGTTCTTTTTGCACTTGTTCCACACATAATCTCTTGCTGCTGGGTTAGTTGCATCATAGAATACACTATCCTGATCAAAAAATTGCATGCATACATTTACCCCCATTTCAGGCTTTATGAGTAAGCCCTCCTGTCTCATTTCCTCAAAGTTCTCGCTCTTTATGTCAATCTGAGGCCATACAGATACCATGAGCTCAATTCCCATTTCCCTTAACTCATTGACCATTGCAGCGGGGTCGGCGAAAAACTCCTCATCAAATCGGAAGTCCCCCATCTTTGGCCAATGGAAAAAGTCGCACACAATTACATCTATAGGAAGATTACGCCTTTTGTATTCTCTTGCCACTTCTAGCAACTGCTCCTGATTGTAATAGCGAAGCTTGCACTGCCAGAAACCCAAACCGTACTCAGGCATCATTGGCACCTTGCCTGTTGCATTTGCATATGCTTCTTCTATTTCAGCAGGAGTATCTCCAGCAGTTATCCAATAGTCCATCTGCTTTGTGCTTTCTGCATACCACTCAGTCTTGTTTTTTGCAAAATTCACCTTCCCGATAGCCGGATTGTGCCACAAAAAGCCATAGCCCTTATCAGACATTACAAACGGTACACTTGCCTGAGAATTTCTATGTGCCAATTCTAGGCTACAGTTTTTGATGTTTATTATTTCCTGTTGGTACTGTCCCATCCCATATAGCTTCTCATTTTCATCCGATTCAAAGGTCACAGTAAGCCTGTAGTCACCGCCTATTATGGGCTTGAACTTTCTAGCATAAAGGTTTAGTGCACCATGCCATGCACACTCTTGCAGAAGCAGCTCATCCTTTTGATTGTAATAGCTTATGGTGAGCCCTTTGGACCACGCTTCATAATTTACCACAGCCTTAATCTTCCCATTTATAATAGTTGCAGTATTCTCGCCAATGTTAATATCCCCACAACAAAAGCTTCTTTTGGGAAGCAGCGCAAAATTCGTACTATATACCTCTCCCATAGGTACTGCTCTTACTCTAAAGCTGTTGTCACCCCAAGGCTCTATGACAAGCTTTTCTCCCTTTGCTCTGCAAACCAGCATATCGTTGTATTTACTGAACATACTCATATTTGTATCCCCCTGCTAGATAAATTAGTTTTTGATTTTTTTCAATTTGTTATTTGTGCTCGTTGGATAATAGCTTTTCTTGTTAATTCATTCTATAATGACATTATGATTGTTATAGTATTATTATAATGACTTAATATTAATATTACTTTCACAATACTAGCTATTTATAACACTATTCTGACATTTCTTTGGGATAGTAAGTACACTCGAAATGTACCGGTTTAAATATAATGCTTGTTACTACATAATGATATATATGCTGGTCATATATAGTGCTGTTTTCAAATGTGATGGAGGATAACAATACAATGGATAAGAACATGCTAAAGGAGAATATTCGTCACGGGAATGATATGCTTCCGTTCGCTATTTACCACGTTAATGCAACATCCCCAAATTCCCTATATTATCATTGGCATGATGAGATGGAGTTTATTATTATAACAAGAGGTTCGACAACCCTTCAGGCAGACAGCACATATATTGAGGTTCATGAGGGCGATGCAGTTTTTATTAACAGCGGAGAAATACATGGGGGATATTCGCAGAATAATAACTATTGTAGTTTTTATGCGGTTGTTTTTAACCCCATGCTTTTATTCAGCAATTCATATGATGTGCTCCAGAGTAAGTATCTTAATCCTATCATTCACAAATCAATGGTACTACCTAATTATATAAGTAATTGTGAATCCTGGAGCAAAGAAGTACTAAAACTGCTAGAGGATATAATACAGTTAAATACTAAAAAGCCAATTGCATATGAGTTAGCTATAAAAGCCAAGCTATATCTCATTTTCTCTATAATGATTTCATGTGTTCCAGATCAAAGCAATAAAATAGATACCATTGATGGATATAACTCTATTAAAACAAAGTTAATCTTAAGTTATATTCATGATAACTACAATAAAAAGATTGGGATAAAAGAGTTAGCCAATGTAGCAAACATGAGTGAAGGACACTTTTACCGCTTTTTCAAAAATGCCCTTAATAGAACCCCAGTAGACTATATAAATAATTATAGAATTGTTAAAGCATTATACCTACTCAAAGAGACTGATAAAAAGGTTTCTGATATAGCTCTGGATGTTGGCTTTGATAATATAAGTTATTTTATTAATACTTTTAAGCACTATGTTTGTTGTACACCGAAGGAATATAGGAAACGGCATATGTAGTAATGAATGGCTATTACTTTATTCAACAAAAAATAGATGTAAGTTTTTATTAAACTTACATCTATTTTTTATACTGCATTTTAATATAAAATTAGATTTCTACTTCTACCCCTTCTTAGGGTCCATCACCAAGCTCTTTGCCACAACATCCAATCTCTGAATATTAAGCGCTGTGAGGTGCTTGATTTGCTCGCTTACCTTTTCCTGAACTTCACGAAGCAGAGGCTTAAT
>JAEYTP010000088.1 GCA_023433945.1 Bacillota bacterium | reverse complement strand
GATACCAGTATGAATTACCACGTTCTTCTGAGAAGATAGGGTTAATTGGTTTGATGGAACCATCTGCATCATATGTAAAGTGTGTACCTTCAACTCCAATATTGAGGTAAAGCTGATTTTGTTGTTTAACATTAATCCAGTTAATAGCATGCTCAGCATTCTTAGAACTCTTAAGTATGCAAGTCATCTGATTAATTGCCTCAGTCTTCATGTATTTACAAGTACCATCAGAACCTGACAGTGCACTAATATAGCCTAAATCTTCATACTTGAGGCCAAGACCATCTTTGCCTGTCATTATAGGCGTTGTAACTGCAACACCTGTACGGTTAGAAGCTGCAATAATTGCTTTTCCAGCAGAGAACTTTTCATTTACTGTAGTTGTGTTATTAACTGCCCAGTCACGATCAATAAGTCCTTCATTTGAGAGTTTTTGCATAAATTCAATTAATTTAGGGAAATTCTCATGTTCAGTCATATAGAAAACTTTGCCATTTTCATCAACCATCCAGTCGTTGTATATACCAAAGGCAGAGGTTATACTCTGTGGTATATCCCAGTTAACAGAACCTTCTGAAGCAACACGGAAAGGACCGGTAAATATGATGTATTTGTCACCATAGAACTTCTTAAGCTCAACAAGTGTGTTGTAGAACTCGTCAATTGTAGTAGGAATTTCATTTATTCCAGCTGCTTTTAACAGGTCCATTCTAGCTACCATAAAGGCACCTATCTCAGTTGGGTATGGATATTTGTAAGGAATACCGTAGATATCCCCCTTCTCATCCGAGCACGCCTTCCAAGTAACCTCATTTACACCCTTTAGAATGTCCTGGCCATACTCATTAAGTAAATCAGTAAGAGGCATCAATGCGCCTTGGGAAAGTAATGTCTGGAACTGTGAAACACTTACCTGAAGTACGTCATAATCTGCGCCAGATGCGACTTCCATAAGCAGCTTTTCATTTGCATTTTCAGCTGGAAGTACGTTATAGTTTACCTTATAACCTGTCGTCTCTTCATAAACTGCTGCCATGCCGTCAGTGTTAGGATCAAAGCTTACATTGTATCCAAGGTACTTAAGGGTTGGCTTCTCACCGTCGAGGGCCTTTGCTCCTCCTGAGCTGCTTGCTTGTGAAGTTGAGGTATCACTTGGGGTTTTACTATCACTACCACAACCCGCTAAACTAGAAACAACCATCATTGCTGCAAGAAATGTTACAAAAATCTTCTTCATAATATCCCTTCCTCTTTTTTATATTTTTATCGTTTCCGATAAATTACATAGGATTAGACCACTTCATTAGCCCTTAACTGAGCCAATGGTTATACCTTGAACCATATATCTCTGAACTAATGGGTATACGGCTACTATAGGAATTAACGAAAGAACAACCACCGCAGCTATAATACCATCAATAGAAACATTGGCATAATTACCTGCTACTAGACGTTCAACAATTGTTTGAGTATTACTGATAGTGTTATAGATAAATAACTGTAATGTCTGCATGTCAGTACTGTTTGTATACATTACTGCATGGAAGTAATTGTTCCAGTAATTTACAGCATATAACATCGCCACTGTTGCTAAAACTGGAGTAGACATTGGACATACAATGTATACAAGGATTTTAATGTCACTTGCGCCATCAATTTTTGCTGATTCTTCAATACTTTCAGGTAGACCCTCAAAATAGTTTTTAACAATAAACATATTAAAATGTACTATAAAAAACGGAAGAATCAATGCCGCAAATGTATCCATAATGCCAAGGGTACGAACAACCATATATGCAGGAACTATTCCACCAAAGAATACCATACTAATTATGTATAGCATTATAAAAAACTTTCGCCCTTTAAATGATGGCTTTGATAGTGGGTAGGCAGTAGTGATTGTTACTAGCATACTGATGATTGTACCTACAACAGTAACAATCACGGTGTTCTTAAGAGAATTCATAAAAGTTGTTTCTTTTAAAACATATATTATAGTCTCAAACTGTATATCAATTGGCCAAAACAATACGGCTCCCGAAGTAACAGCTGATGCACTGCTGAATGCCTTAGATAATACATGCAAGATTGGAAGTATGGCACACAATGCAAATATTGTCATAATAATATAAGAAGTTACTATCATAGATTTTTCACTTGCTTCTAGTGGAATACCCGTGTTTTTCTTTTTGTTTAACATAATTTTCACCTCAAGCAGAATATACTTTCGTTTCTATTACCAGATACTTCTATGAAGCAATTTTTTACTAATAGCATTTGAACCTACTATTAAGATAAATGCTACAACAGAATTAAATAAACCAAGAGCAGTACCTAATGCAAAATCTGATTGACCCAACCCCATACGGTAAACATAAGTTTGGATTACATCGGCTACATCATAAACTGTTGCGTTATAGAATACAAGGATCTGCTCAAAACCGGTATCCAATATGTATCCAACCTTTAGAATGAGCATAAGTACTATAGTAGATGCAATTCCAGGCAATGTCACATGCCAGATTTGGCGCAGTTTGGATGCACCATCCACTCTAGCTGCTTCATAGAGCGAAATATCAATACCAGTTATTGCTGCCAAATAAATAACTGTATTCCATCCAATCTCTTTCCAACCCTCAGTAAAGACTAATAAGCCACGGAATACGTTTGTGTCCGAAAAGAAGCTGATTCTTTCAAAGCCAAAGGCTGCTAACCCAGTGTTAACAATTCCATAGGTACCTAATAATGAATAAAAAATACCGAATGTAACAACCCAGGAGAAGAAATATGGAACGTATATTGCTGTCTGTGCCAGCTTGCGATATGCCTTATTTCTAATTTCATTGAGTAAAATGGCACATATTATAGGAATTGGAAATAAGAACAAAATCTTGTACCCATTAATAATAAGAGTATTTAGAAGTACTTTTACAAATGCAGAACTTGCAAATAAGCGTTCGAAATGCTCTAATCCTACCCATTCGCTTTTTGCTATTGCATCTAGCGGATTGGTTCCTGCAAAAATACTATAATCTTTGAATGCAATTGTAATACCGTAGAGTGGTAGAAACTTATAGACTATCAAGAAAAACAGTCCAGGGAGCAACATTAAATATAAGAGATAATGATCCTTCAAATATGCTCCTAATTTAGAGTGCGATTGTAGTTCATTTTTTGCTTTTGGTTTTAAAGCAAACATTTTCATAGCATTTTCCTCCGAAATAGTGAGTAAAAACCCTTAACATAATATTTCTTTTGAAATAATGAGAAATATAGACTTTTGAAAGCTTTCAATTAAGTTTAATCTTTTCTATGCTCCTATCTTAGCACACAAAAATCATAAGTAGAATGACTCAATCTTCTGATTTCTTATCCAAAACTGTTATTTTTGCATAAAAATAGTATCAACCATCACTGGAATTTATTGCATAATGCCCAAAATGGTATATATAAAGAGACTGAATTAATAGCCATATCTAGCTATTGAATCAGTCTCTTAAAAGCTATTTCCTTGCTATATATGTAGACTAACATTCATCTTATGCAGGAATCTTATGTAGAGTTTTATGTACAGTCTTATGTGGAGTCTTTTATAGTATCTTATGCTGAGTTTTTTGTAATATCTTATGTTGAGTTTTTGTAGTATCTTATGTAGAGTTATGTTCATCCTTATGTGGAGTCTTTTGTAGATATTATGTAGATAAAATTATTCGTGTTGCATATATTTTATAGGTAATGAAATGGTAACAGTTGTACCCACATTAATTTCAGAACTTATACTAAGCCCACAGTCTTCTCCTCCAAACAGCTTAAGTCTTTCGTCTACATTTCCAAGGCCATAGCCCTTGGTGTTACTGCTATTACTTGGCTCAAGAATGTTGTCAAGCTGCTGTTGACTCATCCCATTACCATTATCCTTGATGACAATAATCAACCTCTCCTCTTCTTCTCTTGCAGCTATAGTAAGGCTACCATCATTGTTTTGGCTATGAAGAATTCCATGATTGAGTGCATTCTCAACAAGTGGCTGCAGTGATAGCTTGGGAATAAGGCAATTTTTCAGATCTTCATCAATATTTATTTCTATGGTTGATATATTACTAAACCTTTTTTGCATAATTCCAATATACGACTCAATTAATTCTAATTCATCTCTAAGGGTAACAACATCCCTTCCTTTGCTTAAGCTTAGACGGAAATACCTTGAAAAAGCATTTATCATCCATATACTATCTTGTTTATAATCCTCCAATATCATCCATTTTATAGCATCAAGAGTATTGTATAGAAAATGAGGATTTATTTGTGCCTGTAGAGCTTTCAACTGAAAATCACGGGCTTTTAATTTGGCTTCATATGACTCTTCCATCAATTTTTTTATAGTAATAACTAACTGGTTTGCATTATTCTCTAATAATGCAAGAGACTTATTATTTTTGTCGTTTAGTGTGGCAACATTATCAGCTTGATCAATTCCCTCATTTTTCAGTACCATAATAGCATTATTTATTCGTTTCACAGTATTTTCAACTATACTAGAATATATGATTATTAGTGAGACAACAAAAACTAAGATAACGGCTAAAATCAGCACAGCGCGCATCACATCAAATGAATAAATATCCGTTCCGTATACTGTAGTAGCTGGCAATCTCATAATTAAATACCAGTTTGGTACACTCAACTTTGAAAATGCCACTAGATCAGAATTATTACTCATCTTTCCACTCAGATGTCCTGTCTCATTTTCCAGCACAGCTTTTAATTCGGTTGGTGTAAGGCCCTCTTTACCAATCAAGCTTGAATCGGGGTGAGAAATTATATACCCTGTTGAATCTACCAAGTAAATCTCCTCATCACTGCTTATGCCTGCAGAAAATATTTTACTAAGCTTGGTTTCTTCTATATCTAATTGTAGTACGCTAGCTATTTCATCATAATTTTTTTTACTCGAAATTGTCATTCGGCAAGATATAACATTAATTAATCCTGTTCCATCATATATACGCGCTCCATAGGTCTTCAACCAAACTACTCCCCGCTTTAGATTCTCACTGTTTTCCATCGTAAGCTCAGGCAAAGAATAGAATGTATCCTGTTGATTTGCATATATTTTACCGGAAGGTACATATAGTCTAACTTTACTAATCATATGTTTTCCTTCGTAAGCTGAAACCAGAGATTTAAGTTCGGCATATTCCTCTAGCTGTGTTTGAACATCCGTGCTTCCACTTCTAATATACGGATAAGCCGTACTAAGAATAGAAAGGGCGCTTTCAGATATTTGTTCAAACCGGTAATCCAGGTTGCTTTTGATCTGGTTAACCGCTAATCTCATATTATTTGACAGCTCATTTTCAATAATATTTGATGAGTGATTGGAATACATAATTACGATAAGAGTGAGCGGTATAAATACTGTAAAAGCAAAAAGAGCAATTGCTCTTTTTGATAAACGCATATTATCACTATAAAGAATATTTTTAAAAAGTCTATCTTTTAAGTTAACTTTATTCATAACTATTTCCTTTCCCACCTGTTTCTGTAAATATAACTATCTGAGCAGTAAATAACTTTTTCTTAACAGTATAATAAATTCTCTGAACAGTATAATAAATTTTTCAGTAAAATACTATTTCTCTGCTGATGAAATTGCAATATTCCTATATTCACTAGGTGAGAGTCCTGTATATTTCTTAAACAAGCGTGAAAAATAGCTAGGAGAAAGGTATCCCACTTCATAACATACATCATATAATTTTATGTACGGGTCTGATAAGAGCTTCTTTGCCTTTTCAAGCCTTGTGTTAGTTAAGTAATCATTTATAGTAGTACCAGTAACTTGTTTAAATAATACGCATAAATATGTCGGTGTTAAATAGACATCTTTTGCTAACGTAGTTATAGATATCTGCTCCTTAAAATGTTCCTCAATCGTTTTACGGACTTGATTAATTATAGTGTGAGAATATGTTTTACTCATATTTCTCATGAGGGAAGCTACCTCAGTATAAAGCTTTTGAATCATAAGACACTGTTCTTCATAATCCGAACAGCATAAAAACTTCTCTAAGATCATACGTTGATTGGAGTAGTCACTTTTTTTGTTTATCATTACATCAGTTACTATACGTGTTGGAAGGAGTAGTAAGTAAATCAGCAAATTTTGCTCTTCATCACTATGAAACTTCTCCTTAATTATACTAAAAAGCTCATTAAGTACCTCTATAACCTGCTCGGCACTACCATGGCTCAAGCACTCCTGCAAACTCTTTTCGGCTCTTTCCTTAAATTCTTTAAGGCTTTCGTCCATTTCGTATTTATCAATGGAGATAGCTAGTTCGCTATCGAGTAAGTAGCGTTTACTTATAGCATTTGAAGCATTATCGTAGGATATCTTTATATTTTCAAGTCCTTTAAATCTTTCACTAATACCAATCGCTACTTTAAGATTCATACTCACATTAAGTCGTTTGTTTAATTTCTCGGAGACCTCAAGGATAGTATCTTCATACTCATCCTCTAATAAGGAAAGTATCATTATGTATTCACCCTGCTTATTTTCAAAACAAATTGTATCGCCATAAAGCTTACCTACATTCCTGCATTCGTCTTGAATTTGCAAAGATAAAAGTTGTCGTTCACGTTCTGATAGAGTATAAAATGTGCTGTATATACTTTGTACTTGAATAACCAGTACGCAGTAGTGCATTTCGTCATACAGAGGTAAATTCAAAAAAGCTATTCGTTCCTTCAATATTTCTGGATTTTCTACGTCATCACGAATCATTGTTATAAAAAAACGTTCTTGCAAAAGAGGAAAGCTTTCATTTAGGAGGTTTTCCATATCAGCAAGGTTTTTTTTGCTTCTATTCTCCATATCCATAATGTTGACCACTCGACTGACGGTTTCTTTGAGCTCATCTAAGTCTATTGATTTAAGGATATAATCTATAGCATCAACCTTAAGTGCATTCTTTAGAAATGCTATATCGTCATGCCCACTGACGAAAATTATCTTTATATCTGGATAGAGCTCCCGTAGATTTTTGGCTAATGTTATTCCATCCATATACGGCATAAGGACATCGGTAAGCACTAAATCAATATGGTTTTCCTTTACAAAGTTTAATGCCTTTTCTCCATCTGGTAAATCGGCAACTATTTGAATATTGTAAGCACTCCAATCAAAGTGTTTCTTAAGTCCTTGACGCACTAGGTCTTCATCATCAACAATAATAGCCTTATACATAAAATATTCCTCCTTTTTGTTGTATTACTATTTGAGCTATATATAGCGTTATAAGTTTATGATAATTGCTTATTCTATAAATGCCATACCATTAGTGGGATAGCTATAAAACCATGCTAAGCTAGTGCTATGGATTACATGTAGTCATTGAGGGTTATTTAGTTTACAAAATATGGTATCATTATGTAAATATATGATTAGCAACACTTAACAAATTATACAAAAATATTTTATCTGTCAAGTATATTTTTCAACAATATTACTAATTTCTTATTTATAGAGATTAAATTTTATGTACTATTTGTTTAAAAACTATCACTATCCTTCACTCATTTTTCTGTTCTGTTGACTTCAATGTGCTACATGCTATATTAAAAGAAAATATAGTTCTTTTATCATATTTATCAATTGAAATTTAATTCTCCATTTTAGCAGTAATTTTAAAATGCATTAAATTATAATTGGATTAATTTAGTGACATAAACCGTTTCATTTTTAGGAGGATAGTCGTGAGCGAGATTCAATATAAAAAAATCATTAAAAATGTAATAGAAACAGAAGTCCTTGTTATTGGTGGAGGTACTGCTGGCTTCGGAGCAGCTGTAGCAGCAGCTCGAAACGGAGCAAAAACATTACTGATTGAGCGTTTAAGCATGTTAGGAGGTATGGCTACAACAGGTCTCGTTGGACCATTTATGACCTGCTATGATAACGATGCACAGGAACAGCTTGTCAAGGGTATATTTGATGAGTTATGTATTCGGACCGAAGCTCGAGGGGGTGCTATTCATCCATCCAAGATTGAAGGCATGACCTCTTACTCCTCATATTATATGGCAAGCCATAGACATGTTACTCCATATCAATCGGAGGTTCTTGCAGTCGTAATGGAAGAAATGGTTCTAGAATCAGGTGCACAAATACTTTACAACGTTCAAGTTACCGATTGTATTACTAATGATGGAAAGATAGAGCATGTTATAGTTCATATGAAAGAAGGTATTGCAGCAATTCGTGCAAGGGTATACATAGATTGTACTGGCGATGCTGATGTTGCATATCTGGCGGGTGTACCTACCTGGCTTGGTCAAAAGGATACTGGTGTTATGCAACCTACTACCCTTTTCTTCGAAGTTGGAAATATCGACCGCGAGAAATACTTAGGTGAGTTAGAAGCCAACAAAGCCAACCTAGATAATCACACCGCTAATTGTTTCGCTCAATATGTAGTCGAAGCAAAGCGTAACGGAGACTGGACAATTGACCGCAATGAATTAGGAAACTATGAACAAAATGTCTCTGGGCGGTGGAAAATTAATACCACTCGTATTGCACATATTGATGCTACAAAAACTTCTGATATAACCAAAGCTCTTATTGAAGGTAGACGTCAAGTACAGGAAGTTGTTGCTTTCATGAAAAAATATCTCCCTGGTTGCGAGAATATACAACTCATTCAAGTAGCCACTGCACTTGGTGTTCGCGAAACAAGACACATTGTGGGCAAATATGAGCTTACAGCGGAAGATATACTATCTCGTAAGCATTTTGATGATGCGATATGTACATTCGGATATGCCATTGATGTTCACAACTCAACAGGTGGTGGGGTCACATTTACCTGTGTTGACAAGTACTACACTATACCATATCGTTGCCTGATTCCTGAGAACTGCGATAATATGCTTGTTGCAGGGCGTAGCATATGTGGTTCCTCAGAGGCTGCAGCGAGCTATCGTGTTATGCCTGCATGCATTGCAATGGGTCAGGCCGCTGGCACTGCAGCTGCGATAGCGCAAAAAAGCGGTGTTCTCCCCGAGCATGTAGATATTGTTAATCTTCGTAATACCCTTATCAATCAAGGTGCAGTCATCAAGGACTAGTTTTATAAAAAGCTATATTAGTAAAGGTGCAGCTATAAAAGACTAGTTTATAAAACTGTATTAGTAAAGGTGCAGCCATAAAAGGCTTGTTTATAAAAAGCTATGTTAGTAGAGGTGCAGTTAGCTACTAATTAATAAAAAAATTATATTATCAAAGGAGACAAAACTATGAAAACCCTCCAAAAAAATTATGATGTGGTCGTCATTGGCGGTGGACCAGGCGGAATTCCTGCAGCAATTGCAGCAAGTAGAAATGGCGCAAAAGTGCTTATGGTAGAAAAAAACGGATATCTTGGTGGTAATTTAACGATAGGTTTACCATTGTTGGGATATCTCGACAAAGATGGCAAGCCTGTAACCGCTGGTATTGCTCAGGAACTTGTAGATGAACTCAAAAAGCGCAATGCCTGTACCGATCATTATACATGCCCCATGCACAACTCTGTAACACTTTACGACCATGAAATTTTTAAGGTTGTTGCATTTGAAATGTGCCTTACAGCAGGTATTGATATACTTTTGAACACCGAAGTAATCAATACAAATGTAGATAATGGTAGCATCAGGTCAGTTACACTTTTTGGTAAGGGTTATTATATAGAGGTTCATGCTAAAGTCTTTATAGATGCAAGCGGTGACGGTGACATGGCTTACTTAGCTGGTGCTACCTATAATATGGGCCAAAAAGATACTGGTGCACTGCAGCCACCAACTCTTATGTTTACTTTAGGCAACGTAGATACCGACAAGACAATAGATTTTATCGCAAGTGATCCTGAACAAATGCGTTTATGTAGTACCATAGAATGCGACTTTGAAAAGTACAATGCGGATTTCCTCCGTTCAAATCCACACCATCACGTTATGGTAGGCATGCGTAAGCTTTTCCTCGAATTAAAGGAAAAAGGAGAGCTGCCTGTTGACAGAGATACTCTTATATATATTAAAAGCTTAATACCTGGGGAAGTACATATAAATACAACAAGGCATCTTGGTATTAATGGTAGTGATGTTCTGGATTTGACTCGCGCAGAGATTGAAGGTCACTTGCAGATACCCAAGTTAGTTGATACTCTTAAAAAATACGTTCCAGGTTTTGAGAACTGCTACATTACTCAAATATATCCTTCCCTAGGTGTGCGTGAAACTCGCCGATTCGCAGGTTTATGTGAGTTGACTGAGGCGCAAATAATGGTGGGCGAAGTTCCAGAAGATACTGTTGCACTTGGATCCTACATAATAGATATCCACGAAGGCAACGGTGCAGGTACAATAGTTAAAAGAATAAAACCGTATGGTATTCCGTATGGATGTACAGTAAGTGTAGATATAGATAACCTCATGTTGAGCGGAAGGTGTGCTTCTTTGGATGCTGTAGTAATGAGCTCTGCAAGGGTTATGCCAACTTGCATGGCTATAGGTGAAGCCGCTGGCGTTGGGGCTGCACTTGCAGTGAAATACAATATTGCTCCTTCTATGGTTGATGTAAATGAGGTTCGTAGTATTCTTAGAAAAGCTAATGTAATACTTGAACCCGCTGAGTAAAACATTATAGGAGGACGCTAATATGAAATATGGTATTTATTACGCATATTGGGAGCAGGAATGGGAGGCAGACTACAAATACTATATTGAGAAGGCTGCCAAACTTGGCTTTGATATACTTGAAATAGCTGCTTCACCAATACCTTTTTACAGTGACAGTCAGATTAGCGAGCTTAGAGCATGTGCTAATAGTAATGGGATAACTCTTACAGTGGGTCATGGCCCAAGGGCAGACCAAAATCTTTCCTCGTCTGATCCTGCTGTTAGAAAAAATGCTATTGCCTTTTATACAGATTTGTTAAAACGTCTATACAAGTTAGATGTACACTTAATAGGTGGGGCTTTATATTCCTATTGGCCTGTTGATTATACAAAAGCAATTGACAAAAAGGGAGATTGGGAACGTAGTGTACAAGGAGTTCGTGAGGTTGCCAAGGTAGCAGAGGCCTGTGGCGTTGACTTCTGCCTTGAAGTATTGAATAGATTTGAGAATTATTTAATCAATACAGCCCAAGAAGGTGTAGATTTTGTAAAGGAAGTTGGTCATGGTAATGTAAAGGTAATGTTAGACACCTTTCATATGAATATTGAAGAAGATAGCATCGGTGGAGCAATAAGAACTGCTGGACAATATCTTGGCCATTTACATACCGGAGAATGCAATCGTAAAGTACCTGGCAGAGGAAGAACTCCATGGAATGAGATTGGCGAAGCACTATCAGATATATGTTATAATGGTAGTATTGTTATGGAACCCTTTGTCAAAATGGGCGGAACAGTTGGATCAAATATTAAGGTTTGGAGAGATATTAGCAATGGTGCAAATGAGGAAATGCTTGACATGGATGCAAAAGCCGCACTTAATTTCTCCAGATATATGTTAGACCGCCGTAGACCATAGCTAACTGTGTTTTGCTATCTAATTTGATAAGGAGATGATTTTATGGATATTATTAGTCAATTTAATCTCACGGGGAAAAAGGCATATGTAACGGGGGGAGCACGTGGTATAGGCAAGTGTGCTGCCATTGCATTAGCCCAAGCAGGTGCTGACGTTGCAATAGTTGACATGGATATTCATGAGGCAGATAAAACCTCAAGAGAGATTAAATTATTAGGAGTAAATAGCCTCGCCGTAAAAGCTGACGTAACAAATCCTGTTGATGTAAATAAAATGATTGACACTATAGTAGCTGAATTTGGCACAATAGATATCGCTTTTAACAATGCAGGCATATGTGTAAATGTTAAGGCTGAAGAAATGTCTTTTGAAGAATGGAAGAAGGTTATAGATGTTAATTTGACAGGAGTATTTCTAACCTCTCAGGCAGTAGGGCGTGTAATGATTAAAAACAAAAAAGGCTGCATTATAAATACTGCATCAATGTCAGGTCATATTGTTAATGTACCTCAGCCACAGAGTGCCTACAATGCATCTAAGGCTGGCGTTATAATGCTAACAAAATCACTCGCCGTAGAATGGGCACAATATAATGTGAGAGTTAACTCTATAAGTCCTGGCTATATAGGTACCGAGATGACACTAAAGGCTACAGATTGGATTCCTACATGGGTTCAGTCCACTCCAGTTAAGCGTATGGGTACTCCTGAGGAACTTCAAGGAGCGGTCCTTTACCTTGCAAGTGACGCAGCGAGCTTTACTACGGGATCTGATATAGTGGTTGATGGAGCATTTACCTGTGTTTAATGCCAAGAAAAACAAGGGGGCTACTTGTAAAAAGTAGTCCCTTAATTTTTTTATATGAATTCATTGTTTTCGCCCAACAGGGGTAGTTGGTAATTAATATTATTATCAGGATACTTATGAAGGTATGAGAAAACTTCATTCGGATCGCATAAAATATTATGCTTCTTACAAGTGCTAATCAGATGTTGATGTAGTTTAGCGTTATTATCACTATTTATCTCATAAGCATACCCATATTTTTTGTGATATTTAGACCGTAATCCAGGGAAGTATTCATCTAATTTCATATAATAATATTCTCTATCCCCTTCCCTTAGTGTCAATCCAAATCCGAAGTTGATAATCCCCTTAACCTTTGCAGCAATGCAATAACCTAAAATCCCCTCCAAGTTATCTATTGTATCATTAATAAATGGCAAAATTGGAGATATCCAAACAACAGTGGGGATATCATTGTCCATTAATATCTCTAGCACCTCAAACCTTCTCTTGGTTGTGCATACATTTGGCTCTATTATTTTGCACAAGCTTTCATCATAAGTAGTCATTGTCATTTGTACTACACACTTTGACTTCTTATTGATACTTTTCAGCAGGTCTAAATCCCGCAATATAAGGTCTGACTTTGTTTGAATGGCGAGCCCAAATTTATATTCATCAATAATTCCCAGACACTTTCTTGTCAGCCTTACGCTTTCTTCACAGTGCATATAGGGATCACACATCGCACCTGTTCCAATCATACACTTCTTGCGTTTTGAACGAAGGGCTTTCTCTAAAAGCTCTGGTGCATTTTGTTTTACTTCTATGTCCTCGAAGTCATGAGTGAATGCATAGCATTTACTTCTACTGTCACAATAGATACAACCATGAGTACAACCACGGTACATATTCATTCCATTGCTTGATGATAATATCCCCTTGGCCTGAGTAAAATGCATCGCTCTACCTCCTAATGCTTTTAGCTGTATATATGGGTAACTGCTTTAATACATAAACATTTGTTCTAGTATATAAGCATTTGTTTTAACATATAAGCATTTGTTTAGTATATAAATCTTGTCCTTAATAGTATAACTCCATTATACAGGGTTAAATATGTCAACAGCATGTCATAATATATTTGTACACAAATATTGAGAAGCTGGAACAATAGACCTATAAATCATATCTATAAAAGGCACATTGCACCAATTATCTACTGGTGTATTGTGCCTTTTGAGCAGTTAAACAGTAATTTAGTTTTATTAGGTATTAAAACCATTAATAGGCTTAAGCTGCTTATAGTAGTTAATTTACATCAATCAATTGTACCAATCTTTCATACAGACCAGTATCAACGATAGTATAATGCCCATCTTTTCCATGCTGCATTACAGTCTTACCTTCATGTAGGTATGCGTAATTTTCAGATGTAGTACCGTCAGAATAGATTGTTCTCACGAGGTAACAATTCTCCAAGGAATTAATATCAACCCCAGGCCATGCTGATGACCTAATCATGTAGTTCATTATAATTTCCTGTGCAAGCTTACTATCGTCCTTGTTGAGGGGAGCTATAGTGCGCTGCACTTCCCCTTTCTTTAACCAAATAAGCTGGTAGGATGTAGCCTTAATGCCTGCTCTTTCCCAAAAGTCAGTTGGCACATCACTATTGCCTTCATAATTCCAACTATTTAGCCAGTCCCGCTTTGCCATATAAGTATCACCATCAATAATTAAATAGGTGTTGCCACTATTTATAAAATGATGAACTTCACCATTTTTTAAAGTAATAAATATAGTCTGAGTTCTCCCTGAAATGCTCTCTGGATATTGAACAAGTGTTCCGTTGCTACTATTGATTAGCTTGATAATTGCAGTAATCTCTTCGGCTTCAAATTTTTTGTACTGTTCCTGTTCATCGGAAGGCTGTACAATCAGTTCTATACTTTCAACATCGTTTAGTTGCAAGGACTTTGCCCATAGCATTGAAGGTGTAGTGCTGCGGGGGTTAGCTACAAGTCCAATAGAGACAGCAATAACTGCAATTATCACAGTTGTAACAACCCAAAACTTGGGTCTCTTATAATCTAATATGTTTTTGATTCTCCCTTTAATACTTCCCTCCCCAAATGCAAGAGGGCTCCCGTTTAAAATATGTCTTCCACTGGAAAGTGATAATAATGTAGTGGCATAGGGCTTTTTTGTATCATTACCCGCTTCTTTTATTACCCTTTCATCACAGGACAACTCCATATCCATGCTCATTAACATAAATGCAATCCATACAAGAGGATTAAACCAATGGATACACAATATTAAGAAAGAAAAACCTTAACTATGTGATCCTTTCTATTGATATGGGTCTGTTCATGCAGTAAAATATAGCTCTTTTCTTGTGTGCTAAGTCCAGTCGGCAAGTATATCTTTGGTATTATTATTCCTAAAACAAAGGGTGTTTTCAAATCTTTTGCCTCATATGTATTTTTCTCTATCGGCTGTGCACTTTTTAGCTGTTTTTTTAGCGTTATTATAGAAACAAGGCTGTAGATAAGTAATACTACTGCACCTATTATCCATATAAAGGCGCCTATTTCTAAATAAATCTGCAATGGGTTTACACTATCCCCAATAGATGGAGCAGGCAGTGAATTACTTATAATGGAATCAACTATACCTATCCCGCTATTAAACTGCGGGCTTTGTTGATACATGATGTCGTGTGATATTGGTGAAGTATTTATTTTTTGAGGCAGAAGGCTGTACATGCTTTCAAACGAAAAAGGAATTATCAGACGAAATGCCACAACACTCCATAAGACATAAGAGATGATTTTGGGACACCTTTTCAGTAATAGTCTACAAAGTATAACAAATAAAATTACATAACTTGCTGTCAGGCTCATATTTAGCACAGAAATAAATAGCTCACTCATCACTACACCTCCTTGTGCTCATCAATAAGCTTCTTCAACTCTTCTGCCTGATGCTTACTCAGTTTATTTTTATTGATAAAGGCTGTCAAAAATTTTGGCAAAGAGCCTCCAAAAGTGTCCTCAACAAAACGTATGCTTTGATTTGAATAGTATTCATCCTTAGTAACCAAAGATGATACTATAGCATTCTCATTTATTAAGATACCCTTTTGGCATAAATTTTTCAGGACTGTATATGTTGTGGACTTTTTCCATCCCATTTCCCTCTCACATATTTTCACTAGCTCACCCGAACCAATGGGCTGGTGCTTCCATATTATATCGGTAAACCTTTGTTCGCTCTCTGTAAGCTTATGACTCATATATGCCTCCCTATCCATCTTATAAACTTAGTATTTGACAAAGAAGTTTACTGACCTACACACCAAATAACTTACCAGTCTATAGAGGATTTGCCATAGTAATATTTTACTAGTCTATAAGTTATAGACTTTATGCTAATAGTCTATAACTTATAGACCAACATGTCAATAGGGTTATTGAGTTAAAAGGGACGGTTCCCTAATGACTCATTAGTTCAAAAATAAAATGAGTCAAAAAGGAACCGTCCCTCTTGACCTAAAAGGAACCGTCCCTCTTGACTTTAGTTTAAAAATTAAATGAGTCAAAAAGGAACCGTCCCTCTTGACTCTTAGTTCAAAAATAAATGAGTCAAAAAGGAACCGTCCCTCTTGACTCATTTTTTTAAACTATGGTTTCAATGTTGCCTGAATCAGTCCATTATTGTCCAGCTTTGATAATTCTTTTACTTTATCTAAATCTAGACCCATTGCTGCTGTAATACGTTCTCCGTATTCAGTATCAGCCAGATAACAGTGTACAGCATGACGATATTTTACGTTGTCTGTTACAGGGGCAATATCCGCAGCAGTATTTTCTATTAATAGCCTACGCTTATCTTCTGTCATTAATCGATATAGTTCCCCACCTGCACGGAAATTATCGTCTGTAGGATCATCCTTTGGATCAAACCTGTACATAGCACCTTCAAGTTTTAGTGGTGGCTCCGCCACTTCTGGTTGTGGTGTCCAATAGCCTTCACTGTTTGGAGAATATGCAGGCATCCTACCATAGTTTCCATCTACGCGCATTGCACCATCTCTATGATACTCATTGACTTCGCATTTAGCACGGTTAACGGGTATATGATTATGATTAACACCAAGTCTATATCTCTGGGCATCACCATAAGCAAAAAGTCTACCTTGCAAAAATCTATCTGGTGAAAAGCCGATGCCTGGAACAACGTGAGCAGGTGAAAAAGCAGATTGCTCAACCTCTGCAAAATAGTTTTCAGGATTGCGGTTTAGTTCAAGGACACCTACCTCTATCAGTGGGAATTCCTTGTGACGCCAGATTTTTGTAATATCGAAAGGATTCTCATAGTGATTATGTGCCTGCTCCTCTGTCATAATCTGAACGTACATAGTCCATTTTGGATAGTCTCCTCGTTCAATAGCATCAAAAAGATCTCTACCATGGTATTCCCTGTCCTGTCCACTGATTTGAGCAGCTTCCTGATTTGTGAAATTCTTAATTCCCTGCTGTGTATGGAAGTGGAATTTGCACCAAACACGCTCATTTTTATCATTATAGAAGGAGAAGGTATGCTCCCCATAAAAATGCATATTACGGAAGGAGGCTGGTATGCCACGATCTGACATAACAATAGTTCTTTGGTGGAAGGTTTCCGGAAGCAGTGTCCAGAAATCCCAGTTATTCTGCGCTGAACGCATACCGGTACGCGGATCACGTTTTACAGCTCTGTTAAGGTCTGAGAAGTTATGTACATCACGAATGAAAAAAGTGGGGGTATTGTTTCCAACAAGGTCCCAGTTACCCTCTTCAGTATAAAACTTGACTGCAACTCCACGTATATCACGCTCTACATCGGCAGCACCTCGTTCTCCAGCTACAGTCGAAAAACGAACAAAGAGGTCTGTTTTAGTACCAGGTTGTAGAACCTTTGCTTTGGTGTACTTTGAAATATCACCTGTAACTGAAAGGTTGCCATATGCACCCCAACCCTTTGCATGCATACGACGTTCTGGAATAACCTCTCGATTAAAGTGTGCCATTTTTTCCATTAACCACACATCCTGCATAACCACCGGGCCTCTTGGGCCAGCCGTTATAGAGTTCTCGTTGTCAGCTATTGGTGCTCCTACTTCGTTGGTCAGTTTTTTGTTTCCTTCCATCATAATACCTCCTTTAATAATAATTTTTTTTGCATTGCCTCGCTATCAATCTATATGAATTATAGCCTCCATCAGTATGATTGAGATAGATTGTAATCAAACAAGTGAAAATCCCATCAATACGATAGCAGCATATGCGCAGCTTTTGGGAAGCATAAGCATTCCCACTTTCGGATGTAATTGGGAGAATAATACAACGGGCATATAGCAAGCAAAGCTTATCAATATTGCAAGCCATACAAAGCATAAACTCCCCCCGGTATTAACGGCTCCTATCAAATAAAATATCATTACAGACATCCCCAAAATAAAGAACGGAATATTTCTAATAATTCCCCATATTAGTGGTGGATTTGAGCTTTTCCATCTATTTTGGGGTAATATACATAAAATGATTCGCAGTAGCGCGCAACCATATATAATTGTTGAGATGAATATATTAGCATTAAATATGTAGTATACTTTACCAATTTCCCACAAAATAATATAAAAGATAGTCATTGTAATGGAGGCAATAAACTTACCCGCTCCTAACACAGCTGTATAATTACAACCCTTTTTATCCGCCATAGAACATATTCGCGGAACCAGATGAAAGGCATCTCCAGCCCCTAAAGTCAGAGCCATAAGTGCGTATTGCAATCGCAAGCTTCCAGCTTCTGAAGTAATATATAGTAACACTGCCGATATCAGTACCGTTAAAAGATATGATAAATCAAATATGGTCTCAACTATTTTCATGGTTTTTCTCTTTGCACTCATCTGCACCATAATTAATAATTCTCCACACTATTTTGTTAGGAATTAAATTGAGTAATGGCTCGTAATAATTTTATTTAGGCACACTATCCACACAGTAAATGCAATGTGCACCTTATTGATATATAAGTGATTAGTTAAAACATATTCTCAATGGGATTTCGCAAGTAAAAACCGAGATGCTAGTATAACAAAAAGAGCATATTTTCTTGCTTAAAATTATATCTGTTTAAATAGTTATAGTCAACCTAAAAAACTGTGCTACCTACTAAAAACAGGGCTATAGTCGCCTGTTATATTAAACTCATATAAAAAAATAGGGCTGCTAAACTAATTTTTATTAGTTTGACAGCCCCATCTAAGATGTTAAAATAAACTACTTTTCTTAATAATATTAATCATCTTCGTCTATAACCGTAATTGTCTCAGTTTCAGTTATATCTCCGCACTTAATAGTAATTGTAACTGTACCAGGACTTACTGGTGTGATTTCAAATACTCCATCTTCAATAGTGCTGACTTTAACTACCTTTGGATTAGAGGAGATAACCTCTATTGTACCAGGTGCATTTTCCTGACTTTTAGAAACCTCAACTGTTATTGGGTCACCATTTAAATATACCTCTGTTTCACTGAAGTCATAGCAAAGCTCATCTAATTCTACTTCTTGTACAATAATTGAACAGGTTCCTATTAATTTGCTCGCATCCGCAGTCTTTGTATTTTCATAAACATTGATTTTTGTAGTTCCAACCTTCTTAGTAAGCAAGTTAGTATTCAAACCCTTCATTGCTACTTCAACTATACTACTGTCCTCAGATACAAATAGGTAGTTAACCCCGACTTTTTCATTATTCATTATTTCATATGCATTTGTTTCTGTTCCCATCTCTAAAGAGTAATCTTTATCCACTGAGGGATTTTTTACAACAAACTGTAGCTTTCCGACTACTCTGGTATTTTTATTAAAGGTCTCTTTAATTGTTATATTGTATGTGCCAGCTGCCTTTGCTATATATGTTTGCTTAATGAATTGCATATCATCAAATGTACTGAAGGATTCAGTAATTGAAAAATTCTTGCTATCAGAAACATATGTATAAACTGCATCGTTATTTCTGTAGTTATATTCTGCTAATGCCAGGCTCTTTGTACCAATAGGTAATTCAGGTACGTAAGTATCATAAAGGGTTGAATTCATTACCGTAACCTTGCAAGTTCCAACTTTTGTTGTTTTGCCATTTAATTTCTGATTACATGTGATTGTTGCAGTTCCAGCTGCTAACCCTGTCAAATATACCTTTGTACCGCTAGCCTTTACTGCTAGTATTTTTGTGTTACTTGAGGTAAAGCTATAAGTAGCATTTTTTACAGCATTTGATACCGTTAAAGCATATTTATCATATGTCTTTGAATAATAATCATTATTGCCATAAAAGCTTCCAGTACCAATCTTCGCAGTTGCAGCAATACTTGGTTTAGCAACAGATGTGGCAGCATTGATTGATAAACTAGGTGATAGAATAATGGTTGTAATAAATAACATACATACTACAATCAGTGCAATTTTCTTGCCCCTCATTATGTCCATAGATATCTCCTGTTCATTAACATAATTTATATTTATTATAAAATTAGATTACTATTTATTCAACCAAATAATAGTAATTCTTACAGTAAGATATATTATTTTTAATAATTTGCAAAAATCACGTTTTATTTACTTGTCCTAATAGGTATATAAAGATCGACTTCACAATAGTCATCATAAGTATTTTATAAAAGTTTATATTGATTTATATGACGGTATATCAGATAATTATATTTATCTAATTAACAATTTTTCACATTATATTACATTTATTAGGAAAGGATGTTTATATGCTAAAGTTCAACAACATCAAAGTGAGCACCAAAATCCTGATTGTATTTTTAATTCCTCTTTTATTTATGTTTGCAGGCAGTGTATTATCTCAAACGTCAAGTAATATCAAAAACTCTATTATGGATGAATTTGATAATTATTCCTACCAATTAAATAGTTACCTACTTAATTCAGATAGGGATTTATATCAGGCTATGCTTTTTTCAATGAATATGCAAAATAGCCAAATTTCACAGGAACAGGCTACCAATTTTTACAATGAATATGTTACCAATAGAGATCAAGTAGCAGATCAATTAGAACGCATTAAAGAACTAATAGCATCCGGACAAGATAGCTTAAGTAGTTACAGACACGAGAAATCAAACCTTACTATGACTGAACTTGTTAATCAATATCAAGATTATTTTAATAGCTGGATAGCATTAGTTGATAACAAAAGTTATAAGATATCTAACTTTTCAGAATATGAAAAACAGTTCTCAGATACCAGAGAATGTATCAACCAGATGGAAGAGATTATAGAAGTACATAATAAAGACCTTATGAAGGAATATGAAACATCGGTTTCTTTTGAAAGAATGAATTCTATTATTGCATTTATCTTAAGCTTAGTAATTTCAACGCTATTTGGGTTAATTACTATAACTAACCTTAGAAAGCGCACCAAAGACGCTGTTAATCTTATTAATAAGACAGCTGACTGCGACTTAAAATATGATAGCTATTATGAGAGATTTTTGTCACAGAAGGATGAATTGGCCCAAATTGTACAAGCAGAAGCAAAAGCACGTAAAGAAGTAAGAAATATTATTTCAAGCGTATCTCAGCAGTCCGATATACTAAAAGCCGCTATTGCAGATGTAAACTCAAATATTATCCAACTGGATAGTCAAATAGAAGAAATATCTGCAACCACCGAGGAAATGTCTGCCGGTTTAGAAGAAACTGCTGCATCTTCACAAGAAATAAACGCTGCTTCAACTGAAATTGAACAAGCGGTTGAAAGTATTGCTCAGAAATCGCAAGAGGGTGCTGAATCTGCAGCGGAAATAAGTAAGAAAGCAAGCGATTTAAAAATTACTTTTACTCAGTCGCGTGAAAACTCAAAGCATTTGTTTGACATTGTAAGCAAAGACCTTAGTTCCGCAATCAATGAATCAAAATCTGTTGAGCAAATTCATGTACTAGCCGATGCAATACTTCAAATCACTTCTCAGACAAACCTATTGGCATTAAATGCCGCAATAGAAGCTGCAAGGGCAGGAGAAGCGGGTAAGGGCTTTGCAGTGGTAGCTGACGAAATCAGGAAGTTGGCGGAAGACTCAAGCAAAACTGCTACTCAAATTCAATCTACCACTAAAACAGTAACCAGTGCTGTTGATAATTTAACAACAAATTCTAATAAACTGTTAGAATTCATGCACACCAATGTTGATTCTGATTACAAAATCATGCTGCGTGCATCTAATGATTATAACGATGGTGCAAATAGTATAAGTAATCTTGTCACTGATTTCAGTTCAACATCTGAGGAGCTTCTAGCTTCCATTGCAAGTGTTGCCAAAGCAATCAGTGATGTCACTGCTTCAACTAATGAAAGTGCACAGGGTTCCTCAGAAATTGCATCTAAATCCTTAAGTATAGCAAATATGTCAAGTGAAATCCTTGAAAGTGTTAACTCGACAAAGGAAAGTGCTGAGATTTTAAGCAATTTAGTATCCAAGTTCAAAGTTTAGTTTCTAAGTTCAATATCTGCTTTCTAAGTTAAAAACTTGGTTTATTTATTGTTACCTTATAATTTAAGAATTCAAAACTTTAAATGTAATGTCGCTCGGGCTTAAAAGAAGCAAACCGGGCGACATTCTTTTTGAGGCATTTATTTTTAATAGTGCTAAATAGCTTTAAATAATTTGTCAATTGGATACGTTTTGTAAGCACTTGGTTCATCTAGCTGACCTTAAATAGTATTGAACGAACATACAAAAATTGATATAATTCTCATACATCATCAATTTTTAGGAGTCATGTATAAAAATGCTTAAAAAGATAATTTTCACATTACTAATAATAAGTATCTGCCTTCAGCTGATATCACCGTCTATACAACCGGTTGGTGCCCAAAACCAACAAAATAGTAGTGATGTTATAAGGGTTTGTATACTACATAATGGTTCAAGTAACTCGTGGACAAGTACATATCAATTTTTAAAACAAACGCTTGTAGCTAATGCTTCTGTTGAGGAAATAGAGATTAAGGATGGACAAACATCCTTGGATCTAACCTCATATGATTTTATATATCCTGACCCTTCTATTGTGAATTCTAAGAATTCTCTGCAACTAAAATACCAATTAATGTCATTTATATATGATGGAGGCACTATATTTCTTGAGAACAGCCTCTATAATTGGCTTCCTAAGAAAGTAGTGGGTGCTAAAGATTTTAAAGAAGTACCCTCATTTCCAGATAAAATAAATTATCCTACTGTTAGCGGCGATTTGCAGAATATACAGAACGTAATAAAAGATTTTGAGATAAGCTATCGGCAATTTTCTGCATTTAAGGAGTTAAAAGCAAAATCTTATGGTATGGGTATAATACCTGATACTGCGACAACAATTGCAAGCGACGGCAATACCTCACTTTATTCTGTTAATAAATACGGTAAGGGCTTTGTGTTCTTTACCAGTGCTCTTCTGCCCAATAATTGGTACATATCGGGGTTTGATATGAAGAAAGAAAGCTCTGAGCAACTTTATTTTAATAATACCGTATCCAGTGCAACCTCTCTTTTACTTGATGAGGGCTTGGTTTTTGCTTCAAAGCAGAAGTATGGCTATTCACTAAAAAAGGTTTTGGGCCCGTATGGAAGACCTGCTATGGCGTACCAGAACCATTTTGAAGTACTTTCAGCTGTTAAGGAACAGTCAATGGAAAAGTGGTTTTCACTGACAAAAAAATATAATCTAATACCATCCTTTTCGTTGTCTAGGGGAATGTACGAATGGTCTGACAGATATGAATCAGTTGGATACCAATTAAACAGTACAACAGGTTCCGGTATTGTCATATCCCATGATAATTATAATTCTCTGTATGCGCCGGGAGAGCATGCTATTGTTAACGATAGCTGGCTTAATCTTGCTAAATCTCCTATCCAGGACACGTATTTCAATGAGATGAATGTTTCACATAGAGCATATCCCTACGCTACTGACTTTAATAATGACGGTCTTTTAGACTTAATATGTGGAAGCTCGGACGGAAAATTCTATTATTATCAATGCATAAGCCTGAAGGACGGATGGCAACTAAAAAAAGTGGGACCTCTTAAAGATGCCAATGGGCATGAATTAAAAGTAAATACATATTCAGCCCCTATACTGTATGATATAGACAATGACAAAGTAGCAGATTTAGTTTCAGGGTGCTTGGACGGAAATATATATTGGTTTAAGGGCTTAAAAAATAATACCTATAAACCAATGGGGATATTGGTAAATGCACCTGTTGGTGAAAAGCTCTCGGCACCTGAGATAGCAGACTATAACTCCGATGGTTCAATTGAGCTTGTAGTAGGTACTATGAGTGGGAATATATATTACACTAAAGGTTCACTCGTTTCAGGTAAAATCAAGTTTGGCAAGCTCTCAAAGCTTAAGAATTCGTCGGGTAAGGATATTCACGAAGGAAAAAACTCAGCTCCTAAGCTATTTGATGATAATAATGATGGTTATCCTGAATTATACGTTGGTACAGCTGATGGTTACATAGTCAAATATACAAATAACAAGGGGCATTTCTCTTATTCAGGTTATATTGACAATATATATAGCAATGATAGAGGCAACAAACACTTTAAATATGGTAATAACGTTGTTCCTTTTTTTGCTGACATAAATAAGGATGGCAAAAAAGACCTAATAACAGGAAGATTGGAGTTTGGCACCTTTGCAGTCCCTATTGACTCCAAGTATTTTCCATATAGGGATGAACTTCTATCAGCAATTGAGTTCTGTAATGAAAACGGAATAAGTATCGAACCTCATGTTTTTACTCATAAGTATAAGGACTCCCCCGACGAAAAAACAGAACTAGCATTACATAAGGCAGCCTTCCAATCATATGGACTGGGTTGGGATGGTCTTGGGACAAACCAACATACTTGGAAGATTAACTTTCAAGACGGTTTACAGACAATTCTCAATGAATATGATTCGGGACTTCGTTGGAACTCAGGCTTCACTCCAGCTAACTCCCCTGTAGATCCATCCGGAGGTACAGAATATACTTGGGCGAGACCATACTATCTTGCTGATGGTTTAAATACAACTTCTATGTTGCTCTTCAATGCTTCACTTAATCTTACCGCCACAAATCGCAAGGGTTATGACGATTTGATGAACAGCATATATAGGTGGGATATGCCCGTAAGTGTATATCTCCATATTGAGTATAATATGTACAAAAATCCAAAGTCTGCTGAATCAAGCGCCTCTGTAATAGACTCTTTAAGAAATAAATGGGACTATAATTTTATGACTGAGACACAATATGCTATGACAATGATGGCTGTTCTAGATAACACTATCAATGCCAATAGTACAGTATCTGATGGTAAGTTACACGTATCTGTTGAACAGAATGCTCCGAAGGATAACAACAACATATTCAATAATACTCTTGGTTTAAAGCTTGAATTAGCGGATAAATATAAGGGGGCATCGTTTACTACTGATGCAGATATTTATCAAAAGTCAAAGGATGCTCTTTACTTTGGTGTAAATAAACCCATTAGTATATCCACTGGTACTGGTAAGACAGATAATATGCATATAATGCGCGTCAATCTTCCTGTTGAAATATCCAACAGCGATGATATACTTTCAATAGATATTCTGGATAAGGGATTGCAACAGCTAAAAATATATGCACCACAAGGCATCAAATTAGCGGGCCCGTCAAAGGAATGGAATATCGAATACATAGGTTCAAACATATACGTTCTAACGAGATATGGTGGCGAAGCAACATTGGATATATATAGGTAGCTCGGTTCTACAGAGTGGAATAATAAGTTGTTGACAGCTGCTTATGTATATGTTATAATAAAAAAGTATTTTGAAAGTGATAATTATTTGCACACGTTATTTGTAAATGATTTAGTATCATTTGCAAGCAATGTGTGCTTTTTATTTTACAAGTAAAAAAAATAAAATTTATGGAGGTACCAATATGAATAATGGTATAGTAAAATGGTTTAACGCAGAAAAAGGATTTGGTTTTATTTCAGTAGATGGCGGAGAAGATGTATTCGTTCATTATTCTGCAATCCAGTCAAATGGTTACAAGACTCTAGATGAAGGTCAGAGGGTAACTTTTGATTTAGAAAAGGGCAGACGTGGCTTACAAGCTACTAATGTTTATGTAGCTTAATCCCTGCCAAAAAGCTATCACTAGCTAAATTAGGCTTTTAGTCAATATTACATTATGAATTATGTTTTAACAATACTATTAAGATTTAACGTTTTATTTGGTACTTATCTAGCATATAATCCATTCATTTAGTAATACTTGCCTGTAATATCCTATTTACTTGGTAAATGGAGTAAAAAGAGGAGCCCTTGCTCTTCTTTTTTTATTTGCCTAATGTATTATTAAATGAAAGGAGATAAAATGTTATTTAAATTTAAATCGCTAGTATGCAATAAATGCAAATCTGTAATGCTAAACCTTCCTGAAGTTGAATATAAAAAGCTAAGAGGCTTGCATTTAAGATGTGAATGTTGTGGACATGTAGTTTCTATGAAAAAATAAGGAGTTCTAACTACTTGTTTCTTTTAGTTTGCAGTAGTATACTATTCAATGAATCCCATTGACCGTAGTCACTTACCATGGTGCTTTATAAACTGACGCATAGAATAACCGTAATATTTATATTGGTTTTACATGCGAAGTACTACTATAATTTAATAGAAGTACTAATATAATATACATGACAGAACTTTTATAATATACTTAGATAGTACTTTTTAATATACATAGATAGTACTTTTATAATTTACATAGTCAGTACTATTATATATACATAGACAGTACTTTTAAATATATTTATAGTTCTACTTAAGGAGTACATCATGAAGAAAGAAATGGTTAGTAAAAGAAAAGTACAAGCTGCAGAAACAAAAAAGAAAATTTATGAAACCGCCAAGAAAATGTTCCTTGAGTTTGGTTTTGATAACGTAAGTGTAGACTCTATTGTAGAGGCCGTAGGCATATCAAAGGGTGCCTTCTATGTGCATTATGAGTCTAAAGACTCCTTGGCTTCTATTTTGATTACTGACTATGTAAAAGAAGTAGATACCGATTATAAAAGTTACGTGGAAAGCATAGATAATAATGTATCTTCCCCAGATATTTTAATTTTATTAACAGAAAAAGTCGCAGAAATTCTCGAGAGTAAAATAGGCTTTGAAAATATGAAAATTTTATATAGATTACATTTAACTTCTGCAATTGATACTCAATCTTCTGTGAGTTATAATCGAGATCTATATAAGGTGTATAGCGATATACTTGAGAGAGGTGTTACTCGGGGTGAGTTTACTTCAGACATACCGGTTAATACCCTTGTAAACCATTTAGTTTTAGCTATGAGAGGTATTACTTTTGAATGGTGTATTAGACACTCTGATTTTAACTTGAAGGAGCAGTTTTTAATACACTTTAAGATTCTTCTAAACGGAATTATAAAATAAAAAAAATACGGGTATTTTAAATGAAAAATACTCATACCCATTTACCTAAAAGCAATAATATACCCTAATGGTAGATACCAAAATCTCTTACTCTTTATACCAAAATGCAATAATATACCCTAATGGTAGATGCCAAAATCTCTTACTCTTTATACCAAAATGCAATAATATACCCTACAGGAGGGAGTGGAGAAAATGAATAAAATCTCAACACCTATAAAAATAGGATCAAAAATTGTAAAAAATAGAATTACATATGCTCCTACTGTTAAATTCGGCTGGACTGATACCAGTGGAATACCTACAGACCGTTTCGCCCGTCACTATGAGGACAGGGCAAAAGGAGGCACTGGACTTATTGTAGTAGAGGCAACCTGTGTTACCCCTACTGGAAGACTTGCACCTTCACAGTTGGGACTATGGGAGGACAGCCAGATTGCCGGCCATATTGCTATTACTGAAGCATGTCATAAGCATAATGCTGTTGTACTGGTTCAAATCCACCACGGTGGATATAGTACTCACCCAGATTGCGGTACGCCAAAGGGCCCCTCCGTTGTAATATGGAATGACAAGCAAACTGAGGCTCTTACTCTTGAAGAAATTGCGACAATCCGGGAACAGTTTGTTAAAGCTGCCATTCGTGCCAAAAGGGCTGGTTATGATGGAGTCCAATTGCATGCCTGCCATGGATACCTGATAAATGAATTTTCAAGTGCAAAGGTTAATCTCCGTACAGATGAGTATGGAGGTAGTCTTGAAAACAGGACTCGATTTGGCTGTGAAATCATACGTGATATTCGCAAAGCCTGCGGAGTAGAATTTATTATTTCAGCCAGAACCAGTGGCGCTGAGCCAACCCTCGAAGAAGCCTGGGCAATTGCAGATCAATACATAGCAGCAGGAGTAGATTACCTTCAGGTTTCTAGTGGAATTGGTCCTGATGAAATTGATTATCCTGAAGGTCAACCATATAGCAAGATAGCATGGTTTGGTATTCAGATGTATGAACATATTAGTGGAGCAGTACCCGTATCTGTTGTAAATGGTATACTTAAGCCTGAAACTGCTAAAATGCTTATAGAACAAGGTCTTACAGATACTATTGATTCTGCAAGAGCTCTATTGGCAGACCCAAATTGGGCATTAGCAGTAATGCTGGATACTCCTTACGTTAAGTGTAGAGATTGTAAAATATGTTTCTGGAGTCCCTTCATGCCCCACAACTGCCCCGCGGTAGCTGAGAGACATAAAACGGACCTTGATTGTGTCGATTACACTAAGTAACAATTATATCTATAGGCTGATCAGCTGGTATATCTGTACGCTGGTCAGCTGTTATATCTGTACGCTGGTCAGCTTTTATGTCTGTAGGCTGGTCAGCTGTTATGTCTGTAGGCTGGTCAGCTGTTATGTCTGTAGGCTGGTCAGCTGTTATGTCTGTAGGCTGGTCAGCTTTTATGTCTGTAGGCTGGTCAGCTTTTATGTCTGTAGGCTGGGTAGTAGTTATATGTGCTTGCTAGTCAGCAGTTTTATCTGTAGACTGGGTAGTAGTTAACCAAGATAAGTCCTCTCCTAAGTAAATGCTAGTATTATTTTGTTTTTGTTTCTTATATAAGTAAATCAGCGTTAGGCTGATATCAATATAAAACAATCCTCCACTAAGGTATTATCAATAACTTAATTGAAGGATTGTACCTTATTTTCATTGTTTGTGATCCTATACCCCTATATAATCTCATTACAGGTTTTCACACATGACATAAGCTGCTGCGTATATTGGTTTATGTCTATTACAGTGCCATCAATTCTCGACTTTTCTGCAGCAAAGGCCATTAAATGGCTCTGAACAGAGTTTCTCGCAGAGGTAAGACCATTATTTTTTTCTTCTCTGATTAAGCTTATAAAATCACTCAAAAGCCTTTCGTCACCACCGCCATGGCCGTGAATATCCACCCCAATATTTAGGTCAATTGTTACTTTTTTAGAAGAACCGAATTCAATTATTTCTATTTGGTTTTTCTCCATATGACCTCTTATCTCTCCTTTTGTGCCCATTAGCTTTATCGTCCGGCCCATCTCATTCGTAAATGCACACATTGTAAAGGTTGCAGTAATGCCATTTTCGAACTGCATATTCACCACTTGATGGTCAACAACATCGTTATCACAATGGTAAACACATCTTCCATATGGCCCATTCTTTAATGCTTCCATCCGACCCTCAATGCTTAAATCGGTAGTTATGACTGATGTAGGCCAATCTGTTTTTTCCGTTAGGTAAATTTTAGGGGCATAATATGGACACTCCCTTTCTACAGGACAACCCTCAAGACACCTGAAAGGTGCCCCAGCTGGAGCATTTTTCTCCTTGAAATGAGTAAGTTCACCAAAGGAGGAAAGCTTAATACAATTTGCTCCTGCAAGCCAAAGAATAATATCCATATCATGACAGGATTTTGCCAGAATCATCGGACTGGATTCATCTGCTTTTCTCCAATTTCCTCTTACATAACTATGAGCCTGATGCCAATAGCCTACATTTTCATTGTGAGAAATAGAGATTAGCTTACCGATAGTTTCATTGTCAATAATATCTTTAATTGCCGTAAAAAACGGTGTATACCTTAGGACATGGCAAATAACCAGTATTTTATTATACTTTTCAGCGCATTGCCCAATTTGAATACATTCTTCAGCACTCACTGACATGGGCTTTTCAAGCATAACATGATAACCTTTTTCTAGTGCTTTTATTGTTGGTTCATAATGCATCCTATCCTGAAGGCAAATCAGAACCCCATCAGCCATTTTAGGTTTTTCCAGCAAATCTTTATAATCCTTGAAGCATTGGTCTTCTCTAATACCATACTGATTCCTAAATGCTTCCCTTTTTTTATCATCCGGTTCTGCTACAGCAACAAATTCAATCTCATATGGTTTTTTTAGAGCATATGGGGCATAGGAGTGCATTCCTCTATCACCAGCTCCTATTAGTGCTAAAGAGATCTTTCTCATGTACTTTTCTTCCTTTCTCTCACTAAGATAAACTTAACCCTTAATTCCTGTAGTAGCAATACCCTGCACAAAATGCTTTTGATACTTGAGGAATAATATTAGTACTGGTAATGTTGTTAGTATGACCCCTGCCATTACTAGGTTAGGCCTTGTAAAATACTGATCATTAACCGTCCTTAACCCAACAACAAGTAGATATTTTGCCTTGTCGTTTATAAAAGTTGCTGGAACGAGATAGGAATTCCATGTTGTTGTGAAGTTTAAAATAATAATTGTAGTGATAATATTACCTGAAAGAGGTACTATAATTTTAAAGAACGTCTTTGCCTTGCTAAGCCCATCTATGGTAGCCGCTTCTTCAATTTCTTTAGGAATAGTCATGAAAAATTGTCTAGCCATAAAAATATACAAACAATTGTATAGGAACGGTATGATAAGTCCAGCTAATGTATTGTGCAATTGCAGCTTTGCCACCATAATATACATTGGGGTTATAATCATTTGAAATGGAATCATCATACTGGCCAAAACTATAATAAAAATTAAATTCTTCCCTGGAAAATTAAACTTAGCAAGTGCATAACCCGCCATTGTGTTTATAACAACATTGCCCACAACTGTTAAAATGGTAACAACTGCTGTATTAACAAACCATTGAACTATTTCGGTCTTTTTGAATAACGAAACATAATTATCAAAAGTAAATTTATCGAACGACACTACTTTATCTACATACTGTAACGGCAATAGTGAAGTGTATAGTGCATAAAATATTGGGATTAAAAAAACTAACGATAATAAACCAAGCAAAATATATAATAAAGATGTTGATAATGTTCTCATGTTTATTTCTCCTAACTATCAGCGCTATCGTCAAGAAGCTTCTTTTGAACCATGGTGACTATAAAGATTACAACAAACAACAATACTGCAATAGCACTTCCATAGCCCATATCCCAGTTCTTGAAGGATTGTACATAGAAGTATGAAACCAATGTACTTGTTGCGCCAGCAGGTGATCCCAGAGGTTGATTTTGTGCTACAGCAGCAACCTGATCAAATACCTGTAAGGCTTGAATCATTCCAAATGTCAGTACTAAAAAAATAACTGGTTTAAGCGTTGGCAGTGTTATATAGAAAAACCTCTTGATGGAATCTGCCCCGTCAACCTTTGCTGATTCGTACAACTCAACAGGGACTGTCTGAAGCCCTGCTAAAAATATAACTACATAAAATCCTATCTGCTGCCAAACATATATTATCGCTATAAACGGTAAAGCCAAATTAAAGTCCGCATACCACGTAGTGTTATCTAATCCAAATAAGGAGAAAAATTTAGTTACTGGTGTATCCATTACAAAAAAATACATAAATACAGTCGTAACCGCTATGCTAGAAACTACATAAGGCGTATAAAAAATGGTACGAAAACCACCCTTAAATCTAATATTTAAATTTAAAGCCATTGCTAACAAAAGAGCAAGTATACTCTGAAGAGGAACAGCAACAAAAGCCAAAAACAAAGTATGTTTTAAAGCTTGGAAAAAGTCAGGTTCAGTTAAGGCCCTAATGAAATTATCAAATCCCACAAAATGATTTTGGGACACCTGGACAAAGCTGTACTGATAAAAGCTAATTGCGAATGATTGCACCGTTGGTACTAAAAACCATATCAACCATAGCAGTATAACAGGCAGAAGAAATAAATATGCAGTAATAGTCTCTTCCCTTTTACTTCTTGATAACGACCTTACTGATTTAAGCAAAGAAATCAACTCCATTCCATCTTAGAACAATATAGTTTTTAATAGAACAGGAGAGCTTAAGCTCTCCTGCTTTAATCCAACAATCACTTAATTAAACAAAGCCTGTACTTCCTTTACAATATCTGCGCCTGTCTTTTTGCTATCCTTATCATATATAGCTTCGTCAAAGCCCTTGATAAGTGCTTCTGTAAACTTTTGACCTGCAGCCGGATATGCAAATGGCTGTGCGTATTCAAGAACAGGTTTCAAATCCTTAACTATAGGATCGTTTGCAAAGTACTGTTCACTTATTGCTATACTGCTTGGAGGTGCTCCTGCGTCCTTTACAACTGTTTCCTGAACTTCTTCTCTTACAAGATATGCCGCTATTTTAGCTGCAACTTCAGGATCTTTTGCTGTCTTTAGAACTCCTATTGCTATTGAATGTAATGTACTTCCGTTGGTTGTTCCCTTTGGTAATGGTATCATTTTGTAGTTTATATCAGGTGCCATTTCTTTGAGGGTTGCAATATACCATGTTCCACCTGTTGACATTGCACACTTTTCTTTAGCAAATACTTCTCCGTCCCAGCCAAGTCCAGCTTGTTTAGGAGTGATTGCAACACCTTCCTTAAATAAATCAATCAAAAATTGAAGTGCCTGAGCATTTTCTGGAGTATCAATTGTTTTACCAAAGCCCCAGCCGCCTCCAAATGCTAAAGCGTACTGTGTTAAGTGGAATTCTGCGTCAGAAATACAAATACCCTTAACTCCATCCTTTGTTAAAACTTTAGCTGCTGCCTTTACATCCTCCAATGTTTCTGGGAGCTCCTTTAAACCAGCTGCATTCCACATATCCATATTAATAATAAAAGCTTCAGGTTGTGCAGTAAGTGGAACACCGTATAGTTTTCCGTCTATTTTCCATGCATCAACCGCTTGTTTTTGCAATTTTGATAAATCAACTACTGATTCGTCTAAAGGAAGCATAAGTCCATTTGATATAAAATCCAAATATTTTTCATTTGTCATTGCCGCTAAATCTGGTGCTGTTCCTGCTGCTACTTGGGCAGGCAGGTTATCCCAGTAATCCTTGTCTGTGGGATACA
>JAEYTP010000079.1 GCA_023433945.1 Bacillota bacterium | reverse complement strand
GAAGATCCCAGACGCTATCAATGTGGCCATCCCAATGGTCAGTGCAATAGGCGAGCACAGTGGGCAGTTAGGGGTGCACAGTAGTCAGCACAATGTCTAGCGAGGTGGCTAGTGCTGGCAGCCAACTCAGTCAGCAACTCAGTGGACGGTGAGGTGGGCTGGATGAACTAATCAAAAAGCAAACTGTAAACGCAGTAATGCGCTTACAGTTTGCTTTTTTAACATGTGATCCAATTAGATTATAAATGATGAATGCGTTGGAAAGAGATTGGGACCTAAACAGCCAAAAAGCAGAGTTTAGGTCCCAAAACCAATAAAAGAGCAGGGTATATACCCTCGGGCAGGATTGGTTTATAATCAGTGCGAGCCCAATTTGGGACCTAAACAGCCAAAAAAGCAGAGGTTAGGTCCCAAAACCAATAAAGAGCAGGGTATATACCCTGGACAGGTATTAATTTAACACAGTGCGAGCCCAATTTTATTAAACAAGGAATATATTTTGCTCAAAGGATTTAGCTGCGTATATGTAGAACTATTTAGCAGTAATATGTGTAAGGAGTTTTTTACATGGAATTTCGTATCAGAGATATTATTAATGAAATAATGGAACCACGGATACAGGTAGACAATACGGTAGACGGGTTGGAGTATGGCGACGAGAATGCATTAGTAACCGGTATAATGGTCACATTCATAGCTACTCAAAGTGTAATTGAAGCAGCTAAGGCAGCTGGTGTGAATTTAATCATTTCACATGAGGGGATTGGATATAGTCATAGGCCAGAGCATAAGGAACTGGTGAGGAATAGTGTTTATGTTAATAAAGTTGATGCTATTAATCAGTGTGGAATTGCAATTTTCAGATATCATGACCATATTCATAGATGTACGCCCGATGGAGTAACGGCTGGCCTGCTGTCAAAATTGAAATGGAATAGCTATGAAATTTTCAGATGTTCCACAGCATGTGTAGTAGAAGTACCCGAAATATCACTTGACAGGCTAATCATATATATAAAAATGAGGCTGGGACTAAAGTTTGTCAGAGTAATGGGAAATATAAGCATGGTTTGTACCAAAGTAGGGGTTTTAGCGGGTTATAGGGGCTCCGGGCAACTTGTAATCCCTCTGTTTGAGCAGCAGCAACCTGATGTTGTAATTTACGGCGAGGGACCCGAATGGGAGAGCCCGGAATATGTCAGGGATTCAATTAGTCAGGGAAACAAGAAAGCTCTAGTTGTACTAGGTCATGCAGAAAGTGAAATGCCCGCTATGGATATGTTAGCAGAGAGACTTCATAAAAAGTTTCCTTCTATCCATATTGAGTTCATTGCCAATGAGCCATTATTTGAAGTTATGTAATATTTATACTAATGCGGTCCATTAATATTAACAAACCACCCTGCGAAAATTAAGTTAGCCAGGGTGGTTTATCCAACATTATCTTACCGAAATATATAGAATATTCATTTACCTATCAGATTATTCATTTGGCCTATATAGACTATTTGCTTATTATTTCATATAAAGAGATTGTACAAGCGACGTTACCGCTTGGCAAGCTAGTATACAGTCCGCAAGTAAATATCCAGACTTTTTATTTGACCTATCAGATTATTCATTTTACATATATAGACTATTTGTTCATTATTCCATATAAACAGCTTGATCAAGCGACTTACCGCTTGACCAAGTGGTGCACAACCACCAAGTGGTGCACAACCACCAAGTAAGTGCACAACCACCAAGTGGTGCACAACCACCAAGTAGGTGTACAGCCACCAAAGTAGGTGTACAGCCACCAAGAGGTGTACAGCCACCAAGAGGTGTACAGCCACCAAAGTAGGTGTACAGCCACCAAGTAGGTGTACAGCCACCAAAGTAGGTGTACAGCCACCAAGTCAGTATACAGCCTCCGAGTAAGTATACAGATTATTCATTCCAAATATACACATCAATTATCCCATATATAGTCAACATCCGGCATAGTATGCGCTATCCTAGCGTCTTAGCTGTTTCTTTAAGCTGCTCACGAATACTTAGCTTTTGGGGACATTTTTCTTCACAAATACCGCAGTCAATACATTCACTAGCCTGCTTACCTTTCATCCAGTCAACCTTACCAATTTGCTGATAAGAGTTTTTAGCATGCTCAGTAAGTCCGTAAACCTTATGATAATTCATTAACTGGAAGTTAAGAGGAATATTAATATCCTGTGGACATGGCATACAATAATTACAGCCGGTACAGTATAGGTCAGCTAGTTTTTTATTCTGTTCCATAGCTAAATTAATGCCTTCAATTTCTTTTGCAGTAAGCTCTGCAACATTTGAAGCAGTCTGTGCATTTTGTTCCACCATTTCCAAACTGCCCATTCCAGAAAGCGCACAAGTAACATTAGGATTTGAGATAACAAACCTTAATGCAAGCTCAGCGCTACTTTTTGAGCCACCTGGAATCAACTTTTGTATTACAGGAGAAGGTTCCCCTAATCTTCCTCCGCCAACGGGACCCATAACAACAACGCCTAGACCATTTTCGTGTGCATGCGCTATTGCAGCTTCGTTACTTCTATCAAGCATATTGTACTGGCATAATACAGTCTCAAAATATCCTGTATCAATAAGCTTAATCATATTCTCAGGCTTATCATGAAAAGAGAAGGAAATATGCTTGATGATACCTTGCTCCTTTGCTCTCTGAGCGAATTCCAAAGGGCCGTTTTTTACATTAATTTTCTCAACAAATTGTTCCCAATTGATGCCCCACATATGATAAAAATCTATATAATCAGTATCTAGTTTTTTCAAAGACTTCTCCAGTCTTTCCATGAAGTGCTCTCCAGAAGCATCTTCTATAGGATTCTTGGTTGAGAGGTAAACCTTGTCGCGAATGCCCTTGATTGCTTTGCCAACAATTACTTCACTTTCACCATTGCAATAATACGGAGCTGTATCAATATAATTAACCCCTAGCTCATATGCTCTACGCATAATTTTTATACTTTCATCAGTATCGAAAATCTGTTTTCCATTACATTCTATCTGAGGAAATCTCATTGCCCCAAATCCAAGAGTTGAAATAGAAACACCAGTTTCTCCTAAAGTTCGATATTGCATAGCGTATCCTCCTGTAGTCTGAAAATTTTAATAAACTTGAGAGTGATTTGAAAATTTTAATAATCTTGAAAAGTGTAAAAATATTAGCTTATATAGCCAATATTATACAGTAAGTTCTGCTATCTTTAAAGCAAAATAACGAATTAAGTGAAATATTTATAAGTTACGAATTTTCAGACAAAAATCTATATATAGCTAGATTATATTCGCTATAGTGAATTATTTATTGATTTCAAATTTTCAGATAGCAATCTATATTTAGCCACATTTTATTCGCTATACTGAAATATTTATAAGTTACAAATTTTTATATAGAAATCTATATATAGCTAGATTATATTCGCTATAGTGAATATTTATTTATTTCAAATTTTCAGACTTAGCCTTATTTTAATATCGCTATAGTAAAATATTTATTAATTTCAAAATTATGGGGTAAATATCTAAATTTAGCTAGATTTTATTTGTTATATTGTATAAAATATAGGTAAATCTATTTGGATTCTTGGAGGTGATTGCGTTGTCAAGCAATGTACACCAGGGCCATCGACTTAGAGTCAAAGAACGGTTTCTCAATGAAGGGCTAGATTCTTTCAGTGACCATCAAATATTAGAACTCCTGCTTTTTTATTGTATACCAATGAAAGACACAAATGCCCTTTCACATGCTTTGATTAATGAGTTTGGTTCTCTGGACAAATTATTAGAGGCTAATCCCAAAGATATCAGCCAAAGATGTAATGTAAGTGAAAATACAAGTATTCTTATTTCTATGATTCCCCAACTAACAAGACGTTATTTAAAATTGAAAAGTGGAGAAAAGCCCATGCTAAACAGCTCTTCCAAGGCAGGAGAGTATGCCGTTGCATTGCTTACAGGCAGGGTGTATGAGGGCTTTTATGTCATTTGCCTTGATTCACAGAATAGAGTAAACCATACAGAGCTTGTTCATGAAGGAACAATAAACGAAGCACCCGTATATCCAAGAATTATTGTTGAAACAGCATTGAGGCATAGAGCCAATAGCATTATTCTGGCCCATAATCATCCCGGAGGAACAATGCAGCCTTCTTTGGCTGATATTGAGATCACAAAAAAAATTACAACCGCGCTTGAGCCTATTTCCATAAAGGTTATAGACCATATAATAGTAGCCGGTGACAGCTATTACAGCTTCGCAGAAAAAGGATTAATGGTAAAGTGATATTTTTATGCAAAAAGTATGGCTTTTCTGACATTGTTGTATTATTCTGATAGAGTAACATAATATTTTACTTATAGTTGAGGTAGCTAAATGAGCAATACTATTCTTGTTGTGGATGATGATATTCTTATTACCAATTCGCTTAAAATGTTGCTTAAGACGGCTTTCAAGTACAATGTGATTACATGTAATGATCCGTTGGAGGCTTTGAGCATTTTTAAAGAGAACAAGGAAATAGATCTTGTTTTGAGCGACTTTATGATGCCTAATATGGATGGCATTACCTTGCTCAAAGAGGTCAGGAGTCTCAATAAAAGTACTATAACTATAATGCTTACTGGGTACTCAGACAAGGACAATGCTATTAAAGCAATAAATGAGATTGGTATCTATTATTACCTTGAAAAGCCGTGGGATAACTCCAACCTTATAAAAGTAATACAGAATGGGTTAGATAAAAAAAGGCTTGAAGGTGAGCTCAATACCAAGCTTGAACTGCTCGAAACCAGTCAGAATGAAATACGGCATTTATATTTAATGCTAGAACAAGAGCACAATAAAACACTTTCCCAGAATGAAATACTAGAAAGGATTGTAAAGGAAAAGACTAGATCGATGCAATCGCTAATGGATAATGCTGGACAGGGATTTTTATATTTTGGCCATAATCTTCATATCAGGCCTGAATTTAGCTCTGAATGTATTAAGATATTAGGTGAGCATATAGAGGGTAAAAATTTTGCCAATCTTGTATTTCCTGAGGATTCAAGGGAAAAAGAGCTTTTTATATATGCACTACAAGAGCTGCTAAAAGAAACAAACGATGATTTGTCAGAAATGCAAGCTCTATACATACCGCTACTACCCGATGAGCTTATCATAAAGGATAAGGTTATACATATCGATTATAAACCTATTACCGACTATAGAAATCAAAATCTAATAATGGTAGTGCTAACAGACATATCAAAGAGCAAGGTGCTTGAGGACGAGATTAAAAAGGACCGAAATGAGCTTGCAATGGTAGTAAGTGCTGTAATTAATAAACGAGAATTGCTTGATAGTATAAGGGACTATATAGCTTATTGCAGTTCCTTGGACAAGCTTATTTATGAGGAATGCAGCTGTGCGCAAAACAGAATTACATCTATTTATAGAACATTTCATAATTTCAAGGGCACGTTTGCCCAATTACAACTGGTTAATGCCCCAAAACAGTTACACCAAATGGAGACAGAGTTGTTTAAACTCAAGGATTGCGGACAATTAATAAGCTCGGAGTATATTAGAGAATACTTAAAGGATGTCAATCCACTAAAGTTTATAGAAGAGGATATTAATACCCTGAAACAAATATTGGGGAAAGATTATTTTTCAGATGGGGGCTCGGTACAAATATCAAGTAAAAACTTAGAGCGTATGAAAAATAGAATCCTTTTGGCTGTACAACCAAGCAAATACCCACTTGTATTCAATGAGTTCGCTGAACTTGAAATGTGCTCTTTACAGGAAATACTTAAACCAATGTGCAATTATACTGTAAGCCTTGCTTCACAGCTTGGCAAGTTTGTTGAGCCTTTTGAGGTAATGGGACCTGAAATTATGATTGATTCTCTACACTACAGACAATTTATAAAATCTCTTGTAAATATATTTAGAAATATGGTATACCACGGAATTGAATGCCCCGATAGTAGACTAGAAGCTGGCAAATCAGAAGCAGGTGTTGTAACTTGCCGTGCCGACACCTTGGAAACTGGTGAAATCATGATTGAGATATCTGATGATGGCAAGGGGATTGATACTGATAAGTTACGAATGGTTGCAGTGAAAAAAGGTTTTGCATCTGAAGATGAAATATCCGGTTGGAGTGATAATGATATCATAGAAATGATTTATACAGATGGGGTGTCGGTATGTGACAGTGCCAACTTAATTGCTGGTAGAGGGGAGGGAATGTCAGAGGTCAAGTATAGGGTTGAAGAACTTGGTGGTAAGATTGAAACAGCTACAATTAGGGATAAGGGTACCAAATTTACGTTTATTATCCCCAATTTAGGTAAGAGTGTATTTGGTGAGGTAGATAGTACTGATATAGGTAATGCCGTTAAAGACACTATTTCTGAGGTTTTAAGCGAAATGTCTATTCGCCTTCTTGATGAGAAAGCAACATGCCAGAATGAGGGTATTATAGCTCTAAGCCAGTATAATTGTTTACTGGAGATAAGGGGGATATTTTCTGGGTTTGTAGGCTTCTCAGTTGAGGCAAGCGTAGGTAACAAGCTTTCACAATATTTTGTCGGAGAGGTGTTTGAAAATACTGTTAATCAGCCTGTAATATATGATTGTATTCAGGAGTTTTCAAACATTGTACTTGGTAGATCGTTTAATAAAGTAAAATATGGTGATCAGTTAATAATAGATGATAATTTAGGAGTTTTCTCTGAAGGGTTAAATTTTAGATATTGTAGCAATAACACAATAAAATATATGTTTATAACTGAATATGGTCGGTTACAGATAAGCGTTATGAAAAAAGGATTTTGAGAGGACGGGTGCCATGGCCAGAATAATGATTGTTGATGATTCATTTGTTATGAGGAAAAAACTAAAGGAGATATTAGAACGATTTGGACATACTATCGTGGCTGAAGCAGTTGATGGAATACAAGCATCCAGGTTTTATGACAGCTTTATGCCGGACTTGGTTACTATGGACATAAATATGCCAAATGTAGACGGAATTGCATCAGTTAAAGAGATTTGCACAAGACATCCTGATGCAAAAATAATAATGATTAGTTCGCTTGCACAAAAGATAATGGTTATTGAGGCAATGAAGAACGGAGCAAAGAATTATATAATAAAACCTATAGAGGAAACTAAGCTAATTCAGGTAATAGATAGTGTAATTAGAATGCCCAAAAGTGCTCCACCAAGTATTAGATCGGAGTATACACCTTCTGCTTCAGATGAGTTTTCTATACAAAATGAGAATGGCACTTTTAATGTTACTATTAACGGTAAATTTAATGAGAATTGCATTGAAGCATTTAGAAACGCTATGAGCGGTCTGGCTTTTGTTAAGCCTTTACATATAAAACTTAATATTTTGACAGATGTTACATTCTATTTTGAGCAATTTGTGCAGGTGCTTTTGCTGGTGGCTAAAGTTGGAGGTAGTATAGAACTTGCGAGCAGTTTAAATGCTAATACTAGTTTATTTAGGCTGGATGAAAACAACTTAATTCAGCTAATATAAGAGGCTTTCTGTGTTTTACCATGATTGGAAAATATCATAAGTAAACACCATGAGTAAACACCATGAGTAAACACCATAAATAAATATCGTAAGTAAATATCGCAAGTAATTATCATAAGTAATTATTAATTTCATAAGTAATTAATTATTTATAACTACTGTGAATATACTATTATAGTAGCTCTTTAGCAGTGGGGTAATAATGTGGACGAAACTTCAAAGTTTCATACAGTAAGAGGATATCAGCTTCTTGAACAAAACAAGAATCTTTTAACTTCTGCTATGGAGGATTATCTTGAGATGATATTCAGAAATAGCTCAGAGGACGGTGGAATACGCATTAATACCCTTTCTGAGCTTTTAAATGTAGCTGCCTCCTCGGCAACAAAAATGGTCCAAAAACTCAGCTCTCTCGGGCTGGTTAATTATAAAAAATATGGTATTATTATTCTTACAGAGAATGGTAGGGATATAGGGAAGTTCCTGCTGCAAAGACATGGGATAATTGAGCTTTTTCTTAGGAACATCGGTGTTACTGAAGATGTTCTAGTTGAGACAGAGCTGATTGAACATAACATTACTGCATCTACATTACAAAAAATAAATCTTTTCAATAAATTCTTAGAAAAAAATCCTATAATATTAGCCCAATACAAGCAGTTTGCAAAGTACTTTTTGTGAACTAATAATTATTATTGCTCCTTCTAAGTAGTACTATAAATACAGCTTTGCAATGTGTAACACTTTGCCTTTTTTTTTCATACTCTATTTTAGGTAAACATTGTTAGTCGAGGCTAAAATATAATGATTAAGGAACAATTTATGGAGCCAGTAATTATTGATGCAGATGAACTGGCGATAGGAATATACAAAGCCCCAGTGAAAAAAAGCATCATAAGCAGATTTAAAGATTTGCTCAAATTCTTAGGTCCAGCATTTGTTGTAAGTGTAGCATATATAGACCCAGGAAACTTTTCCACCAATATAAGTGGAGGATCAATATTTAATTATAACCTTTTATGGGTAATACTTTGGAGCAATCTTATGGCTATTTTTCTACAGTCAATGTCAGCGAAATTAGGCATTGCTACCGGTAAAAATCTGCCTCAAATGTGTGGTCAGGTATTCTCCAGAAGAACAAACTGGTTTTTCTGGATTGTAGCCGAGCTGGCTGCTATGGCAACAAATCTGGCAGAATTCTTAGGAGGCACGTTGGGCTTGTATTTGCTCTTTAGGATTCCAATGCCAATAGCGGGTATTATAACTGTTATACTAACTTTTGCAATAACTTACTTGAGTAAATACGGGCAAAGGGTGGTTGAGGTAATTATTGCAGTTTTAGTAGCTGTAATATGTGCAGCTTATTCTGTCGAATTATTTTTGGCAAAGCCTGATTGGGCACAGGCGGGCTTGCATGTACTCATGCCATCACTGCCAAATGCTCAAGCAGTTTTAATTGCTGTTGGTATGCTAGGTGCTACAGTAATGCCTCATGTTATTTATCTTCATTCTCAATTAGTGCAACATAGAAATACTGATGTTACTGAGGTCGATAAAAAACGCCATTTGAAAATGGAGCGTATAGATATTGCAATTGCCATGAATATAGCCTTTATTGTAAATAGTGCTATGGTTGTAGTATCAGCAGCTGTATTCTTTAAAAATGGCATAGTAGTAGAAACAATTGAGCAGGCACATCAATCTCTCTCCCCCCTTCTAGGTGCAGCGTCCGCAGGAGCTTTTGGGATAGCGCTGATAGCCTCAGGCCTTTCTTCTGCAACTGTAGGAACTCTTGCAGGCCAGACAATTATGCAGGGGTTTGTAGGGCTTAAAATAAGTGATAATATTACAAGGTTTGTTACTATGTTGCCAGGAATGATTATCATTTTGCTTGGGGTTAATCCTATGAAAGCACTATTACTGAGCCAGGTAACCCTCAGCTTTGTTTTGCCGGTAGCTATCATCCCGATGCTAATAATTACAAGCAGAAAAGAATTAATGGGTTCACTTGCAAATAAGCCCATTACAAAGGTTATAGGTATAATAATAACCACTATTATCGTGGTACTCAATGCAGTACTGCTATACTTAACCTTTTCTGGTATGCTTTAAATTAGGGGAGATTAATTATAGGTTGAAGAATAAAATGTAGTATACATGTTTAGGGTATAACAATATGTGCAAACATGTTTAGGTGAAAATAAAATGTAGTATACATGTTTAGGGTAGAACAATATGTGCAAATATGTTTAGGTGATAATAAAATGTAGTATACATGTTTAGGGTAGAACAATATTTGTAATACATGTTTAGGTGAAGATAAAATGTAGTATACATGTTTAGGGTAGAACAATATTTGTAAACATGTTTAGGTGAAGAATACAATGTAGTAAATATATTTGGTGGAGAGTATTAAGTAGTAAATATATTTATTACAGAAGATTAAATATTAAGTAAACATTTATGGTAATAGATTAATAGTATATAGTAATAATTATTTTGTTAATAGAGGAGATTTGTTTATGAAGCGTTATGTACCGGTCTATGGTTATATTACTGATATTACCGACTTTTACACAGGGAGTTCATCCCCAAGCGGGTGTTATAAGCTGTTTACAGTTAGGATAGATAAAACAGATATCAACAATTTTGTTGTGGCACCATGTACCTACATCTATGATAATACCACATTAAAAATCGGAGACTTTGTAGTGGCATTCTATGATAGTAATGCTCCCACTCCATTGATATATCCTCCACAGTATAGAGCACTAGCAATGGCAAAAGGAACAGATAGGGGTAATATTATATATGATTACTTTGACAATACACTAACTAGCAGTGATGGTAGCCTTAAGCTTAATATTTCACCCGATACAGTTATACTTATGGAGAATAACCAGACATTTACAGGCAGGCTTGAAAATAGGATACTAATGGTAGAATATTTATTTTCAACAAAGAGTATTCCAGCTCAAACAACACCCGCTAAAATAATAGTAATTTGTAATAGTGAGTGTTAAAAAATAAGAGACATATAAAACTGAAAAAAATGTCGGTATATATATATTGTAACAATTTCACCCAAGTAGTATATTTATATTGTAAGTGTTTTCCTACTATGTAAATTTACAATATAAAATATAAATAGAGGGTTAACTGATATGATATCACTAAGTGTATTTGAGCTTTCTGAGGGAATGACTGTTGCTGAATCGATTTTATGTCCACATACAAAAAAGCTGTTAGTAGCTTCCGGAACAAGACTAACTGATCAGCTTATTTCTACCATAAAGGCTAGAGGTATAGGAAATGTATCTGTAGCTGAAAGGTATACACTTTTGGTTCATCCCATAGATACCACAGTAAGGGAACTGAAATACCTCATAGATAATGAAATAATAAGACTTGCACCGGATAAGATTGAGGCCAACAAAAATGATGATATGGTAAAAGTTTCGAAGTTGGCTCGAACTGTAGTTAACAAAATACTTGAAGACAAAGAACTAATTAATTTTTGTGTTTGGATGAAACTTATTGATAATAACTATCTATACAAGCATTGTATATCTACATGTGCTCTTTCCTTGCTTGTAGCAGGAGCTATGAACCTTAGCTTTGCTGAAATGGTAACCATTGGCTCAGGTGCTCTTTTACATGATTTAGGGTTGTGTGAAATGCCGGTACTAATATGTGATATGGCGAGCATCTCAAAGCAGGAAGCATTATGGAAGGAGCATCCCAGATATGGTTATTACTTTGCAAGAGAGGCTGGAATCTCAGATGCAGTGAGTAATTTGATTCTTCAACATCATGAAGAATGGGATGGAAACGGCTATCCAAATAAACTAAAGGGCGAGAAAATATCTCTCGGGGCAAGGATTATATCTGTATGTGAAACATATGACAGATTAATACGAATGGAAGGATACCCTCATTATCAGTCTATAGAAAATCTATATGGCGGCGGTGGCTATTATTTTGATACTACTGTAGTACAGGCATTTACAAATAATATTGCTGTTTATCCACTGGGCTCTATGGTTCGACTGTCAACTTCTGAAGTAGGTATAGTTGTTAATGTGAGAGATAATTATGGTGCTAGGCCAATTGTTCGCGTATATTTCAATAGAGTAAATAGGCCATTAATAACACCAAGAGACGTTGACTTAGGTAAAGAGCTTACAGTTTTTATTAAGGAAGTATTATAAATTTTAATGTAATAAAGAAAGTATAATTATTTAAAAATAATTAATAATTATCCAATCTGTTCTACAATGCAGGTTATATTTTAGGTGTTTATAATTTGTAAAAGTCTGACCATCTTTTCGAAAGATTTTTGGTCGGGACTTCATTGGTAGCAGGATAGTATACCTATGGGACAGTAAAATGTTCTATGGTTTTTTTATGTCTAGAATATCTTTAAGCTTGCAGACAAGTTTTAAATCAGGTTTTTGCAATATAGTTTATTGCAAAAATATATGATACTATAAAATTGCCTTAAATTTTTTTATAAAATATAGAAGAGTGGGTGAGTAGTATGAGGAGATTAAAGTTAGGTCACGGGCAGTTAAGTGCCTCTGAGATATCCTTAGGTTGCATGAGAATTAATTCTTTGGATTCTAAGGAAGCTGAAAGACTCATTAATACAGCAATTGATGAGGGGATTGATTTTTTTGATCATGCAGATATATATGGAGGGGGAAAATCAGAAGAGGTTTTCTCAAAGGCTGTTGGCATGTCCTCTAGTAAGAGAGACAGACTCATAATTCAATCAAAATGTGGTATCAGAAAAAATCAATATGACTTTTCGAAAGAACACATACTGAGTTCAGTTGATGGTATTTTGAAGAGACTTAATACAGAATATCTGGATATACTGGCACTTCACCGCCCTGATACACTTATGGAACCCGAAGAGGTTGCAGTAGCATTTGACCAGTTGCATAGATCGGGAAAGGTAAGGTACTTTGGTGTTAGTAATTTTAACCCTATGCAGATAGAGCTTCTCAATAAATACTTGAAGCATAAAATCATTATTAATCAGCTTCAACTAAGCCTTACCAATACTGGCATGATTGATTCAGGATTTAATGTGAACACAAAGTTTGAGACCTCTATTGACAGGGATGGCAGTATTCTTGAATATTGTAGGCTCAAGGACATTACTATACAGGCATGGTCACCGTTTCAATATGGATTTTTTGAGGGAGTCTTTCTTGGAAGTGAAAAGTACACTGAATTAAATAACAAAATTAATGAGCTTTCAGAAAAATATAATGTAAGTGATGTAGCAATAGCTATAGCCTGGATACTAAGGCATCCTGCTAAAATCCAGCCGATATTGGGAACTACCAATGCTGATAGATTAAAGTCAATCTGCAAGGCTTCACAGGTTGATATGAGCAGAACAGAATGGTATGAACTTTACCTTGCTGCAGGGAACAAACTACCATAAATACTTTGACAGAATAATCTATTATAAATAAACAATGGCATGCTTTTGTTCGGCATGCCAAAAGAAGTATATTTTAATGTGGATGCTTTATGTACGTACTAGGAATTTCTCTGCAGACTGATAGTCAATAGGTTTACTGAAGTAGTAGCCTTGAATATAATCACAGTTTAACTGGAGCAGGTAGTCCATCTGCTCCTTATTTTCTACCCCTTCAGCAGTTGTTGTAAGCCCTAGCTTGTTTGACAAATCTATGATGGCATCAACGATGAGTTTTCTTCTGCTGTTTTCAAGAATTCCGTCAATAAAGGACTTATCAATTTTAACAGTATTTATAGGGAGCTTGCTCAAATAGCTTAGTGACGAGTATCCTGTACCAAAATCATCCAGAGAAATGCTGACGCCAAGGTCTCTGAGTCTTTTAAGTGTAGAGACATTATTCTGATAATCTTGCATGATAACGCTTTCCGTTATTTCAATATCTAGGTATTTTGCATCTAGGCCTGTTTCGTCTAAAATATCTCTTACCGTTTCAACAAAATCGCCCTGTTTAAGTTCCACCATTGAAACATTAACGCTTACTTTAAAAAAGCCAAAACCTTGCAACTGCCATATTTTGTTCTGCATACAGGCAGTCCTTAACACATGCTTGCCTAGTGGTACTATTAATCCTGTTTTTTCAGCAATAGGTATGAATACATTTGGTGGGATAAACTTTCCATTGCGGTCAATCCACCTTGACAAAGCCTCAAAACCGACCACTTCACCTGTTTTTACATGAACCTGTGGTTGATAAAAGACCATCAATTCCTTACTGTTAATGGCAACGCGCAAGCTGTTTTCAATACTAGTTTCTTCTAATACCTTTTTATACATTGAAGCTTCATAGAAAGAATACGTATTTTTACTACTGCCTTTCGCATAGTAGAGAGCCATATCCACATTCTTCAAAGACATTTGCATCGAGTTCGCATCGGTAGGAAGAATAACTGCCCCTAAACTAGCTGTAGCAAAAAGCTCTGTACCACATACAGACCAGGTTCGTCTAAAAAGCTCAATGATTTGCTGAGCAGTACTTTTAGCTTCGTCTATGGTTATCGGTTTACAATTAATAATCATAAATTCGTCGCCACCATGACGACCAACTATATACTTATCTTTTACAAGCTCACATAGGTTCTGTGCTGCTTGTCTTAAAAATGAGTCGCCTAAGTAATGTCCTGCATAATCATTAATACTTTTAAAATTGTCTATGTCTATTAAGAACAACACAGAAATTTGGTTAGTGCCTCTGCACTTTTTTATATGTGATTCTAAGATTTCAAGCATATATGTTCTATTCGGGAGATGAGTCAGAGAATCATAGTATGCGAGGTGATGTATTTTTGCTTCATACTCTTTACGAGACTCGATTTCCTGCTCAAGTTTAAGCTTCATTTGCTGAAGCATACTGTTTTTCTTAATATAGCTTAGGCTTTCTGCTTCTGCTCTGACTTTTTCCATATGGTCATAATATCCAACTACTGTTATTATAATGCACACAAGAAAATACATTATGTAGTACTTCAAAAGACTTTGCTGAGCGTTAATTGCACTATTTATGCTGAGGGAAACAAGGATGAACATGCATATTTGAAGAGCAAAGTATGATATCACACTTTCCTGATGATTAAAGATTTTAATTTTTTCAAAATTAAGGTTTATTTTATGAATAATTAGAATAATAAGTCCTTCTAAAGCTAGACAAAGAACATAAACGTACTTAGGTGTATTTTCGGATTGCAGTACTTGTATAAATGAAGAATTGCTGTTTAGGTAATATAAAGCAGTAACAGATAATTCTACGGCTATAAATATTGCAGCGGACAATAGATTTGTAGTAAGAGAAACAAATACATTAACCCTGCAAAAATAACTTAGTAAAATAACAGAGCATACCAAAGTAGCGACAGAACGTATACCGAATGGTATAAAGTTTAATGCCCACAATTCAATAATCAATAATGTAAAGCAATATGCAAAAGATCTTTTCCAGGTAGCGCGTATTAAGCCCTTTTTATTAAATATACTTTTAAACACTAAAAGGATATAAATAATCTGGATAAAGCTGGTCATGAGTTGAAAGGAAATTTCAAGTAAGTTGGCCATGATTATCCACATCCTCCCAAAAATCTACATTTTAATCATATATTACGAAAAGTTTAAAGTCAATTACATTGTTTTAATAACTCTTACGTATAAGAATTAGTAACTCTTTAACCAATGCTTTATTTTTTGCAAGCGAAACATGAGGACCATAATCTCCTTCATATTTAGTCCAACTTTTTGGGAATATATTGCTTCCTGCAGCACTTTCTACCGGCACAGTATCATCACCTTTGCCCATAACGGCATCAATCTGTGATGGAGTAATGTTACTAGTTGTATAGCCGGAGATTGTGCTCTTTATTGAGTTAGAACAAAATACTGCTGTATAAACACCTTTCTTTTGTTTAGGTGCGCTAATGGGTTTATAGTAGGAAGCATACTTTTTATTGTTGAGTGCGACCAAAAACGCATTATTTACAGGGTTATAATGTTCATTGGTTGAAGTATTCTTTATTAGTTTTAGATTTGTCGAATTCATCTGCTTCAAAGCAGGTAGATGTTTTTGAAGATAAGTCACTCTCTGTTCCGGAGACATAAAAGAATATATATCTCTACTCAGACTAAGCGTAAACAAATTAAAAACCCCATTAATATAGTCATCTGAAGATTCTAGGCCGAGCTCAGATACCGGGTAAATATTTGGAGCTCCCTCATTTGGGGTACCAAGCATATATAAGGCGTACACTTTTTGTGCTTCTATATTCTGTATATAATATCTACTAACAAGCCCACCCATACTGTGAGCAACAATTATAACCTTCTTTTTGCCCGTTTCTTTAATTACTTGCTCAATTTTTGGCTTTAAATACTGGTTCGCAATTTCCTCTATGGTTAATCTCCAATCATAGGGACACGCATAAGCCTTAATTCCTTGTTTATTCAAATCGTTCACTAGTGAATTGAGACCAGTTGGCCCAAAATCGGTATCATACATAACCAGATCGTTTTGTGGGGTAGGTTTTTTTACTGATAGAACGGGCAGCGAAATAGTTTTTGAATCACTTTTCATGGCACTGCCTAAAAAGCCGGGAACAACGATAACAGGATTCTCGGAAGATGTCTTTGCTTGTTGGACTGCATGTATAAGCAATAAAGATAAGCTAAAAAAGCAAATAAATAATAAAATTGCAGTTAACGGCTTTAAAATACGATATTTCATTATTAAATCCCCTGTTATTTATTTATATACTATTTTACCACATTTTAGCAGAATGCTAAAGCTATCAATTCATATTTAATTTATTTTTGCATCTGTTGCATTTGCAACAGATATGATATCGCATACACTGTATACTATTCTCATAAAGCGGTTTAAAAATAATCAAAACTAAAAAGTTGTTGAGAAAAGAGGGGTAAGATTATGATTAGAAAAATAATAAAAATTAATCAGGATAAATGTAATGGATGCGGGCTATGCGTTTCCGCTTGCCATGAGGGTGCAATCGGTATGGAAAATGGTAAGGCAAAGCTATTGAGGGATGACTACTGTGACGGGTTAGGGGATTGCTTGCCTGCATGTCCAACCAATGCTATCACATTCGAGCAACGGGAGGCGCTTGCTTATGATGAAGAGGCTGTGAAGCAGAATATGGCCAAAAAGGAAAACTCAGCCGAGCACAGTAAGTCAGTGCCAGCAAGCGCAGGGGGCTGTTGCCCCGGATCAAGCCAGACTGTTTCAGCTGAGCATGGCAAGTCAGTGCCAGCAAGAGCAGAAGGTGGCTGCCCTGGATCCAGGATGAGGACATTACAACCAGCTAACAGCACTGAAAGATTCGAAGCCTCTGCTCATGAAAAAGTGCATGCCCCAGTATCTCAGTTAAGGCAGTGGCCTGTTCAAATAAAGCTTGTTGCACCTACGGCATCTTTTTTTGAGGGTGCCCATTTGTTGATAGCGGCCGATTGCACCGCTTATGCATATGCTAACTTTCATAATGAATTTATGAAAAACAAGATTACAATTATAGGCTGTCCTAAGCTTGACGAAGGGGACTATACTGACAAGCTCACATCAATACTCACACTAAATAATATTAAGAGTGTAACTGTTGCTAGAATGGAAGTGCCATGTTGCGGAGGACTCGCAAATGCCGCAGTAAACGCATTAAGAAATTGTGGAAAAATGATTCCTTGGAATATTGTAACCATTGCATCCAATGGTGATATTGTCGATAAATAATAATTGTAATACTATTGTAATGTTTTGTTTCCTGTTTTGTTACTTTTTGTCTTGCTTTTTTCTGTAAAATGAGATTAATCAGTTTATCAGAAAAGGGGACAAATGGTTTTGAAAAAAATATTTGTGGTTTTAGTGGTATTTATATTGAGTGCAGCAGCCATTGCAGGGTATAATTTTCTTGGAGTAGAAAAAGTAAACACCCCGAGCTTAAATACAGCTACTTTGGTTGCTGAGCAAAATGAGAATACCTCAGCTATAGATAAAAATGGTGTTGAATATTCAGGCCAGGATCAACAAGTAGAAAGCTCACAAAACAAGAACAATGAAGAAATTTTAAATACATTGGAAGACACGAGTGGTAACCCACCTGTAAATTTTGTGGAAAACATGAGTAGTGAGCAATCCAATAATGTGCAAAATTTGAGTACTGAACAAAATCTGAACGAGGTTCAAGGCCAAGATAAAAATATTGGACAAGCTAATGGGAATGTTCAAGCATTCCCAGATAGAAAAGTAGATCCCACCAAACCAATGGTTGCACTAACCTTTGATGATGGGCCTCACCCTAAGTACACGGACAGAATACTCAAAGCCCTCGAAAAGCATAATAGTAAAGCTACCTTTTTTGTAGTTGGAAATTTGATTCCAAAGAATGAGAGTATTATCAAGAAAATGGCAGCGCAGGGGAATCAGATAGGTAATCATTCCTATAACCATAAAGATCTTACAACGCTTAATGCTACTGCAATAAAATCGCAGATGCAAAAAACAGATGCCTTGATAAAAAAAATAACAGGCTATACTCCTGACATAATGAGACCAACCTATGGGAGTGTCAACAATGTTGTGCGCAAGTCGGTTGATATGCCAATGATTATGTGGTCTATAGATACAGAAGATTGGAAGACTAGAAATACCAAGAAGATAGTTAATCATGTAATGAGTAAGGTAAAGGATGGGGATATTGTCCTGATGCATGATATACATCAAACTACGGCTGAGGCAGCTGAAATAGTGATTGAAAAACTCTCAAAACAGGGGTATCAGTTGGTAACCATTGAGGAGCTATTCGAGTACAGGGACATTAAGTTGCAGGACGGCAAAAGTTATAGAAGTGCTTACAAAAAGAAGTAGAGCATGGGGGATATTGTATGGACACTCATATAGAGAATGGGCATATACTTATTATCGAAGATGAGGAAAATATCCGAGGTTTTTTGAGAATAAATTTTAAAAAAAATAATTTTATTGTTGATGAGGCTGGCTCTGGTGAAGAAGGGCTGGCCAAAGCTCGTTTAAGCAGGCCAGATATTGTATTATTGGATGTAATGTTACCGGGCATTGACGGATTTGATGTTTTAAAACAGTTGAGGGAAATGTATAGCGATATCGGAATTATAATGCTTACTGCAAAGAGCCAGGATATCGATAAAATAAAGGGATTTGAAAATGGAGCTGATGATTATGTGCTCAAACCGTTTAATAATGTTGAACTGGTTCTACGAGTAAAATCTATTTTGCGTAGATTAAAAGGCCAGAACATTAATCATAGCCCTTTATCTATGCTTACAAGCGGAGATTTTATCCTGGATGTTTATTCTCAAAAGCTTACAAAAGGAGGGGAAGAAATATTTCTTACGCCTAAGGAATACCTACTTCTTAAGATTTTTTTAGAAAATCAGGATAAAGCCTTTACCCGTGATGAGCTAATGGATAAAGTATGGGGTTATGATTATTTTGGAGATACAAAGATAGTTGATGTTAATATAAGAAGGCTCAGAAGCAAGATTGAGAGCAAGAACTCTCCTGCTTTACATATTGAAACGGTTTGGGGTACAGGCTACAGATGGAGAAAGGAATAGCCATATGAAAAAAGAGCGTACCAAAAGCATAAAAGCCCGTATGGTTTGGAGTTTTTTGATAGTTATTTTCATTGCTATCCTTATATTTGAAATACTTCTAATCTATTTTACTCGCTTTTACTTTTATAGCAGTGTAGACAATTTACTAACCAATCAAATAAGAACTTCCGCTGATTTTTATAATAGGTATTTTTCTAATGTTCCACTGGAGGCAAATATAGTAGACAATACAGATGTGTTCTGGAGACAAACAAATGCACAGATTCAGATTTTCAATACTTCAGGTATCGTTTTAATGGACTCTTCAGGGGCAAGCCATGAAAAACCATTGTCTACTACAGATATTAAGCAAGCCTTGAATGGAGAAAAGGGTCTCTGGATTGGACGAGCCTCAGGCTCAAACGAGCATGTTTTAAGTGTGAGTTATCCACTTACTACTAACGATGACCTTGTAGGGGGGATAAGGTTTATAACCTCCCTCAAGGAGCTGGACAAATCTTTAGTGAGTATATCAGCAGTCTTTATAGCTTTAGGAGTAGGGGTATTGATAATCACAGGCATTATCAGTATCTTTGTGGCTAATAGTATAATTAATCCGGTAAAAAAGGTTACAGATGCAGCACAGCATATGTCGAAGGGTAATCTTGACATTACTGTTAATAAAGTAAGAAATGATGAGGTTGGAATGCTGTCGGACACCTTGAATCACATGGCAAAGGAAATCAAAAAAAGGGATGATATAAAGAATGAATTCATCTCAATGGTATCACATGAGTTAAGGACACCCTTAACTGCTATTAAGGGGTGGGCAACTACCATAGCTGACGATGTGGATGATAAGGAAGTTGTTAACGATGGACTTTCTATAATAATTAAAGAGAGTGACAGATTGTCTCAGATGGTTGAGGAGCTTCTTGACTTCTCAAGATTTACTTCGGGCAAGGTTGAGCTAAAAAGGGAGCTCACGGATGTGGGAGAATTGATTGACTATGTTGCAAAACATATGAGTACCAAAGCTGATAATGAAAACATAGAGTTCGTGGTTACACATGACAATCTACCACATGTTGTAGTAGACAGGGACAAAATTAAGCAGGTTATTATCAATTTGCTAGCAAATGCATTCAAGTTTACACCACATGGTGGCAGGGTAGAGCTTATGGCAGTTGAGCAAAAAAATACTCTTGTAATAACTGTTTCTGATACTGGTTTGGGAATAGCAAAAGAGGAGTTGCCAAGGGTTAAGGAGAGGTTTTATAAGGGAAAAAGCAGTAAGTCTCAGACAGGGCTGGGTCTTTCGATTTGTGATGAAATAGTTAAGCTGCATGGGGGAAGCCTAGAGCTTGAAAGTGAAATAAATGAGGGTACCAGAGCCATTGTAAGACTACCTGTAATTGGTGCCGGAAAGGCAAAGGGGAAGTGAAAATGAAAAGTAAAAACCTTCTTTTTATTTTTTTTATGACTCTATTAGTCATTCTACAAACCGGATGTGGCAATGTTCAGATAGATATAGAAAAGACGCTTACCCATCCCGAAGGCATCAATATAGCTGTTGAGGGAACTTGGAAGATAGAGGGCTACATCCCAAAACTACCTGATAATACAGCCATACCATCAAATCTTGAGCCGTTAATCGGAATGTCTGCAATATTTGATAAGGATATTGCTGCGGTAGGAAATGATATTTCTATCAATCCTAGTTATAAATTAATATGGGCATCTGCTAACACATACGTTCATAATAAATTCAGGATTAACGCTGACAGCATAGGAATTACAGAGGATAACATTAATGTAGTATACGTTACTTCAGATAACCAGCTTTCATATGAGCTGTTATTAATAGACAATAGCACTTTGTATGTGTGTGTTGATAAGGGATTTCTACAGCTAAAGAAAGTAGCCTCCGATATAGATGAGCAGCTAAAGCGTGATAGTTTACAAAAAGGCACCATAAAGACTGATAGCACACAGTACACGGAGGATCCTTTACTGCGTACAAGCATTATGCTGGGTATACGTTCAGCCGATAATACTTACCGCACAATCTTAATGCACTCAAAGAACAGAGAAGTAAAGTATTTAGAATATACTCAACAGTTGATAGTCCCAAGATTAAATGGTTTTTGGGAATTAGGCAGTCTAAAATTTAATGATAATGAGTACAAAATGTATGCAAAACAATACTCAGATCAAAATTATAATGCAGTTTTACCACAAGACAATAATTATGTTATTGAAACTAAACCAAGAAAAATATTATATGCTGCAAGCGATTATGTATCCACCGAAAGTGATTCTAAGCTTAAGGTATTACACATGGATAATTTAGTTTCAACAAATGGTGCTGTATTGTCAGAATTTATAATAAATAATCCCGCTAATATTTTGAAGCAGTCAAGTCAGGCATTAATTTCATCACTTAATAAAGAGCAGGCAAAACTAATCGACAGCAATCCTCAAAGTGATGCCTTTAAGCTCGAAAGAAGAAACGGACATTGGCTTATAAGGGGACGCTTATACTATACTGAAAAGTATAAGGAAAAAGAGTATGAGGATTACGACATAAACGTAATGGTGCCAAAGAAGCTGCTTAGTTATGATGAGATGAGTGTACCATGGAGTGAAATTAAGGGAAATATGCCATGGGTGACTGATGCTTTTTGCTCACCTAATAACGATATTTCTTTACTGGTAACGCAGGACAATATAAGGGTATATCCCATAAAGAATGGCAAGGTAGTAAATTCAAAGTTATTAGATATTCCTTTAAATAAGGGAGATACAATTGTTATGGCTGAGTGGGCAATAGGAAAGTATGCCGATATTTGGGCTGAATTTGCAAAAAGCAATTTTGCAGCTGAATAACCCGTTTAGTTTAGTTAATGGAGTGGCCGATATAGAAAGCATTTATTTATATTTCGCTAGCTAGACGGATGCCCTGGGCCTCTTTTATTAGATTAAGCAACTGATCCCCATTTATGCATTCTATGACATTGGTTTTACAAAACTTTAGGGTGGTGCCTTTAAAATCACCAAGTGTGATTAGCACTCCCCTATAAATATTATTTGAACGCATACATTTAGCAAAGCTCATTGCGGCTTCAGCTTCTATTAATTGGGAGAGCCCTGTTTTCCAGACCTCCACAAACTTATTATCATCAAGTACAAAACCGCTTTGTTGGCCACATTTATCGGTTGTACGTATTTTATGACCTGTTCTTCTATAACTTTCCATAATTATGTCGTAAAAATCCTGTTGTCTCAAATAAAGAAGGTCATGCTTACAGGATATATCATTAAAAAGTCTAATGATTCTAATTCTGTGAAATATTAATGCAAATAGAACAGTGAGAATATATACAAATATTATTAAAATACATAGCGTTGTTACCAAGGCATATAGTTGAATTGGCATGGGTTTTCCTTCCTTTTTAGAATTTAATATATATTCAATCATGTACCATTTATTTCTTGAAGCTTAAGAAAATATTTATGGTATGAATTAAATATATTGTTTGGTATAAATCATAAATATTCTTCGCAAAAAAAGAATATTTATATGGTGTAATTATTGGAAAGATTGGTAGAATAGTATATAATCAAAAAATAAATATACTTATGTAGAGTATTACATTTAAAATCACAGGAGGTGCAATATGAGCGAAGTTCTATTTTCTTCAGTTAAGTTTGACAGATATGAGGCTGACGATACTTTACCAGCAAAGTTTAAAAGATTGATCAATGAAATGAATCTTGAAGGAGTAGTAAAGAATAAATGGGTCGCCATTAAAATGCATGTGGGGAGAGGAATAGGCTATACTACAATTCATCCTTTATTTGTAAAAATACTTGTAGATAAACTCAAGGAGTATGGTGCAAAGGTATATATTACAGATCAGGAAGTAGATGGGGCTAGAAATAGGGGATATACAGAGGAATTTCTAGGGGTGCCTATTATACCTGTATGTGGAACTATGGGTAAGTACATATATGAACATAATGTTGACTACAAAACCTTTAAAAATGTTGATATAGGCGGTAATATCAAAGATGCGGATGTTATGATAGACCTGTCACACGTCAAAGGCCATGGTGCCTGCGGTTATGGTGGTGCTTGTAAAAATATCGCCATGGGATGTGTAACTGATAGAACAAGGAGACAACTGCATGGGCTTGAGGGTGGAATAGCTTGGGAGGAATCTTATTGTACTCAGTGCGGCATGTGTATTAGCAGCTGCAACCATAATGCAAATAAGTTTGATGATGAGGGTAAGTACCAGGTTTTTTTCCATCACTGTACTTACTGTCACCACTGCGTAAAGGTATGTCCAACTGGTGCAATTACTAAAACATCAGATAAATATGAAGATTTCCAGACCGGGATGGCGATATGCACAGAAGAGGTTTTAAAATCTTTTGAGCTAGGTCACGTTTTCTATATTAATTTTCTTACAAATATTACTGCACTATGCGACTGCTGGGGACTTACTACACCTTCACTTGTACCCGATATTGGAATAATGGCTTCGACTGATATTGTGTCCATAGAGAGAGCTTGTATCGATGCAATCAAGGTAGAAAATCTTATCTCTGATGGTATTCCCCAAGGTTACGAGCTAGGTGATGAGGGGCATCTTTTCCAAAGACTACATGGGAAAAATCCTTTCATACAGCTAAATGAACTAGAAAAAAGAGGTTTGGGAACTCAGCAATATACAATTAGAGAAATAAAATAGTTATTATTATAATAAGTTATAAAATTAATACCTAGAATAATTGCAATTTGAGAAGAGAATCGAATGACAACTTGAATAGCAATATTAGGTCAAGTAGAATACCAAATTGAATGTCAAATTGAATGTCAAATATACAGCCCGATTAATATACTGTAATAACTATATTAAGGAGGCTGTTTTTTTATGATGATTTATAAGTATGAGCTACCACCCTTGCCTTACCCATACAATGCAAATGAGCCTTATATCGATGAAGAAACTATGAGAATTCATCACGACAAGCACTTTAAAGCTTACGTGGATAATCTGAATAAAGCACTTGAACCATACACATCTTATCATAATATCCCTTTAGAAATACTGTTGAGAAGGCCGAATGTAATTCCGGATAATATTCGTACAGCTGTCATTAATAATGGTGGAGGAGTTTATAATCATAATCTATATTTTGATACCATTGGACCTGCAGGAGGGATTGAAAAGCCTCAAGGAATGCTACTCAATGCAATTGAAAGAAGCTTTGGTTCCTTTGAAGCTTTCAAGGATAAATTCACTAAAAATGCTAAAGATGTTTTTGGCTCAGGATGGACATTTTTAGTTATAAATCCCTATAATCAGCTGATGATAGTAAATACAGCAAATCAAGACACACCACTTCCTTGGGGCAATAAACCAATATTAGCGTTTGATGTATGGGAGCATGCCTATTATCTCAAGTATCAGAATCGAAGAGCGGAGTACCTAGAAAACTTATGGAAGCTTGTAAATTGGGAGAAAGTTGAAAAACGATTATAGCAATAGTAAAATAGAAATATAATACGTTAATAGGAGAAAAAGTTAAATGATTCGCATGCTTATAGTGGATGATGAACTTATTATACGGCGTGGTTTAATGTCTATACCATGGGAGGACTACGATATAGAGGTGGTTGGCGTTGCTTCTAGTGGGGAAAATGCCTTGGAATTAGCTAAAGAAGTATCTCCGCAGATTTTGTTTACCGATATTAGGATGCCGGGAATGGACGGCTTGCAGCTAATTAAAGCCCTAAAAGAACAAATACCCGATATTAAAGCAATATTACTCTCAGGATACCAAGACTTCAACTATGCCCGTACAGCATTATGTCTTGGCGCTATAGGATATGTTTTGAAGCCGTCAGATCCAGAGGAAATTATTGAAGCTGTCATTAGTGCTAGAGATACTGTGCTGACAGAGTTAAATGAAAGAAGTAGCTTGAAACAGGCTCAGAAGGTTAAGTTTCTCAGGGAACTTATGTATGGAAGGGTTACTGACTCTGATTTTATAATAAAAAAGTGTAAAGAATATAATTGTATATTGGATAATTACGCCATAATGCTTTTAGAGTATGATATCAGCAAAAGTTCCTCCAATAATGATACATTGAACATTGAAGAGGAAATTAACAGAGCCATTATGGGGTTGGGAATTGATTGCAATTTACTGCAAGCCGACTTTAAAACCTTGTGTATTATAGTTGAGTTTCGGGATAAGACATGTGATTATAAGGAGCGTATTCTGTCTTTGGCAATTCAGCTAAGAGATGAAATTTTTGGCCACCTGGAGTCTTACGTCAGCATTGGAATAAGTCAGACAAGCCACCGAGCTGACAATATGAACATGCTATTCAATCAGGCTCATAATTGTCTAAAGCTAAAGTTTTCATTGGGGAAGGGAGCTATTATACATATAGAGGATCTCAGAGAAAGCATTGATTGCAAATCTCAAGAGAAACTCATAGACCTAGATGACATACTACAAAGTTTCAAAAAAGGTGATTATTTAGAAACTGAGCTTATGACTAGAGAGTTTCTCTTTCGTCTTGCCAAGGAGAAAAAAGAGAATGAGCAGGTAATAAAAATCATATGTTTTAACCTTCTTACGTCATGTGCTCGTATGGCAGACGAAGAAATAGATGACATAGCGTTATATGACATTCTTGCAAATTGTTCTGATATAGTGGAACTGGAGGAATGTGTTGTCGGTGCTTTACTAAATTATATGGAACAACATACATCGAGAATGCCTGCCACCAGGAATAAAATTATTAAAGAGGTAATAGAATACATATCCCAAAACTATATGAACGACATTTCACTTATATCTTTAGCTGAACATGTACACATGAATCATATCTATATTAGCAGGTTAATAAAAAGAGAGACGGGGAACACTTTTTTGGATATTCTTACAAAAAAGCGGTTGGACAAGGCGTGTGAATTACTTGCAGATTCCGGATATAAGACATATGAGGTATCACGACTGGTTGGAATAGAAGATTCGGGTTACTTTAGTCAATTATTTAAAAAAAATATTGGGGTAACTCCCTCCGAGTATAGAGAAAAAATATACCCGAAAAGAGCAGGTATATAATATGAGAGCAAGATTTAAAGACTTACCTGTACAGAGAAAACTGTTCCTTTCATTCTTATTATTAATCATTGTTCCTGTGGTACTCATAGGGATATTTACGTTTATGCGGTCCAGTGAATTAGTGAAAAATAAGACTCAACAATATTCTAAAAATATCTTGTATGATACAGCTAATAATATTGAAAACAAGTTAAGGTCCATTGAGCAAATCTCGTTTCAAGTTATATCAAATTCTGTAATTCAGAATGCATTAAATAAGGCGAACGGTGAGCTAGACAATGAGTATGACAAGATAAGTACTCAGAAAATGATAGAGTACCAGCTCAAAAGTCTTATAAACTCAAACTTTGACATAGCAGCTATTCAGGTTCTAGCCAATTCTGGTATCGCGGTGTATGTCAATCCAGGCTCGGTAACAATGGATGTAACGGATGAGGAAAGGTTGATTTTACAATATGGATATGGGAGTGTTCACTGGTTTGATACCAATCCACAAAACAAAACAGTCATGATGGGGAGAACTATTAATAGTACCAGCAACATGGAAAGCCTAGGATTTGTAATAATTTATCTAAGGGAGAGTAGTATATATAGGATAATAAACAATGCTGACCAAATAGAAAACTCGGAGTATATGATTGTAAACAATCAGGGGGCAATTCTATCTTATCAGGATAAGACACAAATAGGAAAACAAAATGAATTTTCTACAGCTTTACTGAATAATTTAGCACTTAAGGAAACCTTCAATACAATAAGTGCCAACGACAAAAGGTATTATACCATTTCAAAAGACATTGATGGAACTACTTGGAGGCTGGCAAGCTTTATCCAAGCCGTTGAGTATGAAAAAGATATTATTATTCTCAGAGGGTGGATCATAGTTATATGTGCTTCCTGCTGCTTACTTTCTCTTATTTTCTCTATTCTATTATCAAACACTATTTCAAGACCTGTGAGAGATTTATCAAAAATGATGGTTAAGGTTGGAGACGGGGACTTTGCGGTATCAAGCAACTATGAATCCAAGGACGAAATAGGAATACTGAGCAAGCAGTTCAACAAGATGGTTAACAGAGTTCAGCAGTTAATAGATGAGGTATATAAGGAGCAGTTACTCAAGCAGAAGACAGAACTCAAGTTCCTCAGAATGCAGATTAATCCTCACTTCCTATATAACACACTGGAATCAATTAATTGGCTTGCAAGAATCAAGGGGGTTCCAGAGGTAGGTAAAATGGTAAAGGCACTTGGAGACCTGATGAGAGCCAGCATAAGTGGGGATGACTTGGTATCGATTGATGAAGAAATTAAGAATATAAATAATTACCTTATGATTCAGAGATTAAGATATGGTGAAAAAATAAATACAGAGATAAATATTGAGCCTCACATTTCATCATTTATAATACCAAAGCTCACACTGCAGCCAATAGTTGAAAATGCTATTGTTCACGGCATTGAAGGAAAAGAGGGGAACGGTAATATTATTATTACTGCCAATAAGATTGGCGACAAAGTAGTTATATGTGTGAATGACGACGGAGTTGGGATGGAGTCTACTGTTGCAGAACAAATATTAGAGCAGGACTTCGAGAAAGAAAAGGGAGATGCTACACATATAGGGCTCAAAAATGTGGATAGACGAATTAAAATGTACTATGGGAAGGAGTATGGACTGAAAATACTTAGTGCACCTGGAGAAGGTACAACAATACAGATGCTTTTTCCTGATACAAAAATAAGTTAATTTTTTAAAATATATAGTTTATTTTCTCTACTGTGTAAATAAAAGTAAAAAAATATAATTAAATCATAAACTTTCAAATATAAAAAAGGGGGAAATCATTATGAAAAAGGTTATGGCACTAATAGTCTGCTTGAGCCTGCTTCTGACAATGGGATTGTCAGGTTGCGGATCTTCAGATGAAACTGCAGCGTCATCAGAAAGTAGCACAGTAGCTGCTGCTTCAAGTACAACACCAGCACCAGCTTCAGAATCAAAGCCTGCTGAAAAGGTAAATCTTAAAATATCTGCTTGGGGTATTGAGACTGACCCTAACTCTGTAATAATTAAGGAAGCGGTTGATCTCTATAATAAAACCAACACTTTTAATGCTACAGCTACTATTGAGTTTACTGAGCAGGAGCAATACAAGACTAAGATAGCCGCTTTGATGGCAGGCAATGAAGTACCAGACGTTTTCAATACTTGGCCAGCTGGCTTCTTGAAGCCATTTGTAAAAGCAGGGAAGATATACAGCATCAGTGATGACTTAGATAAGGATGCTGAATGGAAGGGTCGTTATGTAGGCGGTATGTTCGCACCATTGACTTTTGATGGTAAGATTTACGGAGCACCTACCACCCAGACAGTTGTTTGTCTATACTATAATACTGAAATATTCAATAAGCTTGGTTTGAAAGTACCTACTACATATGCAGAGCTTAAAGCAGTATGTGATACACTCAACAAGAATAATATTACTCCATTTGCACTTGGTAATAAGGCTCCTTGGGTTGGTGCAATGATGAGTGAGTTAATTGCAAACCGTATAGGCGGAAGTGATCCGTTTAATAAGATTTATGATGGCACTGGAACATGGGAAGATCCAAGTTATATTGAAGCTGGTAAGATAATGGATGAGTTAGTTAAGATGAATGCATTCCCAAAAGGCTTTAATGCTTTGGATAATGACCCAGCACAGGAAATTTTCAAGCAGGGTAAAGCAGGAATGCTAGTAATGGGTAGCTGGGCTATTCAGCAGCTCACAAACGACCAGAGCCCACTAAAGGGTAAAGTAGACATAGCTCCATTCCCAGCAATGGACAATGGAAAGGGCAGTGTTGATAACATGCTAGGTCAAGTTGACCAGAGCTTTGCTATTAGCGCAAATTCACAGCACAAGGATGCAGCAGTTGGATTCTTAAAGACAATGTCAGACCCTACCATTCAAATTAAGCTTGGAGAGGCAGGAAACCTTATAGTTACTAATGCTCAGATTGATCCTGCAAAGTCCAATCCATTGACACAAAAGGTTGCAGAGCTTCAGAAGAGTATGAAGGAATTGTTCTTATTCTATGACGTAGCGCTAGGCTCAGTTTTAGGAAATGAGTTTAACAACACAATTCAATCTATCACAGCGGGTAAGTCACCAGAAGAAGCCTTCAAGAAGTTGCAGCAGTTTACTGAACAGAACAAATCAAACTAGTATTTGATAGTGGTCAGGAGCATTGCTCCTGACCATTAATAATAAATAAGACCAGGGAGAGCTTATTATGGAGCGAATGTTACGGAATAAAAAGACAATCCTTGCATTCTTGATGCCGGCATTGTTTATATATTTAGCAATAGTAATGGTCCCCATTGCAAGTACTGCTTATTACAGTGTGTTTAAGTGGAATATATTAGATACGAGAAAATTCATTGGTATAGACAATTTTGTGCAATTATTTACTATGGATGACGTATTTAGAATAGGTATGAAAAATACTTTTATTCTTATGCTATTGTCCCTTATTGTACAGATACCCATTGCTATAGCCTTAGCAATAGCAATTAGCGGAAATATAAAAGGAAAGAGATTTTTTAAGACTGTATTCTTTATGCCAAACATGCTATCAAGCGTTGCAGTTGGATTGCTCTGGTTTTTTATTTACAGTCCTGATTTTGGAATAATCAATAGATTCTTCGATGCTATTGGCTTGTCACATCTTGACCAACAATGGCTTGCGGATGAAAAGACAGTATTACCTGCAATAATTGTTGTTATATGTTGGCAGTTTGTGGGTTATCATATGATTCTGTATCTTGCTGCAATAGAGAATATTCCCAAAAGCCTATGTGAAGCCGCAGTTATTGATGGGGCAAGCTCAGGACAAATGGTAAGGTACATTACCCTGCCCTTAATAAAGCCTATAATTGGTATTGATGCAGTTTTAATAGCAACTGGCTCGCTAAGATTTTTTGACTTGATATTTGTAATGTCAGGCGGTGGACCAAATCATGCTAGTGAGGTTATTGCATCATACATGTACATAAAATCCTTTAGAGATATGCAATATGGCTACGGAAGTGCAATATCTGTGGTATTGCTGGTTTTATGCCTGGTGGTAACACAGATACTAAACAAGGCTTTTAAATCCGAGCCAATAGAATTTTAATGGAAGGGGGAAATTGCTGATATGGCCAATAAAGTATCTAGTTTTGCAAATAAGAGTATTTCGTCTAAAATAGTTTTTTTTATACTTATACTAGTTTCAATCACCTGCGTATATCCGCTGATATGGTTAATAATTAATTCCCTCAAAGATAACACCGAGCTGTTTAATAATCCGTGGGGCATATCATTGACCCCACATTTTGATAACTATTCAACTGCATTAATTTCAGGTAAGATTGCAATCAGTTTTTTAAATTCAGTTATAGTTTCATTTATATCAGTAATAATTACAATTGTAATTGGTAGTATGGCTGCATTTGCAATTAAGAGACTGAAATGGAAGCTGTCAGGATTTGTGTTGGTTTTATTCCTTCTAGGTGTAATGATACCTATCCATTCAACTTTGATCCCATTGTTTGTCTTCTTTACAAAAATTAAGCTTACAACTAGTTATTTAGGGTTAATTCTACCATATGTTGCTTTTGCACTTCCCACTTCAGTATTTATACTATCGGGATTTATGGCTGCATTCCCGAGAGAAATAGAAGAAGCAGCAGTAATGGATGGTTGTTCTATGGGTGGGGTATTCTGGAGAATGATTGTACCAACTTCAAAGTCGGCAATAGCTACCATAACAATATTTAACTTTGTAAGCATGTGGAATGAGCTTATGTTTGCACTAATCTTGATGACTGATCAAGATAAAATGACTTTACCAGTGAGCCTGACACGGTTTAAAGGACAGTATTCCACGAACTGGTCAGTCCAGCTTTCTGCGATAGTTATAATGATTATACCAAGTATTGCGGTATATATGTTCTTAAATGATAAAATCATTGAGAGTATGACTGTTGGAGCTGTTAAAGGTTAAATAAAGAAAGGTCCGTTGCACAAGGTGTGAACTGGCCCCTATAAGTTAGACCAAAAAATCTAACTTATAGGGGTCAGTTCAGTTTAAAGGACTTTACTATATTTAAGTGCAAAAAAATAACAATATTAATAAATTATACCTTGGAAGTTAACAATCTTTACTTGACCTATAGGTAATGTAAATATAAAATAAAAACTATACGTTGTTTTAGAACGAATACTATCTATATAAAGGAATTTTGAGGTGATTTAAAGTGCAAAACAATATACTGAACGCTATTCTATCTGACTTTGAAGTGGATGGTCAAAAGATGCTTGATATTGCATTACTTTTTAAGGATACTATGGAAAAAACGCTCTCAGGTGAAACAACCTGCTTAAAAATGCTCCCATCTTATATAGGTAAACCTACAGGCAAGGAAAAGGGAACATTTATGACTATTGATATGGGGGGGACTAACCTCAGATGCACCAAGTTTTCTATTGAAGACGGACACTTTAAAAATCTTGGTGAGATTAAGGCAAAGTTAATAAATAGGGAAAAGGACTATGACCTTACCAAGGTCGACACTACAGCAGAGCAGCTTTTTGGCTTCATGGCAGAAAGTATAAAGTCACTTGTGGATGGAGAAGAAAAATTATATCTAGGCAATACATTCTCCTTTCCTTGTAAACAATTAGGAATAAATGAAGCATATCTTATTCACTGGACAAAAGAAATAGCTACCTCTGGAGTAGAGGGTTCAAATATAAATAAGTTGTTGGGGGACGCATTGAAGGAAAAGAACATCAATGTCGAGCCAGTTGCCATACTTAATGATACAGTGGGCACTCAGCTTGTAGCGATGTACAGCTACCAGGAGTCAGATATTGCCTCAATAATGGGGACTGGTCATAATACTTGTTACTTGGAGAAGAATCATCCCCTCAATGGTGGAAACATGATTGTAAACATAGAGTCAGGTAATTACAATGTTGGTTTACCTGTTACAAAGTATGATAATATCATAGATAGTAATAGTCAGATTCCAGGGGCTCAGATGCTCGAAAAAATGGTTTCAGGCTATTATATGGGATTCCTTGTGAAGGAGATTCTACTTGACTTATATAAAAACAATGAACTTTTTACAAATGCTGATATTGATACAAAGGAGTTTTTTGGTCAAAGCTTCAATGCGCTTATGGTAGAAAACTTTATATTATACCCATGCAAGACGGAAGAACAGTATTTATGTAGTAGAGAAGATGCTGAAATCATTAAAGCGGTATCCAAAGCTGTCCTCAAAAGAACAGTCAGGTTAGTAGCTTCCTCGTTTCTAGGCATTCTGTTCCATCAACATGGCGGTACTGATATAAACGAAAAGCATGTCATTGCCATTGATGGTACTATATATGAGAAGATGCCAAAAGTACACGAACTGATGGTTGAGGCGTTTAAAGATACATTAGGGGAAAAGGCAGAAATGATAGAAATCAAACTCGTAAAAGACGGGTCTGGATTAGGTGCTGCAATTGCTGCTGCGGTAGCAGTAACTCAATAGCAATACGACATTTCAAGGAGGGGTGGTTTTTATGGCAAAAATATACAGTAGCCTTACTGAGCTTATTGGAAATACTCCACTACTAGAACTATCAAATTACAATAGCATATTTTCACCTACAGCGACTCTTATAGCAAAACTGGAGTATTTTAATCCTCTAGGTAGCGTGAAGGACAGAATTGCTTATGCAATGATTAAGGATGCTGAAGATAAAGGTATTTTGAATAAGAACTCGGTAATTATTGAGTCAACAAGTGGAAATACAGGAATAGGGCTTGCCTTTGTAGCTGCTTCAAAAGGATATAGGTTAATAATCACCCTACCCGAAACATTTTCTCAAGAGAGAAGAAATATGTTAAAGGCATTAGGGGCAGAACTTATTCTCACACCCGGTTCAGAGGGAATGCCAGGAGCAATAAAGAGGGCACAAGAGCTTGCAAATGAAATACCAAACTCTTTTATGCCAAGTCAGTTCACTAATCCTGCAAATCCTGATTGCCATAGAAAAACTACTGCAATAGAGATATGGAATGATACTGATGGAAAGGTTGATATGGTTGTTGGCGGCGTTGGAACAGGTGGGACAATTACTGGTATAGGCAGTGCATTAAAGGAGAAAAATGCATCAATCAGGATTGTTGCTGTTGAGCCATTTGATTCAGCTGTATTATCTGGTGGACAAAAAGGTGCACACGGAATTCAGGGAATAGGAGCCGGCTTCATTCCTGAGGTATTTGATAGAAATGTTGTAGATGAGATTTTCAAGGTTAAAAACGATGAAGCCTTTGAGGCGGCTAGGAAGTTATCCAAGTTAGAGGGATTGCTTGTAGGTATTTCCTCAGGCGCTGCTCTCTTTGCAGCTACTAAAATCGCTAACAGACCAGAGAATAAAGGCAAGAGTATTGTTGTTATCTTGCCGGACACAGGTGAGAGATACCTTTCTACCACACTATTTCAGCAGGATAATGAATAAAAATGAACGAGTAGATAACAAATAGGCGATAAAATAAACACTTAATAGATATCAAGAAAAAACTAAATAACCAATCAAATATTAATGCCATGAGGAGTTTAACTTATACGATAGATACTGTTAAACTACTTCATGGCAATTTTGTTTTTTTAGTAATATCATTTTTACAAAGTTTCTTATTGTATCGTAATATCTCAAAGTCTGTAGTAAATAGCCTACTGGATATTGTGATGCTATTAGCTTAGCCTATAGGATATTGTAATAGTCTATAGCTAATATCGTAGCCTAGAGGAGAATCTCGTAGATTCCTACACAAAACAGAAGGACTCCTGAAATAAGAGTAGCATTTTGACCTAAAAACCTTGAAGCAAATCTTTTTCCTAGGAAAGCTCCTATCCAAATGGTTATGACACTAAAAACGACTACACATAAGCTAAGCACAAAAATATTTATTCCTACCATTCCGGCGCCAAGCCCTGTCCCTAAACAGTTAACTGCCAGGGCGATACCAAGCAATATTGATTCTTTCAAGGATATATCACCTGAAAAATCCTTATCTGCAATTGTAGGGTCCTCCATTATTGCTTTCAGGTTTTCGATACCTAGTTCATCTATATTATGTGAATGGTTAACTTGCTTTTTATCATGGAAGTATTGGTATATTGTATATGCACCCATAATACTTACTATGCTACCACCAATAGCATTACCTATAAATGAAGGCATAATGTTCGAAATAACATTCCCCAGAGCAGCTGATAAAAGGGTTGCAAGGCCTGAAAATATTGCGATTGCAAAGTTTGATTTGAATGGAACGTTTATTTTTCTTGCTCCATAAGCTAAACCAATTGCCATATTATCTAGATTTGGGGCAATACAGAGCAAAAAAATGGATAAAAAAAGCACTACTATCACCTCACCTGTTTAGTATATTTACAGTTGAGGAAATGTGTGCTTGTCATTATAATTATTTAAATGATTTGAGAGGTGACATATTTCTATTAACGCATATTCTCAATTTTATCTTTTCTACATCGTAAACTATGTCTTTTATATATTATTGTACCCTTTATATATCTTAAATTTTATCTTTATCCTTATCTTTAGCCTTAACCTTTTCTTTTTCTCTTCGTTCAACTTCTAGCTTTTCAGCATTCAGTGTTGATAATACCTTCTCTGCAACAAGTCGATATGCATTCGCCTGGCTGGTTAATTGAAGAGCAAACAATCGTAAATCTGATTCATAATTATCCTCAGCAGTCTGACCTAATATCGTAGTAAGCTTGTCTGAAACCTCTTCAAATGCCTTATCCTGAAGCTTTCCAAACTCATCGTAAAATAACTTATAATTGCCTTCATCCACATATTCATTAAGTGAACCTGCTATCAGGGGAATAGGTAGTACGTTTTTAAGAAGCGACATAATATACAACGTAATGAGGTGGCTACGATCGTATTTTTTATTAACAGGTCTTTTTACATAGCCTTCTTTTACGTAGTTATTAATCATACTTGATGTAATATATTTATTTTTCACATCTCCATCGTCAAATAGCTTAAGTAAACGCTCCAAGTATGTTACTACCTGATCCATATAAAGTTCAATTGTAGGAAACTGATTCCAGTCTTCAGTCTTAAAGGCCTTTAAAGATGCTGAGAAATCAGAAAGTATTTGAGTAGTTTTTTCAGTATTAGTATCCATATAATTTACCTCACAAATAATATCCATATAATTTACTCACAATAATAGTAATACCAATTATATCATGCCTCAGTATTAATTTAAATATTACTTTAAATAAATACTTGACATATTTAAATAAATTATATAACATAGAGACGAAAACTAGATGTAATAAAAATAGTAACTATAACAAATAATAAAATTAACGTATTGATATATTTTTATGGAGGAAAATAAAATGGAAGGTAAAACTATATCTTTTTGGGGAGATTCAATTTTAAAGGGAGTTGTACTAGATGATACAGATGGAAAATATAAAGTGTTGCAAAACAACAGTATTAATGCTTTTGCTCAGAGAACGAATTTCAATGTCAAGAACAACGCTTTTTTTGGAATGACATCAACTAAGGCACTTAACAGATTAACGCTTTCATTAGAGAAAAATGCAGTTTCAGACGGTGATATAATTGTTATAGAGTATGGTGGTAATGATTGTGATTTCAATTGGAGCGAGGTTGCCAATGATCCCTTAGCTCATCATAATCCAAAAACCCCGATTGAAAACTTCAAAACAACTATTCAGAGCATGATTAATAAGGTAAAGGAGAAAGGCGCAATACCAGTGCTTATGAATTTACCACCTCTACACCCTGAATTGTATTTTAACTGGATTTCCAGAGGACTAAAGAAAGAAAACATCTTGAAATGGCTAGGAGATGTTGCAAAGATATATCGTTGGCAGGAGGCATACAACAATGCTGTGGAGTTTGTAGCGCGGCAAAATAATTGCAGATTGATAAATGTCAGAGAAAGCTTTCTTGTGTGCAATGATTATGAGTCCAATTTCTGCGCGGATGGGATTCACCCCAATGAGAAGGGTCATGAGAGGATACTTGAGGCATTGTTGATGCTTGAGGTATAAGCAATGTCAGTGCATATGTTGTATGATAGCAACATCAGTGAATAAATGTTGTATGACTATAATGACAGGGTATTGATTCTTATATGAAGATAGCAACACTTGTGATTAAGTGGTGTATAAAATAGCATTACCCGTGAATAATTAATATATAAATAGCAATAATCTGTGAATAAATGTTGTATAAATAAAAGGCTGGACGGTATCAACCGTACAGCCTCAATTTTAGTGATAAAAAGTTTAAGCATCAATAAATTCTTAGCTAATAGCGCTAGTTAGACAACTCTGCTATTTTATTTTCTATTATTTCTCTTGTAATATCAGAGAGGAAGGAGACCTTGCAATAAAGAGCCTTATCTAGGGCCTCAAGAGCTTCGTTTCTCTCACCTAGTGCTTCCATAAGCAAAGCATAATCATAATACGCCTCAGGGAAAGTAGGTTTCATCTGCATGAGTTTATCAAAGATCTCTTTTGACTTGTCATACTCTCCAAGAAGGAAGTAGGTTTGCCCTAGGTTGTCAAGTATGACTTGACCTGTTGAATTATACTCATATGCCTCGAGATTAAAGCTTAAGGCTTTATCCAAATCACCGTTAAGATTATAAAAATAACCAAGGCTGCCATACACATTGGTATTTTTGTATTTAGGGAGTATATCTTCTAATAAAGAAATGGCTTTTTGCAAATCACCTTTTTTCCAAAGTGCAAGAGCATAACTGCCTTTTGCGCTATTTCTCAGATTTTCTGGTAAGCTGTACGAAGCCAACTGCTTCTCAAAAATACCCATGGATTTATCTATTTCTCCTGATTTTAGAAGAAGATATGCATAGGTAGTTACTGTTTGTGGTTTTGCACAACCGGTTTCATATGCTTGTCCAAGGCGAGCTATAGCTGTTGTAGTATCCCCTTTGTTAAATGCTATATTTGCTAGAATTTTATACATGCTTGCTTTCAGGCTGTTTAATGACATGCTAGTACCTCCGTTTTTCTATTAGTTATGCTTTTCAAATAAATCTGATTTTATAAAGTCAGGCAGATATTTTCTCCATATAGGTTCCTCTTCCGAATACTCAATATTGGATATTTTTTCATACAACCAGGAGCGATCAAATGAACCGCCTTTTAAGTCAATATTAATAGTATTTTTCTGTAGAGTCAATAAGTTATGGCCATTAGACATCAGAGAATATGGTATGCCGGAGCACTCTAGTATTGTTGGTGAAATATCTAAGAATGATGCAACCCGCGTTGTCTCCACATACTTCTGATTGTCAGGAGTTACAATAAAAAGCGGTACAAACTCAAGGTACTTATCTCCATCAATAAATGAAGACTGGTAGAACTCTGGTTCATTTATATTAGGTGTATGGTCTCCGACAATAAAGATATAAGTATTGGGGAATTTTGCACGAATATTATTCACAAAATTCTTTAAACTTTCGTCGACATAGCTCATACTGTTAAAATAGTTTTTAACTATCTCATCCTCAATACTGTCATAACGAGGATTATTATAATAATTTCTGCAACTCTCAAAAGGTCCATGGCTTGTCATAGTTATAATATAGGAGCAAAAAGGTTTTTTTGTCTGCTGCATTTTTCTGAATGCAAAGTCAAATACCTTATGGTCGGGAGCGCCCCAACCCTCATCTTCAAACCCCATGGATTTAATATCATAAAACTTATTAAATCCCATTTTATAAAATGATATATCTCTATTATAAAAGGTACCTACGTTACCATGTAAGGCCATAGTTTCATATGAGGCATTCTTAAGCCTTGATACAAAGGAATTACTATGTGAATACGATGAGAGCTTGATAGCAGGAAATGAATCAAGCGGCTGTATGCTGTTGATAATAGAGAACTCTGTGTCGGATGTACCGCCACCCTGGTGATAACTCAAGGTATATGGATAATAAACGCTAGTATCCATTAATCCAGCAAGAAATGGCATCACATATTGGTCATTATACTTTTGTTTTACTATATTTGAATCCATAGATTCAACCTGTACTATTACAAAATTTGGGGCTTGTTTTGTTTGATTATTAGGCAAAGCAGATAGGCTGTCTTTGTTACCTTCTTGCAGATTACCATATTCAAACTGGCTAATTAACTTTTCTTCGCTATAATTATTAAATATGTTTATGGCTGCATTCACAGTTGTTCCATAGCGCTCAACAATTTTGGACTCCCCTGAATATCGGTCTCCAATAAAATCGTTAATGGACTTATTACTACTTATATTAATTCCTTCAGTTACCGTTAGACAAATCAAGCATAAAGCAATTACTGCATATCTAATTTTGGACTTACGTATTGTTTTAAGCTCAGGCGAGTAAAACTTTATGAGCAAATAAATTATCACAGGTACATCCAAAAATACTATTAATAACTGTGCACTTTGTGGATTTGCAAGGTGAGAAGCTGATATAGCAGCCTCCTTGAATAGAGAAAACCATTGCATTATATGCAAATAGCTATGGTAATACAAGTAATAGGAAATGTTTGTAAACATATATATTCCTTGTATTATTAAAATTATTGCAAAGCAAACCCTTGAACAAATGCCTATAACAAAAAGAAGTACTATTGTACTTGTTATTAGTACAAACCAGAATTTATAAGTGAAAATATCGCTATTTGCCTGTGGAAGCAGAAAAAGGTTATAAATTACGGTTTTTAGAGTATTCAGAAGTATAAAAATAATAATTGCAATTAATGATCTAACTAAGTTTTTATTTGAAAAAGCTGTCTTTATATTGTTTGCGAATATATTAAGGTAATCTTTCATTAATAACCGTCCTTATTTGAAATTATGCATAAGATCCATTGTGTTTATATACGATTGCTTTACTTTTGAGGCGTTTCCAGAGTTAATATACTCTGCCTTAAAATCGCTGCTTGGTATGGGCAGTATTCTAAACACAGGCTTACCATTTACATAGTACTTGTCAAGCCATGTCGGTATATGGTTGACTGTTTTAATTGATACTTTGTTATTAGTATCTTTTTCAATAGTTAACTTAACTATTACTCCATCCTCTGTGTATATCTTATTTGGTCTTTTGCCAGTATCTGTTCTTCTATATCCTGACACTATATTACCCATTGAGTAAATTACGTATTTGTTTTGTCCATTAACCTTCATTATTTCAGATTTTTGTACTACATGAGGATGTGAACCCAATATAATATCTCCGCCCCATTCAAAAATCTTTTTAGCCAATGCAGTTTGATATGTGCTTGGTTGCCTCTGGTATTCATTTCCCCAATGCATTATTACTATTACCGCATCTGTGCCCTGTAACCGGACACTCTGAATATCCTTTTTAATCTGTGCTTCGTTTATAGGACTTAAGTACTGTTCTATGGTTTTTTTGCTAAGCTTGGAATCATTACTATTGAAAGCATACGTATATGATAGAATACTTACCTTTATACCATTGATTTCCTTGGTAACATACTTATTCTTACCGTCAATAGAACTACCTACATTTATCATTCCATTTTCTTGAATCAACTTTATCGTTCTGGCAAGACCTGCTACCCCCCTATCCAAACAATGATTATTTGCTGTAGACAGAACATCGAAGCCAGAAGAAGCAATAGCCTTCAATATTTCGTCGGGAGTATTGAAAGAGGGATAAGAGGAATAAACCTCCTTTAAACCTGCTGTTACAGTTTCAAAATTTCCTATTACCAAATCACTATTTTTTAGCTCTGGAGCTATGTATTGGAAACAATCACTAAAATCATATGTCTTTGTTTTAGGATTATATGCCGCTGTTAGGTTATCCTTGTGCGACATTATGTCCCCAACTGCAGCAATTGAGATTGTTCTTACCTCTGGTTTTGTATCTATTGCGGGGGGAGAAACTATTTCTACTGAACTACCAGTAGTGATTGCCGAGTTCGAGGTGGTACTGTTTTCTGAGTTAGCAGGATTATTTGCAGTATCGCTAGCTGAGGCCGCAGTACTACTTGCAGTATCGCTAGCTGGTACTGACGGTTGCGCTTGGGTTAACACTATTTTACTTTGAGTTGATGAATCAGTATACGCAGATACTTCGCCACTCACTGTAATTGCCAAAAGCAGTATACAGCACATTATACTTAGAACTAAAAAGGTGCACTTAAAAGTGTGTACTCTATTATTTCTCATTATGTAAAACGTCCTTTCATTCTCATCTCATATATGTCATAACAATTCAATAAAATCCAAATATAATCATGTAATAATAATATATCATAAATTAGCTGGGTTACATTACAATTTTATGACGAAGTTATAAGAATATAGTGGATTTTGCTTATAATTTAAGCGATAGTGAGGAGGTTAAGTTTATTACTTATTGGGTAATAAATAAGTATACATCGGTAAAAAATTAATATAATTTTTGGTATAATGTTATTAATTAATTACTTTTGCACATTAATAACACTAATACTTTTATGAAATGATATTTGTAAGTAATTCAGTAATTATATAAGAGAGGAGCTTGATATTGTGGGAAATAATATAAATCGTGCAATACTCATAGTTTTAGACAGTGTTGGAATAGGGGAATTACCTGATGCAGCTGATTTTGGAGATGTGGGCAGCAATACTTTGGGAAACATTGTGAAGAAATGTGGAGGTATCTCGCTTCCAAACCTAAGTAAGCTGGGATTAGGAAAGATAGATGGTATTAATTATCTGCCAGTACCTGAGCAGGTTGATGGTAGCTATGCTAGAATGGCAGAAGTGTCAAATGGCAAGGACACCATTACCGGACATTGGGAGTTAGCTGGACTGCAGCTCAAAAAGCCTTTTCCAACATACCCTGATGGCTTCCCTCAGGAGGTTTTAGATGAATTCACAAGGCTTACCGGAAGAGGTGTGTTAGCAAATTGCGCTGCATCAGGTACTGAAATTATCAAGCAGTATGGTGAGGAGCATATGAGGACAGGTAAGCTGATTGTATACACCTCTGCTGATAGCGTTTTTCAGATAGCCGCGCATGAAGATATAGTGCCGATAGATGAATTGTACAAAATATGTCAAATTGCTAGGGACATGCTTAAGGATGAGCACATGGTTGGCAGAGTAATAGCAAGACCATTTATTGGTGAGCCAGGTAACTTTACTCGTACATCAAACAGAAGGGACTACTCTGCTGCTCCCGCTAGCGATACAATACTTGATAAGCTCAGCAAAAAGGGTCTAGACGTTATAGCTGTTGGAAAAATCGAGGATATTTTTTCAAAGAAGGGAATTACAAAAGCAGACCACACCAAGAGCAATATGCACGGTGTTGATATGACAATTGATTTCATGAAGCAGCAGAACAAAGGCTTAATATTTACAAACCTGGTTGACTTTGATATGCTCTTTGGACATCGCAACAATGCCCAAGGCTATAAAGATGCACTTGAGGAATTTGACAAACGACTACCTGAAATAATGGATGCTATGAAGGAAGACGATGTACTAATCATTACTGCTGACCATGGCTGTGATCCGACAACTGAAAGTACTGATCACTCCAGAGAACATGTTCCTCTGCTTATTTACGGTAAGAGCATAAAGAGTGATGTTAACCTTGGTACAAGGGTAACTTTTGCTGATGTTGCGAGTACTTTAGCGGAGATGTTTGAGGTAGAGAATGTTTTTCCTGCAACAAGCTTTTATTCCGAAATAGCTAAGTAAAGGTAGCATTTAATCAAAATATAGTTAAGGAAACACTTATTTATTTAATATATGGTTAAGTAAAGACTGTATTTATTTATAATATAGTTAATTAAATTCAACATTTACAAAGATATTTATATATTTTTATATCAAAATATTATACTATTGTAGTACAATAAAAAATCTCTTAAACTTGGTTTAGGGGATTTTTTGATATGGGGGAGAGATACTTGTCAAAAATGATAATGGTAACTGGTGGAGCAAGGAGCGGAAAGAGCTCCTATGCAGAAGCTATTGCAAATAGTATAGGTAAGAACATAATATACATTGCTACAGCGAAGCGCACAGATGATGAAATGATTTTGAGAATAAAAAAGCACATTGAGCAAAGACCCTCCAACTGGTTAACAATTGAGGCTTATAGAGGCTTTGATACCATCCTTCCCAAATATACAAATGGTTTTGATGCAGCACTGCTCGATTGCGTGACTATAATGACAACAAATCTAATGCTGGACTGTCCAGAGGTTTATGATTGCACTTTGACGCAGTGGGATGATTTGACAATGGAGCAGGTTCAAGAAGTAGAAAACAATATACATAGGGAAGTTCAGGCCTTAATAGATTCTGCAAAAAGCAGTGAGCTTACATTTATTTTTGTTACTAATGAGGTGGGACTTGGACTTGTCCCAGAGTATAAAATGGGGCGTGATTTTCGTGATATTGCAGGAAGGGTCAATCAGACACTTGCTAAGGCTTGTGATGAGGTTTACTTTTGCGTTTCAGGTATTCCAATGAGAATTAAGTAGTTTTATAAGATAACAGATTAAAATTACCATGCTTGAAAAAAAGTATCAAGAAGATTTTATATGTTATATTGAAAATATTCTAGATGCATGAATATTTAACATCTATAACATTATGAAAAGCAAACAAAACAACAAAAAGGAGTAACCATAATAACCATGAAAGTATTAAGCAAGCTAATTTTAATGCTTCAGTTTTTTACTAGAATCCCCATTAATATTAATGTGAAGGCATCTACCGAGGACTTTGCTAAAGGGCTGATTTATGCTCCTGTTATTGGACTTTTCATTGGATTAATATTAGCTGCAGTGTCATTTGGATTATCCTTTATATTTCCGGCTTCGGTGTCAGCTGTATTAATTATTGTGATTTATATTATTATTACAGGGGGCTTGCACCTAGATGGCTTGGGTGATACCTTTGACGGTATATTTTCAAACAGGCCAAAGGAGAGAATTTTAGAAATCATGAGGGATAGCCGTGTTGGAACAAATGCTGTCCTTGCAGTTTTGTGTGTGTTATTGGTGGATTTTTCTGTCTTATCACAGCTGTATTCTGATAAATACTTTCTATTTATGGTAGCATTTATGCCCGTAGCTGGTAGAGTAGGTTCCATACTAGGAGCCTCTGTTTCTGTATATGCCAGAGCAGGAGAGGGACTTGGGAAATCCTTTATAGACTACTGCGGCAAAAAAGAGTTTTTGAAAGGCTTGATAATATATTTACTGATTTCAGCAGGACTCTTTGTTTGTGGTTTCGAATATGATGTAAAGATGGGTGTACTTATGGCAATTCCTCCTATTTCAGCCGTATTAATGGTTAAGGCACTTTCTAGAAAAATAGGCGGGGCTACAGGAGATATATTAGGAGCAGTTTGTGAATTGAACCAAGCTATATTTTTGCTGTGTGCTTGCGCAATAAAAATGATATAGCATAGCAATTATGGATGTTATGAAAAGATTAAAAAAGAGTTTAAAGAATAATAATGTATGATAAATAAGTAGCCTTCAAACTGATTTGTTCACTCAATCAATTTGAAGGCTTTATTTATAACACTAAAATCAAAGTGGCAATTTACGCCCTAATAGACAACAGGTTAATCATTTTCAAGGAAGAGGCTTATGCACTTTCAAGTAACAGGTTTACACACTTTAAAGTAACAGGCTTATGCACTTTTCAATAAAGAGCTTATCCTCTATCAAAGAAGGGGCTCTTTCCACTTACACTGAGTGGAATCCCATAAGCAATTTTTACTTCCGGTCCCAAGATGCCCATATCTATTATAGCTTTACCTACCGAGAACATTATCCTATTATCAATTCTATTGTCCATCGCAATAGACGCTGCACTGCCGACAGCAATGCCAAGGTCTGTCGTGTTAAATACACAAGGTGTATCAGGATTTTTGGCCTTTTCAGCACAGTCTTTATAGCCACACCATCCGCATGAAGGTAATCCAAATGGCTTTATTTTTGAACCTATAACGAACAATGCCTGACCCGCCATAACATTCCCTGCATCTCTTAGAAAAAACTTTGGAGAGCCTTTTTTCACCATCTGAGTCATATGATTAGCTAAAGAAACCAGCTCCGGACCTGTCAAAACAGCTATCTCAAGATTGTCCACACCTTTTGCCTTTGGTGCGGTTCTTGCTGCTATGGCCATTTTCTTTGCTACCGAGAGCACTTCTTCCAATCGTACATCTTCCTCTTTAATTAAAGCCATTGTAACACCCCTCTTTTAAAAATAAACAACCTTAATGTATCTCACTATAAAGATAGTCTTTTTTTGACCAAGTCAATATATTCCATTACACTTTTTCAACAAATAGCTACTCAAACATCATACAATCAATATAGTAATCGTTAAATGACTTTGATGCAGAAAGCTCGATATATTCAATTCTTCTACTTATATCTACAGACTGCTGCAAATAATACTCAGATAGCAAGGCATATCTAGCACCTTGTCCAGCAGCGTTTCCAACTGACTTGATCTTATTCTTTAGCTGTGAAGGAATAAGACCAATTTTTACCGCATTTTCATTGTTTATATAGCTTCCAAAGCCGCCCGCTAGATAAACATTTTCGATATCATCATAGCTAATTCCTGCTTGTTCAATCAATACCTGTATACCTGCGGTAATAGCTGCCTTTGCATTCTGTAGTTCTCTAATATCCTTCTGTGTAATATAAATATCCTTATCAATGTGAAAGGCGATTTGTCCATCAATTTTGCTTATATGCTCCGAAAGTGAAGCTATAACAGGATCATTTGATTCCCACTTGTGATTAATCCTGCCGGTTTCGTCTATTAATTCTATCTCAAGAAGCTGTGCCACAGCATCCACTACGCCAGTGCCGCATATGCCTATTGGCTCAGTATCACCGATTGTAGTATAAGAAAGTCCATTTACTAGTGAAATACTATTTATAGCTCCAAAGACACTTCCTATGCCGTTTCGTATATTTGCACCCTCAAATGCAGGGCCTGCTGCCGAAGAACAGCTATACATGAAGGCATTGTTTCCTAGCACAATTTCTCCGTTTGTCCCGATGTCAATGAGTAATGAGATGGAACTGCTTTGGTGCAACTGTGTTGCTAGTACAGCGCCGACTGTGTCAGCCCCTATATAGGCAGACACGCTTGGTAAAACAAATGCGGTTGCGTATTCATTCATGCACAGTCCGAGCTTTCGGGCAGGGAGTGTCTGCAGGGCTGTAAAAGCTGGAATGAATGGAGCGTTTGCGATATTACCTGCTGGTACATTAAGCAGAAAATGCAGCATAGTAGTATTTCCAACCAGTGCTATAGAATATATATCATCACAGGAAATTTTAGCTTTCTTGCAAAGCTCATTAATACTGTCGTTAATTGCTAAAACAATACCTTCATTTAGGTCATCCTGGCCTTCAATATCGTCTATAGAGTGCTTTATTCTCGATATGACATCCGAGCCAAATATTTTCTGTGGATTGAGCAGTGAATGAACTCCAACTCTTGATCCGGTATTACAATTGAATAGATAAGTGGCTATTGTTGTAGTACCAATGTCTACAGCTACACCATATAAAATGTTAGAGGTGTTTTTACCTTCAATGCCTATTATTTTGCGCCCGTTTTTAATCAGTGTTATACCGTAATCACTATCACGTAACAGTGCAGGTGCAATTTTTATCAATTCTAATGGCAGGGTATCGGCCTCCGCTGCTTTAAGAATTCTATGAGCATCGCTAAGCTGATCCTTTAATGATGGTTTGGGTAATTTTATATACTGCTTAATTAATGGTGGTGCTATATTTATATCATGTTCAATGCCTTCAGTAACAATCTGTGCAGATGCATTTTCCTGAGGGAACTCTATGGATATGTCAGAAACTGCATAAACATTACATGCAAGTCTATAACCTTCTGCTATGGCATTTTCACCAAGCAAACTAATCTCCTGGAATGTAGGTGGGTTAGTATCTCCAGAGAGAACCTTGACCTTACATTTTCCGCATGTTCCATTACCATTGCATGGAGCACTCAAAAGATTTTGATTGCTTCGGAGTGCATCAAGCAGTGGAGTATTTGGTGCAATATCTATCTTATTTTCATTAGAATTTATTTTATACATACTGTTCTCCTTTTCTAGAGTTTTAGTATTATTGCTGAGGAACATATTGCTCAATTTTTGCATCATCAAAGCTTCCCATTTGTGTATAAGCTGCAATGGCAGCATCCATTAGGTGAAATGCGAGCACTGAACCTGTTCCTTCACCAAGTCTCATATTTAGATTGAGCATTGGTTCCATATCCAGTACCTTCATTATTTCAGCGCTTCCAGGTTCTGCGGAACCGTGCGAAGGGAAAATAAAATCCTTAATGCCAGGGTACAGCTTGACTGCTACAAGAGCGGCCGCTGCAGAAATGAATCCATCAATTAGTATTGGCAAACGATAAACTGCAGCCCCAATGAAGCACCCCACCAAACCGGCTATATCAAAGCCTCCAACCTTGGATAAAACATCAATGGGGTCCTTGCTGTCAGGATTATTTATATCAATACATTTTTGTATAACTGAAATTTTATTTTTATATGCTGCATCGGACAATCCTGAACCTCGTCCTACCATTATATCTAAAGGCATCCCTGAAAGAACTGTCGATACTGCACTGCTAGTAGTGGTGTTTCCAATCCCCATTTCACCTGTGCCCAGTAGCTTTATGCCTTTTTGATTTAGCTGTCCTACAACATTAATACCTACAAGTATACCCTGAAGGGCTTCATCACGTGTCATTGCAGGGCCCTTTGCAATATTCCAGGTACCGCGGCGTATTTTTCTATTTAATATAGTATCATAAGGGATATCAGCATCCACTCCAATATCTACTATTACTATTTCTGAATTTGCTAGCCTTGAAAAAACATTTATTCCTGTAATACCTGCTGTAAAATTGCAGGTTACCGATGCAGTGACACTCTTTGGGCAAGAACTTACGCCCTCATCGACCACCCCATTATCAGCACACATTATGATGGTTGCCTTTTTATCAATACATGGGTTGGGTGAACAGGAAATACCTGATAAACGAATCACTAAATCTTCTAGTTTTCCTAGGCTGCCCAGTGGCTTTGTAAGGCTGTCAAGGCGCCTTTTTGCTGCATTCATAGCACAAGAATCCAGAGGTTTTATCTTACTGAGATATTCACCAAGCATTATCCTTACACATCCTTTCCATTTAGACAAATAATACTTTCATCATATGAGGGCGCGATTTCTTCCGTTGGTGGAACTATAAGCACCTCATTATCATTAAATATACCATTCAACATATTACTAAGCAAACTGGCATTTCCTTCAAATTCAACATAGTTCCAATTCAAGAAAGCAGCGGAGTCCTTTGTAAACTGCCTAAAGTAATCAATATTTGGTGTTGTACTCCAATATATAAAGCCTGCATTTTTGTATTCCTTGAGCCAGCCTTGTTCCATCTCCATCAAAAACTCGGCATTATCCTCACCATATCTTTTGGTATAATCATCTAGCAACACCTGGTATTTTAGCTCACTTGGTTGCCAGGCGCGCTCTATCCAGCCAGAGGGAAACCAGTAGGTACCAGGGTTATTTTTAAAGTTGTCTGTATAGGCTTCCTTGGAACCAAGGAATAGTGTTATGCAGTCATGCGCTCTAGGCACTACTAAAGGTACTTTGGAGCTTTTAAGCCCTATAATCCCATTGGAGCATAGCCCATATCCGAGAATAATGTAATCATACGTAGGGCAGGTATTATAATAATTATATGGGAATTCACCGTTAGCTTTGTCTATTTCCTGCTGGACCATTTCCCGTAGTTTGTCAGGAGTATTATGCAAGCCTTGATGAAGAAAGGTTACATCAACATAGCACCTAGACTGGCTAGCAATATAACTTACTTCTCTATTCATTACATCACATGCTATTACTTTAAGCTTCAGCATTTTAGCCCCCTTGAATTACCTTCATTGTTTAGAATTGATATAAAATATTTAAAATTCAAACCAAAAATCTCTTCTACGTTTGCTCCACCTTCAACTGCTGCTCGAGAAAGCAGTACATTAGCTCAAGAATTCTAGCACGTATTACCTCAAAGTCATTACCGGATGAGAAAAAAACGTATATCTCACATCTTATCTTTATTTTACAATAAAAAGCACCTCAAGCAAAAGCAAACTTTTTCCTTTAAATAGCATAATTAAAGGACCCCAATGCATGCGGGGGTCCTTTAAATGTTATAATAATTATTTTGAACAAACCTTGGCAGCTTCATCAGCAGCAGATGCAGCATCTGCAGTATAGATATCAGCAGCTACCTTATCACAGAAGCTTTGTGTTACAGGGGCACCGCCAATCATTATAGTAATCTTATCTCTGATGCCTGCTTCGGTAGCCGCCTTAACAACCGCTTCGATTTCACCCATTGTAGTTGTAAGTAGTGCTGAGCATGCAATTATCTGAGCATTTTCAGCTATAGCAGTTTGAACAAACTTTTCGGCACTTACATCAACTCCAAGGTCAATTACTTCAAGTCCTTTACCTTCCATCATCATTCTAACGAGGTTTTTCCCTATATCATGTAAGTCGCCTGAAACAGTTCCAAGTACAACCTTACCTGCAGAAGTAACTCCGCTTGAAGCAAGGAGTGGTTTAAGAATTTCTGTACCTGCATTCATAGCTCTAGCTGCAATAAGTACATCAGGAACATATATTTCATCCTTCTTAAACTTATCACCTATAATGCCCATTCCAGCCAGCAATCCTTCTTTGAGGACAGATTCAGGACTTATTCCTTCATCAATAGCTTTCTGAACTAGTTCCTTAACTATCTTTGCTTTACCTATTTGCAGATTTTGAGAAATCTCATTTAATATATTCATTATGTACCTCCACGGTTTAATTGTTCGTAGCTTTTATTTTCATTTTAATATAAGAAGAGTATTTTGTATTCAAATATTTTATTTTTTTTGTAATATTTAATGTTTTATTTTATCAAAATTACGAACACTAATACTAATTATATAGATTCTATGTAAAATTTTTACATACTGTGTTAACACAAATCTAACATTTTATTAATGATGCTCTAAAAAACGTTTAATAAAATGCAATTATAGATACACTTACACGGAGGGAATAATGACTAAGGCTTTATTTTATAGAATATTAACTGTTGTGGCTTTAATTTTAACATTTGCAATAGGAATAACAGGCTGTACTTCAAGCACGACAGGTATTAGTGACACCAGTACTAGCAATACAGGAGATATGCCTGGTAGTAATGTATCGGTAATTGGTTCTACATCAGTAGGTCCACTTATGCAGCAGCTTGCTGACGAGTTTTCTGATAAAAATCCTAACATTTTGGTTGACATTCAGCAGGTTGGATCTTCCCAAGGCATTAAGGCTGCTATAGATGGAACAGCTCAAATCGGGATGTCATCACGAGACTTGAAGGATTCTGAAAAGGGTACACTAACAGAGCACGTTATGGCTCTTGATGGTATAGCAATAGTAACCAATCCGTCAAACCCAGTAATAGATTTTACCATGGAACAGGTTCAGAAGATATTTAAAGGTGAGATTAAAAACTGGAAGGAAGTAGGAGGGCCCGATAGTCCTATTATCGTTTTGTCAAGAGAAGATGGCGCTGGTACCAGAGCAGCTTTTGAAGAAATGCTCGATCTACAAATAAAGAATGATGATAGGGTCAAGAGCTTGGTCACAAAGAAGGCATTAATTTTTGACAGCTCAGGTGCCATAAAGACGAATGTAGCTAGCAAGCATAATGCAATTGGCTATATTTCGCTGGCTGCAGTTGATGATTCAGTAGTAAGTATATCCATTGATGGTGTTGAGTGCACACCTGAAACTATTAGGGATAACTCATATCCTCTCGGAAGGTCATTTTTATTAGTAACAAAGGGCAAGCTTAGTGATAACGCACAGGATTTTTTAGACTATGTTATGAGCGACGAGGCTCAAGAAATAATTTCAAAAGACTATATATCAGCGAAGTAAAGCACAAGCGAAGTAAAACACATTTTGGTGGGTGATCTGTTTTTCGCATATGATGTGTATACCAAACAGATATTATAGAAAGGAATTAGGCAAACTATGAAATTAATCTCCAAACCTAAGTATATTGGTGAAAAAGTAATAGAAATGATACTTCTCATTTCGGCAGTTATTTCGATTTTATCATTAGTAATAATAGCTGTATATATATTTGCAAAAGGCGCTCCTGCATTCTTTGAAGTAGGTATTCCACGATTTATATTCGGAAGTAATTGGGAGCCTTTAAATAAGGATTTCGGTATTGCACCTATGATAGTAGCATCAATTCTGGCTACCTTAGGTTCACTCATTATAGGTACTTTCATCGGTATACTTACAGCAGTATTTTTGGCTGAACTGGCACCAAAGTGGATGGTAAGAATAGTTAGGCCTGCTATACAGCTTCTTGCAGGTATTCCCTCAGTAGTTTTTGGTTTTTTTGGAGTTGTAGTAGTAGTACCCATGATTATAAAATATCTTGATCCTGGCGGGGCAGGAAACAGCTTGTTAGCAGTAATTATTATTTTATCAATAATGATTCTTCCAACCATAGTAAGCATTTCGGAAACTGCTATAAATGCTGTTCCTGATTCATACAAGCAGGGTTCTCTTGCCTTGGGTGCTACTCATATACAAACTATTTTCAAGGTCATACTACCTGCTGCAAAGTCAGGAATATATGCTTCTATAGCACTTGGAGCTGGTAGAGCAATAGGCGAGACAATGGCAGTTATATTGGTAGCAGGAAACACCGCGCTGTTCCCAAAAGCAATAACAGATAGTGTGAGAACACTTACTGCTAACATCGCCATGGAGATGGGGTACGCCTCAGGAATCCATCAAGATGCGCTCTTCGCAACAGGCGTTGTATTATTCGTATTTATAATGATTTTAAATCTTATTATTAATGTCCTTCAAAGAGGCAGGAAGGAGAAAGCATAATGAGTAGCAATGTTAAGAGAGGCAAGATAAGGGTTTCAGATATCATTGCAAAAACAATTATTTGGACAGCTGCCATACTTGCAGTTGCGGCCCTTGCAGCTATTATTATATATATCCTGGCAAAGGGATTGCCACACATAACCTGGGAGTTTATTTCCACTCCATATAAAGGAGAGCAGGAGGGAATACTCCCTATGATATTAACTACATTGTATGTTATATTAGTTACCATAATTATTGCTACTCCAATAGGTATATTTGCTGCTATCTATCTGACTCAATACGCAAAGCAGGGGAGACTGCTGAATTTTATAAGGTTTGCCACTGAGAGCCTCGCAGGAATTCCATCTATAATATATGGTTTGTTTGGATTTTTGTTCTTTGTAAATATACTACAGCTTAAGTTTTCTATAATAGCAGGTGCATTAACACTAAGTATTATGGTTCTGCCTACTATTATCAGAACTACAGAAGAAGCCATAAAAACTGTACCTATCTCGTACAAGGAAGGAAGCCTTGCATTGGGGGCAACGTTGTGGACTACTATATATAAAGTTATCCTTCCAACAGCAATACCGGGAATCATGACAGCAGTTATATTAAGCATAGGCCGTATAGTAGGGGAAACTGCAGCAGTATATTTTACGGTAGGAATGGTCACTAGAATTCCGCATGCAGTATCCGATTCGGGTAGAACACTTGCAGTTCATCTTTATCTGCTTGCAAAAGAAGGAATTTCATTTGAACAGTCTTACGCAACAGCAAGCATTTTAATTATCATTGTTGCACTTATAAACCTCTGCGCAACTATAATTGCAGGTAAGCTAAAGAAAAAGGTAACGGGTAAAGCATAACTATAAAAATAGAATGCAAATAAAAAACAAAAGGGAATGTGAGTATTTCTTATCACATTCCCTTCCTAGTGTAGTTGTAATTTCTTACTACTCAAATAGAGAAGTTATAAATATGATTAATATGGCTACCGGTGCTACATATTTTATTATTATGGAATAAACACCTCTAAGCTTAAATGAAATTGTTCCTTTATTGGATATTTCTTCAGTAACATTTCTGACACCCCAAACATATCCCACAAACACACATAGCAGGAATCCTCCAATCGGCATTAATAACTTATCAGTAATGAAAGTACAAAAGTCAAAAAAGCTCATATTAAAAATCAGCATGTGCTTAAGAGGTCCGAAAGATAGTGAAGCAAATGCACCCACTACAAATATTAATACAGAAGGAAGGATAGTTGACGCGAGGCGGCTCCACCTAAATGTATCTATAAGGTAGGACACAATAACCTCCAGCAGAGATATAGCTGAAGTTATTGCAGCAAAGAAAACTATTAAAAAGAATACAAGCCCCAAAAGCCTACCTCCTACCATATGATTGAACACCGCAGGCAGCGTTTGAAATATCAGACCTGGCCCCGCCTGAGGTGCAAAGCCAAAAGAGAATACTGCAGGAAGTATTGTAAAGCCTGCAAGAACAGCGATTGCAGAATCTAGTAAGGGTATAATAATGCCATCCTTCTGTATATTTGTCCCTTTACCTAGGTAGCTTCCATAGGTTATTATTGCTCCCATTCCAAGGCTTAGGCTGAAGAATACCTGCCCCATAGAAGTGAGGAAGATCCGCCCTACGTCCCCAAAGCTTTTGATATCATTGAAGTTTGGTACTATAAAGAATTTTACTCCCTTAATTGCATTAGGAAGTGTTAGTGCTTTTATCATTACAACAATAATCAATATAATTAACGCAGGTAATAGAATTTTACTTATTTTTTCTATTCCGTTTGATACTCCAGCCATTACTATTACTGCACTTGCAGCAATAAATCCAAATTGCCATATAATAGGCTCGTATTGCTTTGTAACAAATATATTAAAGAAATCGCTCGGAGATGAAAGATTTGCTCCAATAAAATAGCTGTATATATATTTTATTACCCAACCGCCTACAACACTATAGTAGGCTAAAATTACAAACGCACATATTATGCCTAGGGCACCAACAAATTCCCATTTCTTGCTTATTTTCTTATATGCTCCAACTGCATTCAGCTGAGTATGCCGTCCAAGCGCCATTTCACTGATAAGTATTGGTACACCTATGAAGAGCATAAGGACGAGATATACTATTAAAAATAAGGCTCCTCCGTTCATTCCAACTACGTAAGGGAATTTCCATAGATTACCCAAACCTATTGCTGCGCTAGCAGCTGCCATAATAAACCCAAAGCTAGACGACCAGTGGTCACGTTTATTGTCCAAGTGCAAGTCTCCTTTTGCATTAAGAGTAAGGTATATTTTTTTATTATGCATTTTTAGTTAAATAATATACTTTATCTCACTTTCACTGAATATTTCAGAAATCTGCTCTTTAAAGAAAGCTTTCATCTCTGCTAATTGATCTTTTGGATACATGTATTTTCCATACCCAAATTGTCCATATTTGAATTGCCTTGTTTGTTCATCCATATCAAGTTCTGTTGTTGGGAAAATCTCCAATATTCTATTTTTTGCTCTTGTTGTAAATCGGTGTGAGATTACTTCAAAGCTGGGATGGTATGGTAGTTTAGCAGGCATCCTTTCTCTTAGATCTGTCAATAGCGAACGATATTCCTCCTTCCAGCCATCATAAATAAACACCGGTGCTATAATAAAGCCCATTGGATAACCGGCAGCTGAAATTTTTGAACTAGCCTCTATGCGCTTGTTTGCGGACGCCGTTTTGTGTTCATATTTATCAATTACTATTTTTGTATTGAGGCTGAACCGTACTTCTGTGTGATTATTGTGCTCAATATCTAATAGGTTATCAATATCACTGTATTTTGTTACAAATCTGAAGCGAGCGTTAGGTTGGTTTGCAAAGAAGGTAATACTTTTCTCTAGGGCATGGGAATACGGCTCCACCGGCACAGGATCTGATGTAGCGGCACCTTCAAATATCGTTGTCTCCGGCAGCCTCTCATCTATATATTTTTGAGCTTGCTGTAGTATCTCATTAATATTAAGATGGATTTTTATAAATGGTTTGTCGCCTAGTTGTGTATTTAGATAGCAATATTCGCATTGCCCTATGCAGCCGCTTACCAATGGGAGTTGATAATGGGCTGAGGGCTTGCAGGTCTGGAATTTCAAGCTTTTTTTTGAACCTATTACAAGAGTATTTTTTCCGGCGCGGTACTTCTCATAGATTGTGTCACCTTGGATGCTGGATTTAGCTCGATTAGAGTTTACAATAATAATTTCTTTTCCTGCTTCTTCAAAGTATTTATAAAGGCGATTTCCTTCGGCGTTTGTAAGAATGTCCTTCTCTATGATAACTGTATTTGGTATGAACATATATCTATATCCTCCATTATTAAGAACTATGGGCATTATTTTTATAATGTGTAACCTTATTGAAATTATGTGTAAAATACTTTTAATTATTTATTTATTAAACTAATCACAATAATATGTTGAGTGATTATGTAAATTATGATAAATTTATAATGCAGCTCATAATTTTTATTATATGAGTTATATGTAAAATTAGGGGGATTATTTTATGAAGCTAGGCCTAAGAACCAAAATGAATTTACTGATTGGCATTGTTGTTTCAATTGCACTTATTCTTGTTGGTGCGCTGGGATATAATATTGCAGAAGATATTATTATTGAAATGGCAGACAAGCAAGTAAATGTAGAAGAGAAGCTGGTTTTCGAAATACTTGATAATTTTTTTGCAGACAGGGAATCTATTTTGGAATCCACAAAAAATCACATTGCTGCCAACATAGATGACAAGGAAGCTAAGGCTTATCTAGAGACGCAATATAAAAAGTTAAAGGATAAGTATAAAATTTCAGATATTTACATAGCAAAGCCCGATGGAAGTGTTATTAATGCATCTGGAGAGGGATCTAAAGAAGCTTCTTTAAAAGTATATGATAGCGAGTGGTATAAGCTTGCTCAAAGTAATGATGAGGTAATAGTGTATTCGGATATATTTGTAGACAGTAATTCAAAAGAGCCCGAAATAACTATTGCTGAAAATGTTAAAAGTAATGATGGGTTTAACTTAGGAGTAGTTGCCATTGATATACAGCTAACCGAATTAAAAAATGTATTGGAAGAGTACCATATCGGAGAACACGGATATTCATTTATAATTGATAAAGAGGGAAAATTTGTTTCCCACCGCAATTTTACATATAGTACGGACGAGAAAAATCAACAAACAATATTTAATATTAGTAATGGAAGCTTAAAGGACATTGGAGAAAAAATAATAGCAAACACTGAATATGAAGAGAGAGGCGAATTTAATGGAGAGACCAAGATTTATACCTCTCAAAAAGTAAATGGAACTGACATGTACCTAGTGTCAACACTAGAACTAGATGATTTCACATCAGTTCTGAATACATATGTGTACTTAATGGGCTTGAGTGTAGTAATAGTAGTTGCATTAATTATTATCTTTTTAACTTTTTATATTGGCAAAATAACAAGTATTATTTCTAGCTTAGCTAACATTACAAAGAAGATTGCAGCTGGAAACCTTACAAGCGTAATTGCGCGTATTAACAGAAATGATGAGTTAGGCGTACTTTCGAGATCAATTAGTGATATGCAAAATGCGATGATATCAATTATATCTGTTATTAAAAGTGAAACGGGATCCGTCGTAGTGTCAATAGATACTACTAGTAATAATCTATCCAAACTTGTTGAAAACCTGGAGGATGCTTCTTCTACAGTAGAACAAATATCGGCGGGGATGGAAGAAACAGCAGCATCTACCCAGCAGATAAATGCAACCTCAGCAGAGATTGAAAACTCCGTCGAGGTAATTGCTGCAAAAGCTCAAGATGGTGCTGAATCTGCAAATAATATAAGCACAAAGGCTGTAGCTCTAAAGGATGACTCAATTCGTAAGGAACAGGAAGCGGTGCATACTATTGATAATGTTAGAAGTTCAATGGCAACTGCATTAGAAAATGCAAAGCAGGTTGAAAGAATTGAGGTTCTTGCAAATACCATTCTTCAAATCTCAACACAAACAAACCTACTTGCATTAAACGCAGCTATTGAGTCTGCAAGGGCGGGTGAAGCAGGAAAAGGATTTGCTGTGGTTGCCGCAGAAATAAGAAAGCTTGCAGAAGATTCAAAGTCAACGGTTACCGAAATTCAAAGTACAATAGTTAACGTATTTAAAGCGGTAGAAAACCTGTCAGAAGTATCAAAACAAACGCTCGAATACATTGAAACAAGTGTTATAAAAAGCTTTAAAGAATCGGTAGAGGTGGGCGAAAACTATAATAAGGATGCAGATTATGTAAATGGACTGGTGTTTGATTTGAGTGCTACTTCGGAAGAACTTCTTGCATCTATAAGAAATGTAGCACTGGCAATGGATGAGATAACAAAGGCTAGCTCTGAAGGAGCACAAGGAACAGCAAGTATTGCTCAGAGTGTTGCCTATATCAAGGATATGGCTAATGAAATTGAAAATGATACATTAAAAATTAAGGATAGTATTAATAATCTAAATAATACTGTATCTCAGTTTGTTATTTAAGTAAATATATGTTATTAATTTAAACTAAAGCATAAAGAGCTATTTTTACCTATTGGGTATAAATAGCTTTTTTACTGTCGCCCAGAATAGTCTCAAACTGATTGGTAAGTGCCCCATTGTTTTAATTAGTAGGATGTGGGTATTATTTTTTTGAGCATGTAATCATTCTTTAGATGTATTAGAATTATGTTTAATCTAGATGCAATTATATGTAAAGACATTATCTATATTAAGTTAGATTTACCATAATTCAATATTTTTATTTTTGGCAGGTTATTGTTGAGATTATTAGGAGGATGTAGGTATGAAACTAAGTTTGAGAACTAAAGTAATTTTACTGGTTGGTATTGTTGTTTCAATTGCACTTATTTTTGTTGGAGGATGGGGTTACTATGTTGCTCAAGGCATTATTAATGATATGGCGGATAAGCAACTAAATGCGGAAGAAAAGATAATATATGAAATTCTTGATGATTTTTTTAAAGACAGAGAATCTATACTTGAAGCGTCTAGAAACTATTTAGCTTCAGCTGAAGATGATCAGGATGTAAGTACTTATCTAGCGGGCCAACTCATAAGGATAAAAGAAGAGTATGGGGTGTCAGAAATTTTTATTGGAAGGCCTAATGGAGGTATTATAACTGGTTCTGGGACAGTGCCAGATGACCCAACGTGGAGAGCAAATGAGACAGAGTGGTATAAGTTGGCTCAAAGTAATGAGGAAGAAGTAGTATATTCGAATATTTACATAGATACTATAACAAAAAAACCTGTAATAACAATGTCAGAGAACGTTAAGAGTAAAGAAGGTATAAACTTAGGAGTAATAGGTATTGATATTCAATTGACAGAGTTACAAAATGTACTTTCAAATCAGAAGATTGGAGAAAGAGGATATCCTTTTGTAATTGATAAGGAGGGAAAATTTGTTTCACACCCTACTTTTACATATAGCACAGATGAGAGTAATGAACAAACAATATTTAATATTAGTAATGGAAGCTTAAAGGACCTTGGAGAAAAAATAATAGCAAATGACAAATACGAAGATAGAGGGGTATTTAATGGAGAGACAAAGGTCTACAGCTCTCAAAAAATTGAAGGGTTAGATTTGTACCTGGTATCAACTCTTACAGTTAGTGACTTTACTTCTGCACTAAATAGTTATCTAAAGCAGGTTACCATTATAGTAGTTTTAATTGTTACCTCAATAATTATCTTTTTATCTATTTATCTGGGAAGGATTACAAAGATTATTTCAGATATAGTTAAGGTAGCAAAGCAAATTGCTTCAGGAAACCTTACAAGCAAGATTACAAGGGTGAAGAGAAAAGATGAATTGGGCGAGCTTTCTATATCAATAGATGAGATGCAGAAGGAGATGATATCCATTATATCTGCTATTAAAAGTGAAACGGAAGCTGTTGTAGGGTCAATAGATACATCTAGCCAGAATCTATCCAAGCTTGTTGAAAACTTAGAAGACGCTTCTTCTACAGTAGAACAAATATCGGCCGGGATGGAAGAAACTGCGGCATCTACCCAGCAGATAAATGCAACCTCAGCAGAGATTGAAAACTCTGTAGAGGTAATTGCTGCGAAAGCTCAGGGTGGTGCTATATCTGCAAATAATATAAGCACAAAGGCTGTAGCTCTGAAGGAAGATTCAATTCGTAAGGAGCAGGAAGCCATACATACTATTGATAATGTTAGAAGTTCAATGGCAAACGCATTAGAAAATGCAAAGCAGGTTGAAAGAATTGAGGTTCTTGCTAATACCATTCTTCAGATTTCAACACAAACAAACCTGCTAGCTCTAAACGCGGCTATTGAGTCTGCAAGGGCGGGCGAAGCAGGAAAAGGATTTGCAGTGGTTGCCGCAGAAATAAGGAAGCTTGCAGAAGATTCAAAGTCAACGGTTACCGAAATCCAAAGTACAATAGCTAATGTATTTGAAGCGGTAGAAAATCTATCAGATGTATCAAGACAAACACTCGAATACATTGAAACAAGTGTTGTAAAAAGCTTTAAAGAATCGGTAGAAGTGGGCGAAAACTATAATAAGGATGCAGAATATGTAAATGGACTGGTGTTTGATTTGAGTGCTACTTCGGAAGAACTTCTCGCATCTATAAGAAATGTAGCACAGGCAATGGATGAGATAACAAAGGCTAGCTCTGAAGGAGCACAGGGAACAACAAGTATTGCACAGAGTGTTGCCTATATCAAGGATATGGCGAATGAAATTGAAAATGATACATTAAAGATTAAGGATAGCATTAAAAATCTAAATAACACTGTATCAAGTTTTACTATTTAAATTAAAAATAGGGCTGTGCACTATAATAAAAATTTCGGTGACAGCCCTACTCTATATTACTTGACCAGATTTTATATTACTTGACTAGGTTTCTGTTCAGGTTAACAAGAAAATCCTGAATATTCGTAACAATTGAAGTAACCTCCAAAGTACCTCTGTCGCGAAGCTTATTTACAGCAAATTCCGAGATATCAACACTGTAAATGTATACTGGTCGTACTATTCCGTCTAAAACTTGATATGATGGTGTCATGTTCCCCGTTGCAATTGAGTGCAGCTGAGTAGCTAAGCCTATTACAGTAGTAGCTTTTTTAATGTGGCTTCTCATTTTGTTTTGTGCCTCATAAACATCTGATATAACCTCAGGCAATGGGCCATCATCACGTATTGAGCCTGCTAATACCATAGGTACATTATTTTTTATACAGGAATATACTACTCCGTCTCTTACCAAACCGCTATCAACAATCTCTTTAATTGAACCGTAGCTGCGCACTTTGTTGATAACATCTAGGTGATTATAATGTCCATTTGGAAGAGATTCTTGTGTGTAGATGTCTTGCCCTAGAGCTGTTGTAAACAGTGCACCCTCCATGTCATGAGTGGCTAGTGCATTACCAGCAAATATTGCATCGACGAAACCATTTTGTACTAATGAAGCCATTGCACTTCTAGAATCGGAATCAAAAACTACTGCAGGGCCTAGCACCCACACAATATATCCGTGTTCTTTTTCATATGTAAGAAGATCATACAGCTTATCATAATCTCTGGAATAAGATGTTTCTCTAGAACGACCTGTTCTAAATGAAAAAACCTCTTCAGAGCTCTGGGTATGCAAAAAACCTTTTGTGTGAACAAAAATACCTTCACTTGCGTCTTCAGTTCTCCCAAGCACTACAGCTTGTCCCTTTTTTAGCTGTCTAAATTCTACAATATCCAAGGTTGAGTCAGCATTGACTACAACAACGCTATCCATTCTGCTTTCCTTTGCTAATACCCAATTGCCATCAATCTTATAGTACTCTGGAAAGATAGTAGTAGCGTGATAGCCAAATGGGGCAACGCCATCCTTTTTTACAACCTCTGTAGTAATATTAGGAGCTTTCATAAAAATTTCTTTACTAAAATCTGGTGGTAAGTATTCTGGTACGATATGTGTCATAGATATTTCCTTTCTGCAGCTAAATAGCTGCCATAGGCTCCAAGCGTGGGCATATTACTTCATCTATAAATAATTCTATCTACTTACTAATTTTTTTTCAATAGAGAAATATCAACCATATACCTCGTCAAATAGAAAAGGTAATTATCAATTGTCATTTGAGATTTCTAAAACTTATTATTCACTATATAATGTGGGTTGTGTTATCATATTATAGTTGATTTGTATATATTTTATAATGTTTAAAGGAGCAACAAAATGAGACTTAGGCATAAACCATGGGCAAGGCCAGAATTGGCTGCCTGTGACTTCTATATAAAAGACCCACCAAGTTACAAAGGTAAATGGAGAGACCTTTTTGGAAACAATAAGCCTATTGAGTTAGAGCTTGGATGTGGTAAAGGTGGTTTTATAGCAAGACAAGCTTCCCAAAATCTAGACACCAATTTTATTGCGGTTGATATAAAGAGTGAGGTATTAGTTCTAGGTAAAAGAAAGATAGAACAGGAGTATGCTGACCAAGGTATAAACAAAATAGAAAATGTAAAGCTTATGTCTCACAATATCGAGCTGATTGATATAATGCTTGATGAAAACGACAGCATAGATAGGATTTACATTAACTTTTGCAATCCATGGCCCAAAAATCCATACAAGAAAAAGAGATTGACACATTCAAGGCAACTTGCTAAATACAGAGTTTTCTTAAAGCCTGAAGGTGAAATATGGTTCAAAACGGATGATGATGAATTATTTGATGAGTCTCAGAAGTATTTTGAGGAAAGCAGATTTAAAATAAAGTTTATAACATATGACCTTGAAAATAGTGGATTTACCCAAAGCACACCTACCGAGCACGAGAAAATGTTCATAGAACAGGGACTAAAAATTAAGTTTTTGATTGCACAAAAAATTGATTAAAGGGGGAATTTAAATGAGCAGAATAGGTGAGGAGATTAAGAGGGTCAGACTTCAAAAGGGCCTTTCTCCAAAGCAACTAGCGAAGAAACTAGGTGTTTCAGAGGGCTATGTGCTAGATGTTGAAACAGGAAAGAAAATTATAAACGATGATATGATTGGCAGAGTATCAAAGGCTCTTGACTTTGAGCTTGGACCTGTTGGATTATTTGCCTCTGAAGACAGTTCTGTTGTAAAATCTGAACCCTCCTCAATTAAGCGTGTAGTAACTAAAGCAACTCCTTCAAGTGCTCAGGTATACAGCAGTCAGAGCCAGACAGCTAATGAGGTGTGGGATGATGCTTTTGGAAACATACTCAAGACTGTTGCTGTGTATGACTACAGTATGGATAAAATTTTGGAAAAAAGACTTCTTCCTATAGAAGGTAATAAGGTTTTTGGAATGCAAAAGGATAAGGTTTTCTACCTCAGAATCGAAGATGAGGTTATGAGTGGTTTTAGAATCTCAAAGGGAGACTTGGCTTTCTGCACCTTGGTTAATGATTTTGATAATGATGGTATATACCTTATAGAGAATGAAGGAAGGCGCGAGGTCAGACAGATTAAAAGGCTTATGGCAGATAAAGCATTGATTGTTAGTAATTCAGGCAAGCTAATTACTGAAACAGCTTCAATGAAAAGCATTAAGTTTATTGCTAAGCTTATAAAACTGGAAATTATTCTGGCTTAAATTAAAGTTACCTATGAATAGAAGCGTAGCCTCGATATATCCAAATTTATCTAAATATAGCCAAGTATCGCCTTAATATAGCCCAATATGGCCTTAATATAGCCTAATAAATCCCTAGTATTAAACAATGATTAAAACATAGATTAACTATGTGATTGTTTATTATTAGGGATTTTTATTACAAACATTGACATTTAATGTATGCAGGTATAGAATTTAATCAAAGATTAAATCAAATATTTGCATATTAAGGTGGATATATGGAAAAAAATAAGACTAAGAAGGAAGATATTTTGGATGCGGTGCTGCAGCATATCACAGAAAAGGGTCCAAATACTGCTACTATTAGAGAAATAGCGCGAATTGCAAATGTAAATTCTGCAGCTATCAGCTATTACTTCGGGTCGAAAGACAATCTGTTGCATGAGGCTAGTAAGCGATACTATATTATAGCAAGTGAAACCTTTAATGTATTATATGATTCAAAGTTAAGTGCTAAGGATAGATTAAAAAAAGCATGTATAGATTATGCCGATTACATGATAAAGTACATAGGCTTTTTAAAAATCCAGCTTGAACAGTATATAAATGAATCGGATGTTAGGCCTGAGGTTGAATACTGGATGGGCTTCAATGCATTACTTGTATCGCAAATTATAAGCGAGATTACAGGCATTAAGGATAGGCAGATTCTTACTTGTAAGGTCACCGGACTAATGTCCTCTCTTATATACCCCGCTCAACTTGGGAAATATAATGCAAAGAAGATAGGGTTTATCAACTTTTTTGACAAAAATGAAAGAGATGAGTATATTAATTGTCTTGTTGATACAATTACAAGCGTGGAAAAATCTATTAATCCTAATCCTACTCCTACTCTTGCCCCTCCATATAGAAAACTATGGATTGAGTAGTACACAGTAATATATTCAAGAGGTAATCATTGATGAGCAATTATATAAAGTCTAGAAGTAGCAAGAGAGGTCTTGAACCAGGTAGCTTGATTCATATTGGAGATGTAAAAAGAGAAAGTACAAAAATAGCCATCTATAAATACAATGAGCAAAGCTTTGAACTATCTGAACCAGACAGCATACACCACCATGCTTTTTCTGAAAGTAACGATTATGTGACATGGGTTAATATTGAAGGATTGCATGATGTTAAGCTTTTGGACAGTATTGGAAGGCACTATAAATTACATCCTCTCATCATAGAAGATATTTTAAATACTGATCAAAGACCCAAAATTGAGGTATATAAGGAATACATTTTCATTTCTATAAAAACCATAGAGTATGACAAGATAGTAAATGATTTTATTATCGAGCAGCAAAGTATTGTTATTGGGAAAAATTACGTGCTATCTTTTGGAGAAAGGGATACCGATATATTTGAACCAATAATTTCACGCCTCAAGAGTGGAGTGGGGAGGGGGAGAATGCTGGGGGCGGATTATATGGCATATAGTCTCCTTGACATTATAGTGGACAATTATTATAGCATAATAGAAGGTATAAGCGACAGAATAGAGGCTATTGAAGATGAAACTATAGAGAGAGCAACATCGGATACCCTCAAAAACATCCGAAGGCTGAGGAGGCAGGTTTTGTTTCTCAATAAATTTGTTTGGCCTCTTAGAGAGATAATGTCAACTCTTGAAAGAAGAGAATCAGACTTAATAAATGAATCAACAGAAGCCTATATCAGGGATTTGTATGACCATGTTATACAAGTCTTAGACACATCTGAAACATTGAGAGATATTTTAACCTCTATAATCGATATCTATATATCCAATTCCAGCAACAAGATGAATGAAATAATGAAGGTACTGACCATTATATCTACAGTTTTTATGCCCCTGTCTTTTATAGTTGGAGTTTATGGCATGAATATTGCAAATATGCCCGAATTACATTGGAAATGGATGTACCCAACTTTATGGGCAATAATGATATTTATATCTATCATTATGTTAGTTTATTTCAAAAAGAAGAAATGGTGGTAAAGTAATGAAGAAATGGTGGTAAAGTAATGAAGAAATGATGGTAAAGTAAAGAGTATGAGACAAAATCCAAAAATTGATTATTGAAGAGTAAAGGTTTACATAATATAATAAAACCCTGAGAAATCATTATGATAGAGGCGCAGTTACAAATAGTACCGGTGAGGAGTTAAGCCACAAGGATTCACTGTGAAAGGTATAACTGCCGAAGTGCATAGGTTTTGGCTTTAAACCCTGTGCGCTGGTCTTAAGTATAATATGCTTATGACTGTCCCGAGTTAAACGGGGAGTGCTATCACTTGGGGCAGCAATGTATAGACTTGAGTGTATAGCTCAGGTCTTTTTTGTTGTCAACACAAATCAAAGACAGATACAAAATATAGGCCTCAAAAAATACAAGCCAAGCTTAAAGAAATAGGGCCAAGTCAGCGTAAAAGGAAAGACGAAACAAGAAAAAAAATAAAGACGAAACAGATAAAAAAGAAAGACGAAACAGATAAAAAAGAAAGACGAAACAAGATAAAAAAGAAAGACGTAACAAGATTAAAGAAGGGACAAGGAATTATGAAAAGTAAATTATTCACGCTAGTAATGCTTGCTGTTCTGTTTATACCTCACGCAGCAGCGTTTGCTAGCGAAGGTGCGGCCTCAGATGTGTTAGTTAATGTCGCACAGGCAAATGCCGATAAATTTGGGTTTATAACGCTGCTGCCTCCGCTTATTTCCATAGTACTAGCATTCATAACAAAGAATGTGGTAACCTCACTGTTTGTAGGAGTGCTATCAGGTAGCATCATTCTACAGTTTAGTGGTTTTAATATATTGGGAACATTGGTAGGGGCTTTTAGTGATTTTGTTGAAAGAATGCTAGAGGTATTGTCGGATAGCTGGAATGCAGGAATAATGCTACAATGTCTGACAATTGGCGGAGTAATTGCGCTAGTTGCCAAAATGGGTGGAGCTAGAGCTATTGCTGAGTACCTGGCTAAAAGAGCCAAGAGTCCAAGAAGTGCACAGCTTGTTACGTGGATTATTGGATTACTAATATTCTTTGATGATTACGCAAATTCACTGATAGTCGGACCAATTATGAGGCCGGTTACCGATAAACTCAAAATATCGAGAGAGAAGCTTGCGTTTATAGTGGATGCGACTGCTGCACCAATTGCAGGAATGGCGATCATTTCAACCTGGATTGGCTATGAATTATCCCTGATAAGGGATGCTTTTCAAAATGGGATTGGTGTAGAGGTAGATGCAATGGGGTTCTTTTTATCCAGTTTGCCTTATAGGTTTTACAATATATTTATACTTGGCTTTATCATTTTTACCATAATATTCTTAAAAGAATTTGGTCCAATGTACAAAGCCGAGAGTAGGGCAAGGCTAACGGGTAAAGTGTTAGGAGACAAGGCACAGCCAATGGTGGAGAGCGAAATAACAGAGCTTGAGCCAAAACCGGGAATAAAGCTATCTATATGGAATGCCATAATACCTATAGGAACATTGATTGTTGGAGCTTTGGTGGGCTTTTACCATGATGGTTTTAAAGCAATAATGGCAGGTAACGATGATGCACTAATTGAATTATTTAGTAATTCGCCCTTCTCTTTTGTTGCTATACAACAGGCCTTTAGTAACTCAGATGCATCTGTAGTATTATTCCAGTCAGCCCTGTTAGCTACAATAGTTGCACTAATCATGGGTGTGGGTAAGAAGATTTTTAAGCTATCAGAGGGTATTGAAACATGGGTAAATGGCAGTAAATCATTGATGATAACAGCAGTAATATTAATGTTGGCATGGAGCCTGAGCAGTGTAATCAAAGAGCTTGGGACGTCAAAATACCTGGTGTCAGTATTAAATGATGTTATACCTGCTTTTTTATTACCAACAATAGTTTTCGTACTGGGTGGAGTAATATCCTTTTCTACAGGTACGTCATATGGAACTATGGGCATACTAATGCCGCTTGCAATACCACTGGCATACACAATTTCCGGAGCAGATATGAATTATGTAATAGTTAGCGGTAGTGCAGTACTAACGGGCGCTATACTGGGAGACCACTGTTCACCTATATCTGATACAACTATCCTATCATCGATGGGAACTGCATGTGATCACATTGATCACACTAAAACACAGCTATGGTACGCACTGTTTGTTGGGAGCTGTGCTATACTGTTCGGTTATCTTCCTGCAGGCCTTGGAGTACCTGTATATATTCTGCTTCCAATAGGACTTGCTGTAGTTGGAGCAACCCTTTTAATATTTGGGAAAAAAGTAGAGAGTGTATAAGCCTTGTTTTAGAATATAGCAGTTTAAAAGTTTTAGAGTGTTACAGAAGTGTTGGTAATGCTGAGATTGAATGTATACACTAGAAAAATAAGCACTGAACGGATTTGCGAAGTAAATTTTCTTGCGAGGAGGAGTGTTGGTCATACTCAGCACTAGCTGTTGATACTATCCAGCATTCTATTTTGGTAGTGATTAACATGCGGGTTGTTGGTATGATTCCACCATTCCTCCTACTTTACTTTTAGTGTCCTTTTTGTTTGAGTTTCTTCGTGTCATGTCCTGTACCTGGGACTGCCTCATCTTTTTCTAATGGCCTGTTAGGCTGAATCTTCTTTTCATTATAATCGTGCATTTTTCCTGACATGATTTATGTTACCTCCGAAATATCAATAATATGGTTATATTTTGTCCTAACAATATTTATTAAATACATTATTAATACTGATGAAACCCGCGTTCACAAATTTTTATAAAATCTTCCAAAATAGATGTTTTTATTGAAATAATTATGGTAAGCTATAATCATTATTATGAAAAGGAAGTGACTAACTTGTCAAATGTAGATATCTATATGTATGGTATGATACTGGTTTCCACTATGAATCTTCTACAGGGTGATTTTCCAGAATTGGATACCTATGGCGAAATAAAGAAGAGCTTTATTCTGCCGGGAGGAGAGACAGGAGCAGGTTCAATGGTATTATCCTCGCTTGGCTGCAGTGTCAGATTGGCAGGTAATTATCAGGGGCCCAAAACAATGCCTGTACTCAAAGAATTCCTTGGAGAGCGGTATGGTGTTGACTTATCCAGGTTATATTTTGATGATACCTTCGAAGGCGTACTGGATATGATACTTATTGATACTCACACTAGAACATGTTTTGGAACATTTCAGGCGTACTTTTCAGATGAGATCAAGAGATGGAGTCAGCCTCTTAAGTCGGATATTGAGGAGTGCAGCGTTGTGGGCTTGGACCCGTTCTTTATGGAACAGTCGGAGCAGGTGGCCATTCTGTGCAATGGTTTAGGTAAGAAGTATGTGACAATTGATTGTAAACCGGAAAGTATTATACATAAGTATTCAGAAGTCAATATTATATCTAATGAATTTATACAGAACAATTATAAGGGAGAAGACGTAAAAGCTCTTCACAAAAGATATACAGATGCTTCTAATGGTCTTGTAATATTTACGTTTGGCGGCAGAGAGATAATGTTTGGAAGAAAGGGTGAGCCAATAAAGAGCTTTAAGCCTTATGAAGTGAAGGTGGAAAGCACCTTGGGGGCTGGAGACTCCTTCAAGGCAGGAGCAGTCTACGCTGTTTTTAAGAGTATGAGCGATGAAGAGATAGTCAGCTTCGCAGCTGCTACCGCCGGTATAGTATGTAGTAATTTCCCCCTGGCACTCAATCCGCCAACTTTGGAGAAAATAAATAATCTTATAAGAAGCAGAAAATAATTATAGCGTTCCGTGAGATGCAAAAAACTGTGCCTTCCTTATTTTTGTACAACTTTGACTCAAAATAATTATAAGTTTGGTGGGATAAAAACAGGGAGCTTTGGAGGGTAAAATGTAAAGACAGCAAACATTATTACTATTGCAGCAATGATAAACACCGAAATGTATAACCAATAGCTACTAGGGTTGCAGTATTTAACTATATGAAGTGCCATTAATTGCCCTAATATTATACCTATCAGCATTCCTAAAATATCCAGTATTAACGATTCAATGCCCAATATACCTGTGTAGGAATAATAGAATGCCAAAATGGTTGTCATACTGACCAACAAAGAACAAAGGCAGCATACCGCAAAAAGCTGTGGTGTGCTGTTTGTTTTTTTGCCTATTGTATAGTAGCCTACTAGCCACCATAGGATCGTTGGCCACAAAACCAGTTTGAGGTGTTCCCACGGACTCTCATTTACTGGTGAAATCATTGCGATTATTGGAGAATTCCCACTCCATTTATACAAAAAGTGAAAGATTGATCCAACAAAAAAGATTACAGGAATGCCAGCCAGGATATATTTCTTTAGTGCATCATAATTTTCAGAGTTTATTTTAGTGTTGCATTCCATAGTGCTTTATACCCCACATATCCAATAAAGATACATATACATTAAATCAAAATATAGACCCTAACGAGATGCATATACCTTAATAAGGATTTAATCCATGATTTAAATCTTGATTAAATAGTAAGGTTTATATATGTCCCACTTAAAATATATTCATTTGTAAAGAAAGATAGTATTATATTGAGAGAGAAATTATATTTAATCAGTTAGTATAATATGAAAGGAAACCTATGGTATGATGAAGGTTTTTTTAGTAGGTATAGGAGGGTTTATAGGGGCATCCTCTAGGTATCTCATGACAATTGTAATATCGAGATTTATAAGTAGCACTTTTCCATATGGAACATTATTATGCAATATTATAGGAGCATTTCTAATTGGTATATTCATGGCCATTAGTAGCACATACAACTGGATGAGTAATGAGGTAAGGCTATTTCTTACTACAGGTATTCTAGGCGGGCTAACCACTTTTTCTACCTTTAGCTATGAGACCATTAGCTTATTTGAGACGGGTAAGTACGTAATGGCTACGGTTAATATATTTGGGAGTATAATACTATGTCTAGGATTTGCTGCTTTAGGCAAATGGATGGTCAGTCTATTCTAAATGAGGATATGATTACTCACAACAAAATTATACTCTGAATATACTGCTTATATGGAAATATGACATTGAGGTCTGAATATGCAAAGTTATAGTGAGGATAATATCAAGCAAGCCAATATCAATAAATACAGAAACCTTGTTATGGGAGTTGAAACGCCAGTTCCGCTAGATAATGGAAGATATGCTACTGCCGTAAATTTTGACAATGCAGCAACAACACCACCGTTCAAAAGTGTTGTAAGGGATATTAATGATTTTTTACCCTGGTATTCATCTATCCATCGTGGTAAGGGGTACAAATCCCAGCTATCCACTGATATTTACGAGCAGGGACGAAAGGTAATAACACAGTTTGTAAACGGAGATGAGGATAGCGACATTGTTATATACTCAAAAAACACGACAGATTCTATAAACATACTTGCGGATGTATTAAGTCAACAGAAGAATGGAAGAGATGTTATACTTTCAACTTGGATGGAACATGCCGCAAATGACTTGCCCTGGAGAGATAAATTCAATGTCGATTATGTTGATATTGATGAGTTTGGTAGACTTGACATGGATGATTTGGAGCGTAAGCTTAATAAGTATGCTGAAAGATTAAAGCTTCTAGCAGTAACAGGAGTTTCTAATGTAACAGGTTACATAAATGATATTTATAAAATAGCAATTCTAGCGCATCAATATGGTACACAGATATTTGTCGACGGTGCACAGCTTATACCACATATGAAGCTTGATATGAAATCATATGAAAGTAAAGAACACATAGACTTTCTTGCCTTTTCAGCCCACAAAATGTATGCTCCTTATGGTGCGGGGGTGTTGATTGGGCCAAAGACGTCATTTGATACAGGGTTGCCATATGCTCAGGGTGGGAGTGCTATAAGTTTAGTTACTCATGACAGAATAAAGTGGGAGCCGCCACCAATGAAGGATGAAGCGGGTACCCCAAACCTTTTAGGTGTGGTAGCAATGATATCAGCAGTTAAGCAACTACAAAAAATAGGTATGGACAATGCTCTAGCTCACGAAAAAAAACTTTTGAACTATGCCTATGATAAAATTAAAAGAATTGGTGGGATAACACTTTACAATTACCCAGACAAGCAAGACACAATAGGGGTTATACCTTTTAACCTAGAGGGGGTTCACCATAGCCTGATGTCAGCCATACTTTCTTATGAGGCTGGGATTGCAGTGCGAAACGGTTTCTTCTGCTCTCATCCTTATTGTGAGAGGCTGCTTGGCTACAGCCAAAAGGATATGGAGATTTTCTTTAAGAACGAAGATATACCGTTCCCAGGTATGGTCAGAGCGAGCTTTGGCCTTTATAACAATTATAATGAAATTGATAGATTTGTTAACTGCTTAGCAGTCATTAGTCAGAATAAAGATTATTTTATTAATAAATATGGTTCATCTAGGTCGCAATACAATATAAGAAATCAAGTTTGATAAGCATATTTTATAGTTCACAAGCATTAATTGTAAATATTGTACAACATAATCAGGTTAACATTGTTGACCTGTTTTTTTTATAACATTATAATATGTATAAATGGGAATGATGAAAAAACATTATTATTGCTATATCCCGAAAGGATGGTTCTAAATATGCCAAAAATCAATCTAAACTTTGATTGGAAATATAGTTCTGACTTCAGAAGCGATTATATAGACCAAAATTTTGACTTTTCTGATTTTGAAACAGTAAATTTACCGCATACTAACAAGGTGCTTGATTATAATTATTTTGATGAAAAGGAATATCAGTTTGTATCTTGTTACAAAAAACAGATATTTATTCCAGAGGAATACAATGATAAGGTACTCATTCTTACGTTTGAAGGAATTGCGTCCTATGCAAGGCTGTATATAAATGGAGATTATGTTGCACAACATTTTGGTGGATATACCCCATTTATTGTTGATATTTCATCCTACGTAACCTTTGGTGGGTCGAATATATTTACTGTAGAGTGTGACTCAACAGAGAGAAATGACATTCCTCCTTTTGGAAATGTTTGCGACTATCTCACTTATGGTGGGATATATAGGGAAGTATGGCTGGATATCAGAAACAAGGAACACATAAAGGATGTGTTTATCAAAACATCCAATGTAAGGGCAAAGGCAAAGCTATTGGATGTTGGCGTAGAGCTTTTTTGCAATGTAGATAACTATACTGCAAATTTTAAAATCCTTGGTAAGGATAATAATGTTGTTAGTGCTTTTACCTACAAGAATGGGGGGCAAAAGTTCGATATATGTGGCTCTGTAGAAAATGTACAGATATGGAATATTGATTGTCCGTACCTATATACTCTCAATGTTCAATTGGTATGTAATGGCGAGGTTGTAGATGAGATTAATCAGAGATTTGGATTTAGAGAGGTATGCTTCAAGCAGGATGGCTTCTATCTTAATGGTATAAAGATTAAACTCAGAGGACTAAACAGGCATCAGTGTTATCCGTATGTAGGGTATGCTATGCCGAAGTCTGCTCAGGTAAAGGATGCAGATATCCTCAAATATGAGTTGGGAGTAAATATTGTAAGAACTTCTCACTATCCTCAGTCAAGGCATTTCCTAGATAGGTGTGATGAAATAGGACTGTTGGTGTTTGAAGAAATACCAGGCTGGCAGCATATCGGAGACTCTAATTGGAAAAACATTGCCTGTGACAATGTAAAGGAAATGATTTTGCGTGATAGAAATCATCCTTCTATTGTAATGTGGGGGGTGAGGATAAATGAATCCCCTGATTGCGATGAGTTTTACAGGGTAACAAACCAGATTGCTCATACGATGGATAGCACCAGACCGACAGGCGGGGTGAGAAACTTCAAGAATAGCCATCTGTTTGAGGACGTTTACACATATAATGACTTTATACACAAGGGAGACAATGAAGCACTGGATCATCCTTTACAGGTAATGGGCATTGAGGCACCGTATTTGGTTACTGAGCACAATGGGCACATGTTCCCTACTAAATGCTATGACAATGAAGAGAAGAGATTGGAGCATGCGCTCAGACACACAAGAGTTATAGATAAAATGATGGGTAGCGATAGAATATCAGGTGCAATAGGTTGGTGCGCATTCGATTATAATACACATAAGGATTTTGGCTCGGGCGACCGAATCTGCTACCATGGAGTTTGTGATATGTTCAGGATACCCAAGCTGGCAGCGTATACGTATGCGGCTCAGCAGAGGCGGGAGCCTGTGCTTGAGATATCTTCAACCATGGATATCGGAGAGCATCCCGCAGGTGAAATTGGGATAGTATACGCATTTACTAATTGTGATTATATAAAGTTATATAAGAATAATGAATATATAAATACGTTTTATGCAGATAGAAAGAACTTCCCACATATGGCCTATGCACCTATAAAAATAGATGACTTTATTGGAGACCTACTTGAAAAGCAGGAAGGCTTTAGTAAGAGAGACTGCAAGACCGTTAAGGATATTTTGGGTGCGGCTTCAAAACACGGCCTTAATCTACCACTTAGGTTCAAGCTGCAGATGGGCAGGATTATGAAATGGTACAATCTTACTTATGAGGATTGTACAAGGCTCTTTAACAAGTATGTAGGTAATTGGGGTGGACAAAGAGTAACCTTCAGATTTGAAGGCTATATAGGGGATACTTTGGTAAAAACGGTAACAAGAAGTACTGTTTCCAATACCCACCTGGAGATGGTAGCAGATAGTACCTTGCTTACAGAAGAGGATACTTATGATGTTACTAGGGTTGTACTAAAGGCAAAAGACGAATTTGGCAATATACTGCCTTTTGCGAGCGACGCAATGAATATCAAGGTTGATGGTCCTGCTGACATCATTGGACCTAAATGCATAGCTCTGATGGGTGGGGTGTATGCCTTCTGGGTTAAATCAAAGGGACAATCGGGAACAGCAATTATTTCGGTAGAGTCTCAAAAGTATGGAAACAATTTTCTAGAATTGGATATAATAAAACAATAATTGTATCATAAAGTCATCATATAACAATGGTGACTTTTTTAATGTTTATAGCAAAATAATACTGAATTATAGTATTGTTGTTGAAATTAGTTGAAAATATTACATATAATGGTATGTGGTATCATCTAAGATTACAGAGGTGAATGATGCGTAGTGGATTAGCTATAATGATATTTTACTCAATAGGTACTATTACATATATGTTCCTTTGTCTTGATATAAAGCACAAAGCAATAAATATTTACTCTATAAGCATGGTGTTTTCAATCATTTCTTCTGCTTTGTATACATTAAATACCTATTTTAATTTTGATTTTTTATTTATTTTGGCATACATATTTTTTTCACTCAGTATTTATGTAGCATTAATGGCCGTAGATCAAGTTCTAGAGTTTAATATCTTTTCAAAAGTTAGTATTTATTTTGTATCGCTAATATTTATTAATCTTTTGCTTTCCATTATGGATTTAGACTTAACCTTATTCATGAATAAGGTAATGTTTATGCTATTGTTTTGCTTATATGGCATAATTGGTTTAAGAAAGCGATATCTTAATAGATTTGAAAGGTTATTAAGCTATTCCCTAGTTCTTCTCCCCCTATTTCAGGTTGCATGGTTTATATTGGCAAATGTATTTCATCTCAAAATAAACTTTTGGGATGTCATGGAGTACTTTGTGCAGAGTGCAATATTTGCACTCCTTATTGCATTTGTCTTAATAGAATGTGAAAAGAAGCAGCTTGAGCTGAAGCTAGTAGAGGCAGAGAAGGTAGCCCTTGAATCGCAATTGAGTGACAAGGCCAAAACCGAATATTATACATCAATTTCACATGAATTCAGAACACCAGTCAATGTTATCTATAGCACTGCTCAACTTATTGAGTCAAAAATCAGGACCACACAGGATATTAATAGCAAAGATTATGAAAGGTATTTTAATAGCATAAAAAGCAACTGCTCTCGAATACTTCAGCTTGTAAACCATGTAATTGATATTGATAAGTTACAATGTGGTTTGTTGGAATTGGAGCTTTCCAGGTGCAATATAGTAGAAATAGTAGAAAGTGTAGTAGCGAATATAAATCTATACGCATCTTCAATGGGAAAAAATATAGAGCTTACATGTGGGCAAAAGGAGATTATTTCGTTATTTGACAGACAAAAGATTGAAAGTATAGTTCTAAACCTCCTTTCAAATTCTATTAAATACTCTAATTGTATGAACTGTATTAGAGTTGGTGTTGAACGAGTAAACAGTGCAGTATGTATAACTATCACCGATACAGGTGTGGGTATGTCGGATGAGCAAAAGCAAAAACTATACAAGAGATTTATTACTAGACAGGGAAGTAGCGAGAATGTTAATAGCAGTGGGATTGGATTGCATTTGGTTAAAGCTTTTGTAGAAATGCATAAAGGTAAGATAGAACTTGATACCGATTATATTGTTGGATGCAGATTTATTATTACACTTCCTCTCAACGATGAATTTAAAGCTGAAACATTTGCATAGAAAATGTTCACTCATTCTTCACAATTAAGACTTATAATAAAATATATTAATAATCGAGTTGTAGGTGAGATGAATGAGCGGTGTAAAAATACTTATTGCTGATGACGAAGAACGTATGAGACGTCTTTTGAAAGATTTTTTAAAAAGGCAGAATTATACCGTAATAGAAGCTGCTGATGGCAAAGCTGCACTTGAATGTTTTTATAAGGAAGAGCAAACAATATCATTAGTTATATTGGATGTTATGATGCCTTATATTGATGGGTTGGAGGTGTTAAGAAAGATTCGAGAACACTCAAAGGTCCCAGTGATATTATTAACTGCTAAATGTACTGAGAATGATGAGTTACTTGGTTTCGGCATGGGAGCGGATGAGTATATCACAAAGCCCTTTAGCCCAATGATTTTAATTGCGAGAATTCAAGCTGTGCTAAAGAGATATAATTACGATAATACAGAAAAAAGGTGCTTTAATGGACTGGAGATAGATGATAGCGCTCATGTAGTGACTGCCGATGGCGTAGAGGTAGCACTGACACCAAAAGAGTACGAACTTTTATTATACTTTTGCAATAATGAAGGGATTGCATTATCACGCGAAAAAATATTAAACTCAGTTTGGAATTATGATTATTTTGGAGATGAAAGAACAGTTGATACTCATATCAAAAAGCTGCGTCTTAAGTTGGGGTCAAAAGGGGATTACATTCAGACAGTGAGAGGAATTGGGTATAAATTCGATGTTCAGAAAGATGCGTGAAATGAGATTTACTTTAAAATTAAAGCTTTTAAGTGCTTTTTTTGGAATAATTTTATTCTCAAGTCTTCTTTCTATTCTATTGAACAGTACTTTACTTGAAAAGTATTATTATGAAAAGAAAGCGGATATTCTGATACAATGCTATGACAATATTAGCAAGAATTTTAGTAATACCGATGATATTCTTTTCGAGATAGATAGAAATGCAAGTCTAAGGGGTATAACCACTTTCATATTTGATAGCAATTTTAATATCCTATACCAGTCACGACTGCCAAGAAGCACTGATAGCCAACAAAGAAGAAAGACTGGCACAATTCGCTCAGATCCTTATATACATTTAGATAGTAGCGATTTTCCTGAAAGTACTATGGACAAGCCTATCATTAAAAAGCAGCTTGATAAGACGATGGACTCTTATTTTATTTCTCTATACAGTAAATTAGACAATGATGTTTATGTTTTTATGGGAACACCTGTAAAAGCAATTGAAGAGAGCGCATCTATTGCTACAAAGTTCTCTGTTATCACAGGGATATTTACCTTGATATTAGGTGGTATTATCATATTGATGATAACGGCAAGACTGACTAGGCCAATAACCAAGTTAAACAGAATAGCAATGAAAATGGCAGTACTAGACTTTTCAGAACGCTATAACGAGAATAATAGAGATGAAATAGGCACTCTAGGGGATAGTATAAATTCAATGTCTGAGCAGCTTGAAGCGTCTATTGGAGAACTAAGGCAGGCGAACCAGAAGCTAATGGAAGATATCCAGAATGAGAGAAGAATAGATGAATTAAGAAAAGAGTTTATAAGTAATATTTCGCATGAGCTAAAGACACCAATTGCGCTCATACAAGGATATTCTGAGGGCCTAAAACTTAACGTGAATGAAGATGAGGACAACAAGAACTATTACTGCGAAGTTATTGAAGATGAGGCTAATAAAATGAATGCTTTGGTTAGAAAGCTTCTATGTCTTTCAGAATTTGAAAACACTAATGTCGTACTGGATAGAGTAGATTTTGATGTAATGGAATTGATAAAGGATACCCTAAAGAAGAAAACTCTTGAGTTTGCAAGAAAAGGTGCAAATATTAAATTCGAATATCAGGAAAAAGCCGCTGTTATGATTAATGCTGATTATTATCTTACTGAGCAGGTTCTCCAAAACTATTTGAGTAATGCGCTTAATCATTTAAGCTTTTCTAATGATATTATAGTAGGTGTTGAAATAAATAAGGATAAAGCAGTTATAACGGTCTTTAACTCAGGCCACAATATTCCCAAGGATGCTCTAGAAAATATTTGGCTGAGTTTCTACAAGGTTGATAAGGCTAGGACAAGGGAGTATGGAGGGACAGGACTAGGGTTGTCAATCGTTAAGGCAATACAGAATGCTCATAATAGCTGCTGTGGGGTGAGAAATGTAGAGGGTGGCGTACTTTTCTGGTTTGATGCTCCATTAAGTCAATAATAAAAATCGATAATTCTTATAGATAAGCAATAAGACTATTATACACATAACATGTAATCATTAAAGTTTTACAAATTCTTCACAATAAAAACATAAAATAGGGCATTCTATTTCTGGAGAGGAGGTGAAACTTTTGAAAAAAATAGTATTAGCTATTCTTTTCACATTTTGTTTGTCCATAGTTTCGCTAAACTGCTTTGCTCAGGAAAGACAAAGCTCAGACAATAAAATAAACTGTAGCTGTTCAGATTGCAAAAAGGATAGAGACCCTATAAAACAACTGGAAATGAGAAAAGAGAAGATACAGCAAGAGCTTAAGGACGGTACTATTACAAAGGATGAAGCAGATAAGGTCATCAAGAATATTGATGCCAAAATAGGCATTATCAAAGAATTTAGCAATATGACCCTACCTCAGAAAAAAGAGCGTCTTTTGAGTAGCTTTAAGAATCGCATAGAGACAAAGGTAAAAATGGGAGAACTAACAAAGACAGAAGGTGCTCAAATCCTTAAGGATTTTGAAAGCTCACTTGAAAAGTGGGATGGTACAGGACGTCCTGATTTTAAGGGCGGACATAAACTTAACTAATAGGAGTTCCATATAGCCCCATTAAATCATATTATGAAAATGAGGTGATTTTATGGAGGATGGATGCCGTAATAACTGTATGGATTGGTTTTTTTGCCTTTCTCCTCAACAGCTGACATTACTTGCTACTTTTGTAGCACTTACGCTAGGTGAGGGGTTGGATACCTGTGATACAGCTGTTTTAGGAAACTTTATTATGTCAGTAGGACAGCTGTTAGTTAGCTATGCTGCTCAGGAAGAATGCTTGAAATTGTAGGAGGTTGCAGGGTACATACCTGCAGCTTCCTTTTTTATTTGTGGAATCTTTAGTGTGGATAGCACTACCGTAATAAGAACCAATGTACACCCAGCAATAGGGAAAAAGCCCCCCAGTCTTTCCCCCAAAAGTAATACTCCTAAGATGAGAGTTACCACTGGTTCAAACGTGTATAGAATAGCTGCCGCTTCCGGCTTTACAAAGCTAATAGCTTTGCTTTGTGAAAGTGCTGTAAAAATCACAACCAATGTATTTAGTGCAATAAGTATTATAAAGTGTGGACTTAGTAGGCTGTGGGGGACCACCTTGCCAAAATCAGAAAATACCATACCTAAAGTGAAGAATGAAACACTATTGGTTACATGCTGAATTAATGTAAATTGAACTGCATTTACTTTTTTTGAAATGATATTTTGCATGGCCATAAATAGTGAGAAAAAGATAGCGTTTAAAAGAGCAAAAAAGTCTCCTATATTTATGGTAAATCCTTTTCCTGCAGAAGTTATAAAAAATATTCCGACTAGCGCCAATAATGGTAGCAAGCAGGTTTTCAATGACGGCAGTTTTCTGTTATAGAAGGACATAATGACAGGAGTTATCACCACTGAAAGCTGCACAATAAAGGCTGTATTAGACCCAGATGTACGTTCTAGTGCTAACATACAAAAGGTATTACTTAGTACTGAAACAAGGCTGACCAGTATACTAATTAATACGGCTTTAGCACTAAACCTACCAAGTTTCTTATAGAATATACCAAAAGTTACAATAGCTGCACAGACAGAGCAAATGAACAAAACGGCAAATCGGGGAATAAAAGAGAGTAGCATTTTAGCCCATATATAAGAGGATCCCCAAAATATTGAATTCAGTAATAAAAATATTTTTGCATTTTTACTATTAATTATATTCATTTATATGTACCATCCTGATTCAGATTGTTACTTTACATAAATATTATATTCTCAATTTTTGTAATGTTTATAGTAACAAGTGCTTTAAATATTGCAAAAAGTGCTATAATGTAATTAGATATATTAGAACAAAGAATACGAGTATAAAGAAACCCGATTACAAACAAATAGCAGTGCTTATAGTTTCTTTTAGATATTCCATAGCGAATAGTTGATATAAAAGGGGGAAGGAAGAAATGACCTCATATGGTATTAAGACAGGGAAACTTTCAGATGATTTTAAACTTTTTCATCTGAAAGACAAAAGCAATATTCAGTTTGATTACCATTATCATGATTTCAACAAACTGATTATTTTTATTTCTGGTAATGTAGTCTATAACATTGAAGGAAAGGCATATGAATTACAGCCCTGGGATGTTTTGTTAGTGCCTTCCGGTCAGGTGCATAAGCCTCTTATAGAGCCTATTACAGAGTATGAGAGGATTGTATTCTGGATAAATAATAGTTTCCTAGAACAGCACAGTTCCGAGAATGGAAAGCTTCTTAGTTGTTTCTCCATTGCCCAAAATGATATGATGCATGTTATTAGACCTCAACTCACTACTTTGGACAGCTTAAAAACGTTGCTTTTGTTACTGGAAAAGGAGATAAAAGGGAGGGACTTTGCCAGCACTATAATGGCTAACAGCCTTTTCGTCCAAATGATAATTAGCATCAATAGATTATTTATTAAAAAAGATGCACAAATAAAAAAGATTGAAGTGCAGTATGACGAGAGCATACTCAAGATTCTTCAATATATAAATTCAAATATAGAAAAGGAGCTTACTATAGAATTTTTATCGGCTAAGTTTTTTATAAACAAGTTTTATTTAATGCATAAGTTTAAAGCATGTACAGGATATACACTCCATAACTATATAAATAACAAAAGGCTAATAAAAGCTAATGAATTGATTAAAAATGGGATAAGTATGTCGGAGGCAGCACAACAATGCGGTTTTAATGATTATTCCAGTTTTGTAAGAGCGTTCAAAAGACAATTCGGACTATCTCCCAAAAACTATTTAAAGCAAATAAATTCACTTTACAAGCAAATTGTTATTGAAGGCTGAAAAAGATATGGTACAATTATATAGATAAATTTGGTATATGTTAAATATTGTAGATGAATAATACCTTTTGTCACCACATTTAAAATGCTGTTTAATTTGTAGTAAATAAAATAAAAAGTAGTTTGGTGTAATATGTACATATATTCAGTACTTTCATTTTCAATTTCAGTTATTTATATAGGTATCGGCATATTTGCCTTCTCACAAGGGAGGAACAAATATGTTAATTGGATATTCCTTTTACTTTGTTCAAGTTTCTATCTATTTGCAGTGCCGTTCTCCTTTATAAGCTTTGTTCAGCAAGACTCGTCTGCTTATATAGTGCTAAAGGTCATTATTTTCTTTGGGAAATGCATGTATCCACCATTGCTGTTACATTTGGCTTATCTGATTACAAGTAAAAAATACTCCAATAATAAGTCTATTTTTGCGGCTTATGTTCCAAATATATTAATTTTTTTAATGAGTATCATATTTATTACCTTTTTGCATGATTGCTTGTGGCTACAAGAGCTAATAGAAGGAATAAGCAATATATTTAGCATTCTTTATGGTATGGCTACTCTCCTGCTGTTTTATGTGTGGATTACAAATAAAAAGTCTAGTACCGAAATCAGGCAGAGGAGGATTGTTCTTGGTTCTGCAATAATATGCCTTGTAGGAGGCCTCATCTGTGAGGTTGTTGTACATAAAATTCTTTCTCTTGATATAGAATTGGGTCATTTCTTTCCTGTAGTGCTGGTTTGTGGATTTGCATATGCAATATCTGTGCTAGGTTTTTTAAACATTGAAAACTGTATCCCGGTATATAAAATACTGGATAAGTGTAATGATTTTGTTGTCATTGTAGATTTTAAGGGAAAGATAATACGTTGCAATAGAAAATTGCTTTCTATATGTGGCTATTCTGAGAAGCAACTTTATATGAAAACTATAAGCATACTTATGCCGGAATTATTTAGAAATATATATGAAGAGGAAGAAATTCTTAGTGACATCTGTGGTAAGGATATGGAAGCTTATATTTTTAAACAATATAGAGGTAAAATTCCTGTGAAACTCCTTGTATCACCAATAAGTCATATTGAGGACTTGATAGGTTATGTGTTGATTGCTCAGGACATAACAAACATTCTTTTGCTTGAACAGGAGATAAGTGAGAGGAAAGAGGCTGAGATGCAGCTTATCACTCTTATGGACTCAAATAGAGAATTGGTTGAGGAAACGTTGAAATACGACAAATTAAAAACAGAGTTCTTTTCAAATATATCACATGAGCTTAAGACTCCCCTTAATGTACTCCTTAGTGCTATACAGTTATCTGAGTATTATATAAAAAAACAATCCCCACTGGATTTAAATAAGCTCCAGAAGAATAATACTTATATGAAACATAATTGTTTTAGGTTGCTTAAGCTTATAGGTAATTTGCTGGATGTAACAAAAATTGATTCGGGGTTCTTCAAAGTAAACTATATTAACGGTAATATAATTTATTTTGTTGAAAACCTGGTAGATTCTATTCAACCTTATACTATGCAGCGCAAGATAAATGTAAGCTTTGATACAGACACAGAAATAAAGATTATCAAGTTTGATCCGTATATTATTGAAACTATAATTTTAAATATATTGTCCAACGCATTAAAATATACACCTGAAAAAGGTGAGGTTATTTTAAGCATCACTGTAAAAAATGAGGATATTTTTATTTCTATCAGTGACAATGGAGTTGGTATTGCAGAGGACAAGCTGGAAATGATATTTGAGAGATTTACTCAAATAAATCCTCTAATGACTAGAATGGCGGAAGGTACAGGTATAGGTCTGTCTTTGGTTAAATCTTTGGTGGAGATGCTAGATGGCACAATTGATGTAAAAAGTAAAGTAGGGGTAGGAACGACTTTTACCATAAAGCTTCCATGTACGTTAGCAGATGATTGTATAACAATTAACGATATCAATCTTTACAGTCAGAATTTTACTACCAATAATATAGATAGGGTGCTTATCCAGTTTTCAGATATTCCGTTTGAACAGTAAAAACAAGGTCCAGAGCGGACCTTGTTTTTATATGAGAAGAATTATTTCTTTGCTACCATCTCATCAAACGTAGCTATTATTTTATCAGCATCCTGGTGTACTACAAACATCACATAATTACCATTGACCTTAATTTTATGATTTTTGACCAGCTCATACTGAGCTGGAAGATATCTCTTCCAAACTTCATCTAGATCTGCTGCTCTTTTACCTATACCTTCTTCTACAGCCTTAATATTACTGGTATCTTTAACTTTAAAGACTGCTATTTCACTTGCATTTACATTCATCATTGGAATATTTACCGAGTAGTTCTCTAGAATTGCAGGATCGATATAATACATCTCCTTAACTTGTTCGGGTGTCAACTCCTGATAAGCAGGATGTTCATAGGACTCCATTACTTTTGTTTTAATTTCACCAGATGTTACGTTAACTACAGATGAATTTGAAGACTGTGGACCTTTTGAGCTAGAGCAAGCTGTAATACTGGCAGCAATACAGATTGTAAGTAAAATTGCTATAATTCGCTTAGTTTTTTTCATAGATTCTTCCTCCTATTATTTTAAGGAATACACTTTTAGTTATAATAGACCATTATTATCTAGTGCTCCCATGTACACAAATAGTATTTGAAGAATTTATCAATTTTATTAATAAGATTATAAAAACTTTCCCATTTATCGCAAAAATGTCATATAAAACGGTACTCTTAGTAATTTAAAATAATGTCATAACATACAACGGGCTAAAAATTACATATCAGGGGGATAAAATATGAAGATTAATATGAAAGATTGGTTAAAAAGTTTATTAGAGGCTGAACAGAAAAAAGCTATACCGGTATTGTCATTCCCATCAATACAACTATTAGGCATAAGTGTTGTAGAGTTAATTTCAGATAGTGATAAGCAGGCTGAGGGAATGAAGAGAGTAGCGGATAGGTGTGATACTTCAGCGGCACTAAGTATGATGGACCTTTCTGTTGAAGCCGAAGCATTTGGTTCACAGATAAAGATTTCTGGAGATGAAGTTCCAACCGTTATTGGTAGAATAATTAATGATGAAGATGATGCCCTTAAATTAAAGGTTCCTGAAGTTGGTGCGGGAAGAACAGGACTTTATATTGAAGCCTTTAGAAAAGCAACCGAAATGATTACTGACAGACCAGTATTTGCTGGTGTTATTGGACCGTTCTCCTTGGCAGGAAGACTCATGGATATGACAGAGATAATGATTAATTGCCAAATTGAGCCTGATATGGTTCATGAGACACTCAGAAAAACAACTCAGTTTGCAATAGAGTATATAAAGGCATACAAAGATGTGGGTGCAAATGGTGTGGTTATAGCTGAGCCAGCTGCAGGCTTGCTTTCCCCAAGTTTAATAGAGGAATTCTCTTCTAAGTATGTAAAGCAGATTGTAGAGGCAGTTCTTTCAATAAGACAGCTATCAAAAAGGAATACTTCTGTTTATTACTAGTATAATTTATTGACCAGTGTTTTGCCAAGAAACACCATGGACCATCAAATATTAGGATAGGGATATACCATGAATAAATTATACAAGCAACTTATTATGATATGTGTTTTGTGCATCAGCTGTGCATCATTTACATTTGTCAGTGCCGCTACATCAGCTGGGGAGGGCTTATTTAATTATAGCCCAAAACAGCTTAGGATTCTTTTTACGCATGACCTTCACGACCACTTAACTGCAACAAACAGTGGTGAAGGAGGATATGCGCGGTTAAAGACTCAGATTGATATAGCGCGTGGGAAGGGTAGCAATAATATTCTTGTTGATGCAGGTGACTATTCCATGGGAACACTATTTCAGACAATCTTTGCAACTGATGCACCTGAGCTTGCTATAATGGGAGAAATGGGATATGACGTGACCACTTTTGGAAACCATGAATTCGATTTTACTATAAATGGGCTGACGAGCCATCTTTATGCGGCGAAGAATAACAGTAAAAGGTGCCCCCAAATAGTTAGTTCAAATATTATTTTTCCTCAGGAAAGTAGCATGAATGCGTCACAGTACAAATTACAGCAGGCCATGAAAGCATATGGGGTTTTAGACTATGCCATTATCACCAAGGGAGACATCAAAGTAGGCGTCTTTGGTTTGATGGGGCAAGACGCTTCAAACAGTACTGCAACCTCACAAGTTACATTTGACGATACCGTTTTTGTTGCAAAAAAAATGGTCAAAATACTTAAAAATCAAGAAAAAGCCGATATTATTATATGCCTTTCCCACTCGGGTACATGGACTCAAAAAAGTAAATCAGAGGATGAGATACTTGCTAAAAAAGTACCTGATATTGATGTCATAATAAGTGGACATACCCACACAAAACTTGATAAGCCCATAATAATTGGGGATACAATAATAGGCTCCTGTGGAGAATATGGTGAATACCTTGGTGAAATGCTGCTCACTGAAAATAAGAATGGGCGTTGGAACCTAGGTGAGTATGCTCTTAATAAAATAGATTCCTCGATAGCAGAAAATAATGAAGTAGTCAACCAGATTAGCCAGTACAAAGAGCTTATACAACATAAATACCTTGATAATTTTGGGGAAGGTTTTGATAGAACACTGGCATTTTCTCCTTTTACATTTAATTCAATAAAGTCTATTGTAAAGGAACACAAGGAGCAACCTTTGGCCAATCTGATAACAGACTCATTTATTTATGCAGTGAAAAAGGCTGAAGGGGAGGATTATATACCCATAACAGCTGCCATTATTTCAGCGGGGTCTTTACGGGATTCACTTGTTGATGGAGATGTAACTATCTCAAATGTGTTTTCTTTGACTCCATTAGGAATAGGGGCGGATGGGTTGTCCAGCTGTCCTTTAGTCAGTGCATATATTTCAGGAAAAGAGTTAAAATCACTTGCAGAGCTTGATGCATCTATTTCACCAATGTTTGATAGTATGCAGCTTTTTCTTTCCGGAATAAGTTACACATTTAATGTTAATAGACTCATTTTCAATAAGGTTACTAATGTTAATATTGTAAATGAAGATGACAGTAATGAAATGATTAAGGACGACAAGCTATATAGAGTGGTAACAGGAATGTACAATGCACAAATGTTAAGGCGTGTTTCAAAGAAAACATATAACATGATTTCGGTAGTGCCAAAAACGAGGGAAGGTATTCCAATAAAGGATTTAAAGGACTATATTATTTACGCAAAGGAAGGCTCAAGAAAGGTTGAGTTAAAAGAATGGCTAGCTATTGCCCAATACCTAGCCTCGTTTGATAATTCTACAGGTATGTCTCTAATTCCAGCGCATTATAATACTTATAGGGGTAGCAAAAATGTTGACAATAATAAAAGTCTCAAGTCACTTTTTGAGAAGCCAAATAAGTTTGCCAAAAGGGTATATTTCCTTTTAATAATTCTAGTGGTTTTAATAATTTTTTTAGTTGATACTGTGGTTAAATTCATTAGCACTAGAAAAAAATCAGGCAGATAGTTTACTTATTCCAGCATTTCAAATATGATAACATATTCATTAAATTTTTTATTTTATTTAGGAAAAAATGTATAAATATATCTTGACACAATGTATCAAGCAGTGATATAGTTATATCATGATATATCACAGTGCGATACATTGAGGCTCGATGCATTAAAGTCTGATACATTGAGGCTTGATGTATTGGGGCCTGATATACTGAGGCTTGATGCTTAGGGGCATGACATATTGAGGTTGATGCATTGAGCATGATACATTGAGCATTGGTATATTGCGAAATGATATAAAGAATTAACGAGGTAGATGATTATGGATAAAAACATTAGGTCATATTTGCCTATGACAGAAACAGCTTTTTACATCCTGCTATCATTAATAAAGCCCAAACATGGTTACGGGATTATATTACATGTCAGGGAGATCACTAAAGATAGGATAACCCTTGGAGCAGGTACTATATATGGTACGCTCACTAAGTTTGAAAAGGATGGGCTTATTGAATCAGCTGGGGAGGAAGACAGGAGAAAGCTATATCAGTTGACTGAAACCGGCAAGCAATTGCTTGCGGTGGAAATTGACAGAATAGAAGAATTGTATAATAATGGAAATGATGTAAGGGGTGAGTTACATGATTAAGGTTACTAAATGGTGGTGGGCCTGGGAACACGAAAAAATAGAAAAGTGGCTTGAGGAGATGGAGAATAGTGGCTTAAGATTGGTTGATATAGCTTGGGATGGTATTAGATTTTCATTTGAGAAAGCAAAACCAAGAAAGACAAAATTTTGTGTTGATTATCAAACAAAGCTTACACCCCAATATATAGCCCTTGTTAGAGATGATGGCTGGGATATATATAAAGTCGGCTTTGGATGGTATATACTCCGAAAAGAGTATGAAGATGAGAAACCAATCTTCTATAATGATTTTGAACCATTGATTCAAAGAAATAAGAAGCTCGCTAAGGTATTACTTTTTGCTGGGCTACCTTGCTTAATATATTGGATAGTATATACACTGTTTTTAGTTGAGCATAAGGTATTTTATTTCATTCCGCTTGCATGCATTTTTATGGCATTACTGTTAGCCTATTACGCATATTTATTGGTAATGCTCTATCTACAGATAAACAAATTTAAAAATAAAAATAATTAAGAGGTGAAAACATGGGGTTAGAAGTAAAAGGAGTCTCCAAATATTATGGAGAGAAAAAGGTAGTTAATGATTTGAGTTTTGAGGTTCTAAAACCAGGAGTTTTTGGGCTTTTGGGAACTAATGGAGCAGGCAAAACCACAACGATAAGAATGATTCTAAATGTCATTAACAAGGATAGCGGAGAAATATATTGGAATGGTGACCAAATCTCAAAGCATAAGCTTTTGTTTGGATATTTACCAGAGGAAAGAGGACTATATCCAAAGGTTAAGGTATCGGAGCAACTTATGTATTTTGCAAGGCTAAGGGGTATTAGCAAGGATACTGCAAAAAAGAATATAAAGTATTGGTTAGGCAGGTTAGATGCTTTGCAATATGAGAATATGAATGCAGAAAAGCTTTCAAAGGGTAATCAGCAGAAGATACAGCTTATTGCAGCGTTGATACATGATCCAGAGTTAATCTTTTTGGATGAACCATTTAGCGGGCTTGATCCAGTAAATACAGACCTTTTTAAGAGTGTGGTATATGAATTGGTTGAAAAGAATAGATACATTATCATGTCAAGTCACCAAATGAACGCAGTAGAAGAGTTCTGCAGAGATATTGTTCTTTTAAAGGGAGGAAATGCTATCCTCAATGGAAATCTTAGAGATATCAAAGCTAGCTACGGAAGAACAAATCTAGAGGTGAAATGTCAGGGTGAGATCGAAAAGCTGGCACAGGAACTAGGAATAAAGAAGATTACTCAGTCTGCGGCAGGCTACGAGTTCAAGATATCTGACGAAAAGCAGGGCTATAGCCTTCTTCAGAAGATACTTGACGAGGGATTACCTCTTGATAAGTTTGAAATCAGAGAACCTTCCTTACATGAAATATTTATTGAGAAGGTTGGTACATATAACGAAGAAGATAGTGCAGAAAGGAAGGAAACTAAATAATGAAAGAGTTTTTAGAGGTTTTTAAGTATACCTTCAATGAAAATGCAAAAAAGAAATCATTTATAATTTCAACAATTGTTATACTAATAATTGTATTAGCTGCAATAATTATTCCTTCGCTGATAATGAACTCCAGTAAGGACGAAGGTGTGCAGGGTGAAAATAATGGGGAAAAGGAAGTTGTTTATTTTGTAGACAACAGTGGTTACTACAAGGATAACATAGCTAATATAGAACAGTCACTAGAAGGGTATAGTATAAAGGTAGAAACATCAGATAGTATCGATAAGCTAAAGAATGATATTAAGGAGAATGGAAATGGATCATTAATAGTTATTAATGATAAAGATGGTATGCCGATGTTTGACTATTTTGTTAAGCAGTATGGAGATGGTCCCGATCCTTCGATGTTAACTGATATTTTGAAGAAGCAATTTACAAAAGACCTTTTGACAAAAGAGAATGTGTCTGACTCTATAAGTGCTAAAGTTCTAACTGATTTTAGCATTAACACCAACGAGCTAGGAAAAAATAAGTGGGGTGGGTACTTCGCAAGTATAGTAATAGTAATTGTTCTATTCTTTGCAATATATTTTTATGGATATAGTGTATCGATGTCGGTTGCCTCTGAAAAAACATCAAGGGTTATGGAAGTTCTGGTTACTTCAGTCAAACCTTCCAGCATCATTCTAGGTAAGGTTGCAGGCATGGGCTGTCTTGGGTTAATGCAATTAGCACTTATATTATTGACAGGTTTTGCAGGTTTCAAGGTATTCTTTCCGGGGAATCTTTCAATTGGTGGGATGTCAATAGATTTTAGTAGTTTTTCTCCTATGGCAATTGTTTTAATGATTGTTTACTTTATATTGGGATACTTCCTGTACGCAATGATGTATGCGGTTGTTGGTGCGACTGTAAGTAAGGCTGAGGATGTTAACTCTGCAATGATGCCTATGTCTTTTATCTCTGTAATAGCTTTCTACTTTGCATATGGGACTTTTGCAATACCTAATAGTGTTGCCGCAAAAGCTGCTTCTCTTGTACCGCTTTCTGCATCATTCTCAATGCCTTCTAGACTGATATCGACCGACGTTGCAGCATGGGAGATCATTACTTCACTAGGAATATTGGTTATTACACTAGCAATAGTCAGTATGGTAAGCATTAAGCTTTACTCATTAGCTATATTGCATTACGGGAATAGACTCAAGCTTTCAAAGCTTTTTAAGCTTTCAAAGTGATAACAATTAAATAACATTTGTAGGTGATTAAAAAATCATTGAAAGTTGACTATATGCTTAATTTGAATTAGTATAAAGAAGACAAAAAATTTAATGGAGTTTATAAAAGATGCTTTATCCAATGAAGTTTATACCAGTTTATAAGGACTATATGTGGGGCGGGCGTAACTTTGAGAAGTTTGGCAGACCTGTGCCGGATGGGAAACTAGCAGAGAGCTGGGAAGTTTCCTGCCATAAAAATGGTGTTAGTATAGTAGCTAATGGTTATCTAAAGGGGATGACACTGCCTGAAGCAATAGCTAGCGATCCAAGAGGAATGCTAGGCACCCGCTTTGACACCGAGGGTAATGATTTACCCCTTTTGATAAAATTCATTGATGCAAATGATAAGCTTTCTATACAGGTCCATCCTGATGATAGTTATGCGGCTGTATATGAGGGTGGAGCAGGCAAAAATGAGATGTGGTACATACTGGATGCGAAGCCAGGTGCAAAACTCATTGCAGGATTAAAGCCTGGAACAACAATAGAAGAATTCAAGTTAGCAGCAAAATCCCATGATATTGAACGTTATCTTAATGAGATTGAGGTTGTGCCTGGAGATGTCATAAGTATTCCGGCAGGTCTGGTGCATTCAATTGGAGAGGGTATAGTATTAATAGAAATTCAGCAGACATCTGATATTACATACAGAATATATGATTATAACAGGGTGGATAGCAGCGGAAATAAGAGACCGCTTCACCTTGAAAGGGCATTAGAAGTAATAGACTTTAGCTCAAAAAACAATTGCCAAAAGTGTACTGGAGTGACTGTACAAGAAAATGAATCCTTGAAGAAAACATATATTCCTGTAAACAGGTACTTTGGATGTGAAAGATATGAAGCGGTGGGACAATTTTGTGAGGCTACTGATGGAAGCAGGTTTTATATATACATAGTGATTGATGGTAGCGGGTGTATAAAATCAGGGGAAGCATCTGTGGAGTTTAGTACAGGAGATACTATATTTGTTCCTGCAACACCATCAGAACATATATTTGATGGATGCTTTACTGCACTTAAGGCCTACATTCCAGACTGTGAAAACATTTTTGATAATAATATAAAAGCAGTAGACTGTCCTTATTGATAATTTTAATTCTGTATTAAGTAATTACCACAAATAGCAAGGTTGTTGATAGATAATTTATCAACAACCTTATTTTTGTGGTTTTATAAGAAGTATGTTTGAAAAAAATTTAATAATGGTTTATTATTTAATCTTAAGAAGCTATTATTTAACTCAAGGAGTGCTAATGCAGAACATTTCAAATACTCTATTCAATATAAAACATTTAGATGAATATGCCAGGTATAATAATACTATCAATAACCTTAACAGTCTTTCCAAGCTTATTATTACAGTATTTTACGTAGTTTCGCTTGCGTCGTTTGGAAGGTATGAGGTAATAGCTCTCCTACCGTTTGCGCTGTTGCCTGTCTTAGCTGCAGGCTTGGGAGAGATACCTGTTTCATTGATAATAAGAAGAATTCTGTTTTTCGAACCTATTATTATTATTGCTGCCATTCTAAATCCAATATTAGATAGACAGCTTATACATATTAATGGTTTTGAAGTAGCTGCAGGGTGGTTAACATTTATATCACTGGTTATAAAAGGCACCCTTATGATAAGTGCTGGCATAATTTTGATTGCAACAACGGGGATTGATGGTATAGCTGGTGCATTGAGGAGCCTAAGGATTCCATCCATTTTTATAACGGTTGTAGTACTTATATATCGATACTTTTATGTGCTGATGGAGGAAGCATCAAATATGATAAAGGCTCATCAGATGAGAAACCCCAAAGGAAAAGGTATTGAGCTTAAGGTATTCTCAACAATGATGGGACAGCTGCTACTTAGAACCTTCGCGCGTGCACAGAGGATATATTATGCTATGATCCTTAGAGGCTATAAGGGAGAAGGTTTTGTTGGTAAAAGGACTAGATTTGGTTGGAAAGATATAATTTTGGTTTTTTGTACCTGTAGCTTAATTTTACTTGCGAGGATTTATAATATTCCAACCTTGATTGAACAACTTATTGTATATCTTAGCTAATATGTTTTAATGGAGGAGAAATAATATGAGCCATCATAAGATAGAGCTTTCTCGTGTGAGTTATACATACCCTGATGGAAATAAGGCCATTGATGATGTATCTTTTCTAATAGGTCATGGTGAGTCTATTGGCGTCGTTGGTGCTAATGGTGCCGGAAAATCAACTCTTTTATCTATTCTTACCGGCATTGTTTTTCCTCAGGAAGGTGATGTTAGAATTGGGGACATTCCAGTTACAAAAAAAACCTTGGGTGAGGTAAGAAGAAGCATAGGGATGACATTTCAGGACCCGGATGATCAGCTTTTTATGACCACAGTGTATGAAGACGTGGCTTTTGGCCCTAGAAATCTTATGCTTGATGAGATTGAAGTAAAGAAAAGGGTAGATGAGGCTCTAATAGAGGTAGGGATGCAGAATATTGCAAGTAGGCCAGCATATAGATTATCTGGTGGTGAAAAGAGGCTTGTTTCCATTGCAACCACAACTGCCATGAAACCGGATATTCTAATTATGGATGAGCCGTCAGCATCCTTAGACCCAAAGGCAAGAAGACGATTGATGCAAATTTTAAAGGGCTTCAGTCACACAAAAATCATTACCAGCCACGATTTGGATATGATTTTGGAAATATGCGATAGAACAATAGTACTTAAAAATGGTAAAATTGCCGCAGACGGAAGAACTTATGAAATACTTACAAATGGTAAGCTAATGGAGGATTGCGGTCTTGAGATGCCTTTATCCGTCTCTAATTGCCCAATTTGCAGTTCAAAAAAACTACCCTTAAAATAACTTTTATGCTAAAATTTCTATCGGGCTTTATGTAATAATACCTGTTTATTGAGGTCATATTATAAAAATGAAAAAAAATTACTATTACTTTATTTATAAATTAGCTGCCTTTATCGACAAGTTAAGACCTTCATGGTCTATTAAACTGTATAACAGAATACTTGCTGCTTGCGACTCAAACAAACATTGTATACCTAGAGAAGAGGTTCTAATGGATATTGCTTGCTCATTGGATACTATGGGCAGGCAAGATGACGCATTGGTGACATATCAGAAAGTACTGGACATTAATGAGAATAATGCACGGGCGTATTATGGTATGGCCATTATATACGATGATAAAAAGAACTATGTGCAGGCAATACCTTTGTATGAAAAGGCATATCATCTAGATAATAATTTTGAAAGTGCCTGTTTCTTTTTGGCTAATGCTTATGATGAGACGGGAGAAAAAGCTCTCGCGGCACAGTATTATGAGTGTACTTCTGAAATAAATCCTCACAATTTTTGGGCATACAACAATGTTGCTGCCGTTTATGAGGACTTAGGCCAATATGATAAGGCTTTGAACGCCATACGGAAGGCTTTGGCAATTGAACCAGGACATTATAAGGCTCTATTTAATGCTGGAGTTATAATGAATAGGCTTGGATATACGAACAAGGCAGTTGATTATTATGAAAAGTCAATAAGTGTAAATCCCGATTATTCATACTGCTACTTAAACTATTCTCTAATATTTGCCGAAAAGGGTGAGTACCAAAGGGCAGTAGATATATTGACACAGGGAATAAAAAGGTGCCCTTCTGCATCGTTCCTTTATTATAACAGGGCGTGTTTTTTTATGCATATTGAGGACGCGTACAGGCAAGCGTTATGTGACTTGAAAAAGGCTTGTTCACTTTGTACAGAACTAATAGAATACATGAAAAGAGATTCTGAACTGGACCCTCTTAGATCTATGAAAGAATACATGATTACTTTTGGATAAAATTTATACAATAAAGACTAATATAACGATAGTTAAATTATAGAATAAATATCTATTAGAAAATCGCAGCTTTTGGTTGATAACCAAAGGTATATTAGATTAATCAATTAAAACAATTTTACAATGATAATTTATATAACACATATGAATTACATAGATGAGGTTAAATATGAGTGAAAAAAATAGATTATTGGCACCTGAGGAAATTGCAAGACAGACTGTTGAAAATGGAATAAAAAAAGCCAATACCAGCTTTATAAAGCTGTTCGTATTGGGTATACTGGCAGGGGCCTTTATTGCGTTTGCTGCGGAGGGTTCAAATGCCGCTATATATGGAATTAATAACCTTGGCTTGGGAAAAGCTCTAGCTGGAGCTTTATTCGCAACGGGTTTAATGCTTGTAATAATTGCAGGGGGCGAGCTGTTTACAGGCAATACGCTTATGGTGTGCGCTCTGGCCGAGAGAAAAATAAATGTGAGAGGACTTTTAAAAAACTGGGTTGCTGTTTATACAGGAAACTTTATTGGTGCATTAATTATTGTTATTCTAATATATTTTTCCGGACAACTTGATTTTTCCCATAATATGTTGGGAGCATTCACCATAAAGACAGCTGCGTACAAGACTTCTCTAACCTTTGTTAAGGCTTTCTCAATGGGAATTCTATGTAACTGGTTGGTAACACTGGCTGTTTGGATGGCATATGGAACAAAGGATATGATGGGAAGACTATTTGCAATTTTCTTTCCAATTTGGTTATTTATCACATCAGGCTTTGAGCACAGTGTAGCAAATATGTATTATATTCCTATGGGCATTCTGGCAAAAGGTAATGCGGATATGGTTTCTCAGGCCATGTCCTTAGGCGCAACTGCTACACAAATTGAGGGACTTAATTGGGGTAACTTTTTTGTAGGAAACTTACTACCTGTCACATTAGGAAACATAGTTGGCGGGGTTTTATTTACAGGACTGGCTTATTGGTTCGTTTACATCAACAAAAAAGAAGCTAGTAAAAACTAGCTTATCATTGATTCTAATTTTCTATAATGCATCAAAAAAGAAGCTAGCAAAAACTAGCTTCTTTTTGCTTCCATCTTTTCATATCGCTTGTTTCTATAATATAACAATATATCTGTTGATACCATTAAAAGATTAATTATGTACAGAATCATGACGATATCACGGCTGAAGAGAATTTTATGTGTTATTCCACACAGATATCCAAAAACAACAATATACAGAAACATAACGCTTTTCCCTGCTGTTTTTTTGGAGGTATAAGATTTATATATCTGTACCGGCCATGCTGCACCAAAACTGAGCAGCATCAATGCTTCAA